>JAHDBW010000023.1:0-11423 GCA_020630175.1 Anaerolineales bacterium
CGGCTTTAGCCTCGGGCGGCCCACCCCACAATGCCAAAGTAAAAATACGGTTAGAAAAGGTAAAAGAAAAGTTTATCCACACACCTTAAGAAACAGGGGAAAATCTCAATATAGTCTCAATAGTTTTAGCTTTACAGCGCGATAAAGTATAAGTGGTTAGTATAAGGTTAGATCACTCTTTATTAGTAACCAAACATCCAATGTTAGCTTAGGCAATTGGATACGTATTTGTAAGTATCGGTAAACAAACACATCATCTTGTAGGTAGATATGTCATCGTATTCGTATTTTTCATCCTTAGACACGTTTCTTAAGAAAGGTCTGGCCTTTGTTGCGCTTGGCGTATTCGCCGTCATTAGCGGGCAAAACAGTCAAGCCGTACAAGCTTCAGCAGCGATTGCTAGTTTGCCAGTACAAGAAATTGTCAACACGTATTACTTCCCCACCCCAGAAAATGAAATTCACGCCGCAATTACTGGCGTAGTGCCGGGCAATTCTTATTGCCATAACAGCGGCGAGCTCCCACGTAACTGGACAATTAGTGAACCTAGAAATCCGGTGTATAGCTACACCTCAATTGTGATTGGGTTCGACAATACCATTATCTATTACGACCACTGGGAAGACGGCTACGAAGCTGATATTTACAACACCACGGCCAATTCCACCCAAGCTTGGGGCGATGGCGATACCAGCAACGGCTTCCATCCAGACTTTCCAAACGATACGTTCTCTGCTGGGGATGTCATCATTTTAGAGACGAAGGTCAACGCAAATAAAATTGGGAAATCCATCATTTACGATGGTAGCGACAAAATTCAAAGCACTGATACCGTACAAGTTAACCGCATGGGTTGGCTAGACGGCTCCAGCACATTATTAGCTGGCGCATTGGAAGTTTATCCAACAAATTTATGGGGCACCGAATATATTGCGCCAGTTGGTGTTGATACGATCAACGACCTAGATGACGCATTCCAATACACGGCTCTTAGCGTAATGGCGGGCATTGAAGATACTGAACTCCGCAAAAACGGCGAAGTTGTCGCAATTTTGGCTGAAGGTGAAAGCATTCTGCTAGAAGACATCAAACAAGGCGACACAATCACCAGTTCTTACCCAGTGCAGGCCAACATGCTCACTGGCGATATTTGCTCTTACTATGAAGGCCGCTGGTACACCCTACTGCACACCGATATGTGGAGCCACCAATACTACACGCCTGTTAGCTCAACCGGCGTTGGCGACCCAGACCCAACGTGGATCTATCTCTACAATCCAAACGCAGAGACCATCTCTGTAGAATGGACAAACGATCAAAACACCAAAACGCCGGTCAGCATTCCGGCTGGTGGTGCTGAATACGTCGTCGTAACCAAAGGCGCCTCTGAATTCCACACTGCGGATGAAAGTCCGTTTTACGCCATCGCACTCATCGATGCGGACGGTAATTCTTGGCACAACAACGGCCTAACGCACGACTGGGGCTACACACTCACCCCACTCACGTCACTGACACCACAATTCACCGTTGGCTTTGCGCCAGGCGATGATCCAACGTATACAAAACGGCTCTATGAAAACAGCAGCCCAGTGTGGTTTACGGCAGTCTATCCGCCAAACGTTGCGCCAGCTGGTGATATCACCGTTTGTGTGGACTACCTTGGTGATGGCGGCGCACTTGGTACCGCACCTTACGATTACGACAAGTCAATGACGGTTGCGCCATTGACGCAAACAAAGCTCTACGTTGACCTCAACAACGACGGTCGTGCCGATAGCCCGGCTGACCAAACCGGCACCCGCGTTTGGACCTGTGATGATAAAGGTGCGCTACTTAGTGCTGCTTACGGGCAAGATCCAGCCACGTCACGCGCCGGTGCGCCAGCAATTGATGTGGGTTACGGCATTCCAAATGCACCAACCCAAACCATCAGCAAGACAGCCGTGCAAGCCACCGATGTCAACGACAACGGCGGTTACGATATTGGCGACACCATTACCTACACCTTGGTGATCAAAAATAAAACCGCAGTTGCCATGCCAGAGACTACAATGGCAACGCAAGACACCTTGCCGGACTACGTTACTTATGTTGAAAACTCAACCACCGTCAACGGTGAAACGCTTGCCGACGCTGGTGATACGCCGTTCCCATTAGATGAAAATGGATATAACTACACCGCAGTTCTCAATCCAGACGACAGTTACACGATTGAATACACGGTTGAAATTACCTCGCGTCCAGATGATGACCTCATCTGTAACACCGCGACGGAGACCAATGAATTCTTGTCTTCTGGGATGAACACCGTTTCAGATACAGCCTGTGTTGAACTTGTGCCACTGCCAACTGTTGATCCAGCCGCACCACCAGCACTGGTCGTTGACAAGTCTGCTGATGTTTACCTTGTAAATGGTGGCGATCGCATCACCTACACAATTACAGTAAGTAATGTTGGGGCTGGCCCAGCATATGATGTGAAGATTACAGATAACCTGCCAAGCAACATGTTCTATGTGCCTGGCACCTCTAAACTAGACGGCGTAGCTATCACAGACCCTAACAACACTGTGTGGCAGCTTACTGACCCAATCGCCCCACAAACAACGGTTGCGTTGACCTTTGAAGCCGGTGTGAATCGGGCTCGGGCTGGGCAAGCGTATGTCAATACAGCCCAAGTAGACGCACTAGATGGCGATGGCAATCCGGTACGTAAAGATCACCGACGTAAGTTCTCTGAAGACACAGACCCAACAGATGACGGCTCTGCTACTGTGTACGGCCCATTGGTTTGTCAAAGCGACAGCCGCCAAGTCGCTTTTGAAGACTTGAAAAACACCGGCTGGTCTGACTGGGACTACAATGACGTTGTGATCAAAATGCTGCTAGAAGTCTGTGAAACGGCTGAAGGTAACATTGCTGTCATGCGCGGTGAATATGAAATCGTGGCGCGTGGTGCTGGCTATGATCACGCCTTCCGACACGCCCTGCCTTACAGCGGCAGCGGTAACTATTCAATGACCGTGCGTGATGGTGACGGTAACGTCATCAGCACCGAAAAAGATACGTTTGAAGAAGCAACCTTTGAACTGTTTGGTAACACGCGCACTGCGCTGCCCTCAACAGATAGCTGGGCCAGCAACACGCCGGCAAATCAAGCAGAACGTATTCTTGGTAACAGCGTTTCATTGGTTGTGACCTTAGACGAGCCAGAACGCAATCCAGCCTTATTACTACCGGGGCTGCCTTACGATCCATACATCTATGTATATGACACGCAAGAAGAAGTTCACCTGATGATTGCCGGTCACATGGATAACGCCCAAGCCGTAAATGCAGTTTACGATCCAGAAAGCCCGATGATGGGCCAAGACTTGCCACTCGCGCAAAGCTTCCCAGCGAACTGGCGCTGGCCAGAAGAATTTATCGGGATCTGGAAAGGGTACCCAGACTATACGCGTTACATCAACACTGGTGGCTCTTCAAACCGCGACTGGAATGAGTTGGATCGCGCCCGTGGTGAACAACTCTGGGGTGTGGACGCCGACGGTAACTTCACCATTCTTGGTAACGCTGTCCAAGCGGAGCCAACCACGCGCTACTATGCAAATGCAGTCAGCGCAGACTTAGATGGTGACAATCAACTTGAAATCATTATTGGTAACTACGCCAGCAACACGCTGGAAGTGTACAGCGCCAATGAAGACCTAACACAGCTTTGGTCACGTGATGTAACGGCTGATGTCAAAACAGAAGCAACCGTTGCCAACTTAGACGATGACGCCCAACTCGAAGTGTTAGTAGGCAGTCTAGACGGTAAGGTTTACGCCTTCAACCATGATGGCAGCCCAGTCGCTGGCTGGCCGGTTGACCCAAGCGGTGGCGGCTATCGTATTCTCGCTAGCCCTGCTGTGGCAGACATTGACGGTGACAATGCCATTGAAGTGGTTGTTGCCGCAGCAAATGGCCAACTCTATGTGCTCGAAAACGACGGTAGCGCCAAATGGAGCACCGATATCGGCGGTATTGCAGAAGTCTTTGACAACCAACTCATCAACTCTGCGCCAGTCATTGAAGACCTTGACGGCAACGATAGCCTAGAAATTATCGTGGGTGGTTATGACGGGCAACTTTATGTGCTAGACGCAGAAGGCAATGACGTGTGGATGTTTGCAACGGATGATCCAATTTTGGTCAAGCCACTCGTGGTTGACATTGATCCAAACTTACCGGGCAAAGAAATTCTGTTTGCCTCAGCGGATGACAGCCAAGGGTATCCACGTAGTTACCTTTACATGCTCGGCGCAGATGGCACCTTCCAATGGCAAACATTTGCTAGCTGGACGGGTGTTGAATCAGCACCGATTGCAGCTGATGTAGACGGTGACGAAACGCTTGAAATCCTAATGGGCACCAACGATGGTGAACTGAAGGTCTGGAACGCCGATGGCTCAGACTATATCTGGAACGGTGGTAGCGTCTCAGCACCAATCATCGACAGCGCAACCTTAGGTGACGTTGATGGCGACGGCACGGACGAAGTGATTGCAGCTTCAGACGATGGCAACATCTACGCGTGGGAAGCAGACGGCAGCGCGGTTATCGGTTGGCCATATGAAGCCGGTGTATCTGTCAAAGGCACCCCGCTCTTGCTCAACTTAGATGACGATGCAGCCTTAGAAGTTGTTTACGCTGACTTTAGCGGCAACATGAACATCATTGGCATTCTTGGCCAAGGCCCAAGCGGCAGCCAAATCTTCTTGCCGTTGGTTACTGCACCTTAGACAGCAGACCCTGCTAAACAGAAAGAAAAGAGCGCTTCATCTAAACGAAACGCTCGAATAAACAAAATGGCTTCTCAGACGAGAGGCCATTTTGTTTTGCGCCAACATCTGGCTGAAGCCACGCCGCTATTTATTACAAAGAAATAACAGCATTTGTTTTCCTCACAATTTCCGCAGCAAAATAGAGCCAAAACTGCACTTAATCTACCAACTCTTAACTAACCTTTACTAGTTCTCAATAAACCCCCAAGTTTTCTAATCTAGCAATCCAATACACTATATATAAGTTGGTATTGCGTTAGAAAAAGACCGTTTTTTCTAACCGCAAAGGTCAGCAAAACCGTCAGAAAAACGGCCTAAGCTGAATGTATCAATAAAAAGTATTGGTAGTTATTTCAATAGTTTTGAGTAAATAGTGGTAGATATGAGAAAACAATTTTCGACCTTCGCATTAGCTATGATCTGTGCCCTTTTTGTCCTCGGCCCAAACGCCGTGTTTTCAAAAACAGCACTGTTGAGTGGCCCCGCATTAACCCTTAGTCAGGTTATTACCGACGAACCTCTTTTAGGTGGTGATGTCGTTTATCGCATTGACTTGGAAAACACCGCCGCCACCGCACAAATCGATCGTGGCTACAACCTCACCATCACCGATACATTAGGTGCTGGACTAACCTTCAAAAGCGCAAGCATTTCTCCGACATTTGTTCAAAAACAAGCGGACGGCACAACGCTTATTGAATGGACAAACATCGCTGATTTAGAAGCGCAAGAAGACTTAGAACTCTTTGTTACGGCTTCAATTGCAGATGACGTCACCATTGCCGACAGCTTCGCAACAACAGTAACAGCTGAAGTCAATTCAATGCCTGACAATAGCGGCGTTTGGATCCAAGCTGAAGACACGCTAGACAGTGGCCCACAAACCATTGACATCGAGTTGGAAGCAATCCAATCTACCGCAGACGAACAAGCAACCGGTGCTGGCGAATATGACGGTAACGCAGATTGGCCTTATACCTATGAAGTCACTGTCAAGAACAACAACGTTGGCAGCACAGAAGATGTGGTCGCCAAAGTGATCTTGCCTGCTGGTGTCGCTTATCTGGGTAGCCCGGCCATTAGCCCTAACCCAAACAATGCCGATGCAACGCCAACCATCGCCCTGCAAGACGATGGCTCGCTTGAACTAAGCTGGGACCTTGGCACCTTGACCACTGCAGAATACGCAGCACCAGTCAAAATCACCTTTGGCACCGCTATTCCATATAAATACCGTACCGCAGACGATACACAAGCTGCCGCTGGCCCATTTGCGGGTCCAATGACCGGCAACATCATTCCTGAAGATGCAGTCATGGCCGCTGGTTATGAAGCAACAGGTACATATGAAAGCGCAAATACCAGTGACGGTTCACAATCTACACCAGGTGACGATCCAGAAGAAATCGTAATCGCTGAATACCTGACGTTACACAAATCAGGTGGTCCACGCACGGTTGGGATTGGCTCAACAATCAATTACACCCTCACCTACTACGTTTCAGAATATTACGATCTTGAAAACGTGGTGATTGTGGACGTTCTGCCAGATGGCACAACCTACACACCAAATACCGCTAGCAAAGTTCCAGTGTCAGTTGAACACGATACCCCAGGCGACGGTCAGACCACCATCACATGGGAAATTCCTGCTAACGAAACTATGCACGGCGATAGCGCCAGCATCACTTTCCGCGCCACTGTAGATGAAACTTACGAACGCGCGCCATACAGCGGCTTGCCAGTTGTGTCTGGTGATAGCCTGACCAACGTTGCCACAATCAGCGACGACTGGACAGACTTGATCACTGAAGGTCGCACTGGGACTGTCATTCCAGACAGCTCTTCAGCAACCGTTTACACCCGCATGCCAGCCTTCAGTAAAGTTGTCAAAAACAACCAAACTGGTGAATGGACAAATCAAATGAACGCCTTCACCGGCGACACTGCTCACTTCCGCTTGACCTACACGGCAGCGGCAGACATCGACCAAAAAGCAATTGTCATCCGTGACTACTTGCCACGTGGGATGACTTACATTCCAAACACAGAAGTTTATGCGGTTAGCGGCACTTACTCTGATAATGGCGATTGTGTCGCAGACGAACAAAACGCAATTGTTGGCACCATCGGTGGCTTGCAATATGTAGAGTGGACGCTTTGTGATGTCACCCGTGGCAGCGCATGGCAAGTTGACATTCAAGCAATGATTGGCGATACACCAAACGTTGAACCAGACTGGCTCGTCGCAAACTTCGGTAAGCTCAGCGGCATGAACACCTATGGCGAAGGCTACAGCCTGCGCGATATGGCGAACGTAGACTACACCGCGCCAGAACTTGAACTCACAAAAACAGCAAACATCACAACCAACCTAGAACCAGGTGACATTGTGAACTACACCATCGACGTTACAAACGTTGGTCGGGCAACTGCTTACAACCTAACCCTGACAGACATCGTGCCAGCAGACTTGCTAGTTGATGGTAACTCAGACCAAGCAAGCCCAACGGCAAGCACAATTGCAAGCGCAACTGGCGATCCATACAATGGCGCTGGTGGCACCCTGACTTGGAACAGCGTTGGCAGCTTGGCTGTCGGCGAAACCCAAACTTACACTTACAGCATCGAAATTCCAGCTGGTGTGGTTGCGGGTCAATCAATGAACAACATTGCGAGCGTGAGCTACAACAGCCGCTCAGACAATACCGGTCACCAAACAGACGCAACCCAAACTGTTGAAGACATCAACACTGATGACGCAACCGTTTACATTCGTGGTGTCACGATGACCAAGACCGTAGATCCTGGCTACGCTCGCATTGGCGACACAGTCACTTGGACCTTGCGCGGCACAGTGCCAAGCGGCGTTGTTGCTTACTGGCCAGTTGTTGAAGAAAACAACTTACCAAACGGTTTTGACTACGTTCCAGGCACTAGCACAATTGCAAACGCAACCTTTGACGACGCTAATCACGCCGAAAACCCATTAGACAATGGCAAGAAAGATCTGCGTTGGTTCCTTGAAACCGTAGACAATAGCGCTGGTCAAGCCGATTACAACTTCGTCATTGAATTTGACACGCTTGTAACCGGTGTCAACCCAAGCAACGTCAACCAAGAATACTATCCAGAAAACTGGACGACAGCGAACGCAGACAACGACGCCTTCGTTGGTTGGTATGACAACGCAACTGGTTACAACAACACCGGTTATGCAAGTCACACCACAAACACTGATCAAATCGACCGCCGCAGCCCTGAAGCTGACGCCGATGTGACCATCATTCAACCAAACTTGTACCTGAACAAAACAGGCGACAAGACCGTACTTGCCGCAGGCGACACTGTCACCTTCACCCTGCAAGTCTCAAACTTTGGCAACGCTGAAGCGCACGACATCTATGTCGTCGACACCTTGCCAGACGGGCTAACCTTTACTGGGACCCAAAGCCAAACGATCATTTATCCAGAAGGCTTCCCAGACGTTGCCACCAACTTCCAAGACAACAGTGTCCTCAACACCACTGGTCTGGCTTACCAATTAGACGTGCTCTACGTTGGTGCTGTACTAGAAATTGTGTACACCGCAGAAGTTGCAACCGACATCTCAGCTAGCCTAGACCTGATCAACAACGCTAAGATCACTAGCTATAGCTCACAAGCTGGCAACGCACCAGACAGCAATAGTGATGGTGTCGCTGACGAACGCATCTACCCAGAAGTTTCTGCTGACTGGGAAATGAACACACCAAACGCTGGTATTGAAAAAGCCCAAAGCGTCGATGGTGAATTGACCTACGGCAACGACATTGTTTACACGCTAACCGTGCCACAAACACCGTTAGACGTCACCATGTACGATGTTGAAGTCAATGACTTGATCGATAGTCGCTTGACCGTCACTGGCGCAGACAATGCCGCCTTTGCTGGCAACCAAGTGACTGCGACCTTCGCAACGATTGCACCAGGTCAACAAGAAGTCATTACAATTTACGCAACAGTTGCCCAAGACAGCACTGGCGTAGACGGTGATCGCATTGAAAACCAAGCAACACTTACCTACACCAATTCAGACGAAGAAGTGTCAAACATTGTTGCTGAAACGCTAGTGGCACCAGCCCTCGTCGTAGAAAAATCTGCTGACGCTTGGATGGTTTCTGCTAACGACACGCTGACCTACACCATTTCAGTGGCAAACGTCGGTAACGGCCGTGCAGATAGCGTTGTGATCAACGACGTAATCCCTAGCACGATGACTTACATCGCAAATAGCGCAACGCTCAACGGCGCAGCGTTCTCAGAACCAGTTGATAACGCTTGGACATTACCAACGTCACTCGCTGGTGGTGAAACAGCAACCATCACCTTCCAAGTCAACATTGACGAAGCAGAAGATGGCATCGCATACATCAACACTGCAACCGCAGCCGCCATTGACAGCTTGGGCGTACCAGTTCCAGCTGACAACAGCACCCGCGTCCTTGCAGATACAGACCCAACTGATGACGGCAAAGCCCGCGTCTACGGTCCACTAATCTGTAACACAGACAGCCAACACGTGGCCTTCGAAGACTTGAAGAACACCGGCTGGTCAGACTGGGACTACAACGATGTAGTCATCGACATGAGCTTGGAAGTTTGTGAAACCGCAGCTGGCGAAATCGCAGTTGTGCTGGCGAACTATGAAATTGTGGCGCGCGGTGCTGGTTTCGATCACGCATTCCGTCACAACATGCCACTCTCTGGTGGTGGTCAATATGCAATGACAACCTATGACGCCAACGGCACGCTAATCAGCGACGTTGTCAGCACATTCGGTAACAGCGCAGAATTCGAAGTACTCAGCAGCACCCGTGCCGCATTGCCACCAGCATCTGGCTACTTCACTAACACCCCTGCTGATCAAGCAGACCGTGTCAGTGGTCACCGCGTGTCACTCTTGATTACGCTAGACAACCCGAGCTTCAACCCAGCGCAATTCTTACCAGAAACGCCATGGGATCCGTACATCTATGTGTACGACACAAATGAAGAAGTCCACTTGCTGATTGCAGGCCACATGGACAACGCGCAAACTGTAAACGCTGCGTATGACGCAACCAGCCCAATGATGGGGCAAGACTTGCCACTGGCGCAAAGCTTCCCAGCCGAATGGCGCTGGCCAGAAGAATTCATCGGAATTTGGAATGGCTACCCAGACTACCCTGGTTACATCAACACGGGTGGCACGAGCAACACCGACTGGAATAAGCTAGAAATGGCGCAAGGCATTCACATTTGGGGCGTCGATGCAGCCGGTAACTTCAGCATCTTGTCACAAAACAATGCGCAAGCTGAACCAACCAGCCGCTACTACGCTAACCCAGTGTTGGCAGACCTAGACGGTAACGGCAGTTCAGAAATCATCATTGGTAATTTAGCTGGCAACACGCTAGAAGTCTTCGACACCGACCGCAATATGCTGTGGGCGAAAGACATCACTGCTGGCGCTAAGACTGAAGCTACCATCACTAACCTTGATGGTGACAACGAACTAGAAATTCTGATTGGCAGCCTAGACGGCAAAGTCTACGCCTTCAATCACGACGGTACGACCGTAAACGGTTGGCCAGTTGATGTCACTGGCGCAGGCTACCGCATTCTTGCCAGCCCAGCCGCTGCTAACATTGATGGCGACGCAGACGTAGAAGTCATCGTTGCAGCCGCCAATGGCCGCTTGTACGTACTTGAAAATGACGGCACCGCTAAATGGGACGCAAGCCTTGGCGACGTCGCAGAAGAGTTCAACAACCAACAAATCAACAGCGCCCCAGTCGTTGCGGATATTGATGGCGAAGGCAGCAAAGAAATTGTTGTCGGTGGCTATGACGGCAAACTCTATGCCTTCAACGCAGCCGGTGTTGAATTGTGGTCATACGCAACTGAAGATCCAATCTTGGTTGAACCACTCGTTGCAGACCTAGACACCAGCAAAGCTGGCCTAGAAGTGGTCTTCGCTTCAGCAGACTCAAGCATGGGTTACCCACGCACCTTCATCTACATGTTAGATGTCGATGGCAACCTTATCTGGCAACAGTTTGCAAGCTGGACCGGCACCCAATCAGCCCCAATCGCTGGCGACCTAGACGGTAACGGCGATCTGGAAATCTTGATGGGCACCAACGACGGCACCCTGCGCATCTGGAACACAGACGGCTCAGACTATGTCTGGATCGGTGGTGAAGCAGAAGCAGCGATCTCAGACAGCCCAGTGTTGGGTGATGTTGATGGCGACGGCGACATGGAAGTGATTGCCGGGTCTGACGACGGTAACGTCTACGCTTGGGAAGCTGAAGGCACAATGGTTGCTGGCTGGCCAATCGATGCAGGCGTAACGGTCAAAGGCACACCACTGCTCATCGATCTAGATGAAGACACCGCTCTAGAAGCCGTTTACGGTGACTACAACGGCGCACTAAGTCTGATTGACGTCGCAGTCGAAGAAGAAGTAACGCCACCAGCAGAAGGCACAAACCAAGTCTTCTTGCCACTGGTAATGTCTCCATAAGACTGACAATACTCTAGTATAAGAGCCAACAAAAAAGAGCCGC
>JAHDBW010000023.1:11523-30025 GCA_020630175.1 Anaerolineales bacterium
TTACATCTGCGGCATAGACTATAAATGTAGCCGAGAAACACAGTACGCACTCGGCCAACTAAACAAGAAACTTACTCTACTTATTACGGAGACACTCTCATGAAAATTTTCTCAAAACTTAGCTATATCGTATCTGGTATGTTGGTGATGGCCGCTCTAGTTGCTGGCACAGCAGTTACATTTGCGCAAGAAGACGCCCCGGCTGAAGACGGTGCCCGCACAAGTCAACGCGGCCCAAAAGAAGCCACTGAAGCCGTGGCCGATGTGTTCGGAATTACCGTTGAAGAATTGCAAGCCTATTACGACGCTGGCGACCGTTTTGACGACATCATCGCCGACTTGGGTCTAGATGAAGACACCGTCAAAGAAGAATTGCGCGCAGTAAAACAAGCCGCAAAGATGGAACAGAAAGCTGAATTGCTCGGCATCAGCGTAGAAGAGCTACAAGCCGAATTAGACGCCGGTAAAACCTTCCGTGAAATTGCTGAAGAACTCGGCGTAGAATTGCCAGAACGCCAAGGACGTCGCGGATTTGGCCGCCGTGGGGGCAACACAACCGCCCCAACAACAGGTGACAATGCATAAAACACTAACGCCCTAACCCACCAAACACAAAACGCACATGAGCACCAAACTCATGTGCGTTTTGCGTTTAAATCCGACATTACTATCTAACCTGAATTCTGGATAACACTACAGAGAGGCGGCAGCATAGGCCGCAAGAGAAGCAGTTCCGCTATAAATGTTTTGGAAGATTTAGAGAGACTTTCTACCAGCCCACTCTGAACATGCTTCAGCATGTTTACTTCACTAACAATGGATTTCAATCCATCAACCAACAACAGCATATATTCCAACACATAACAACAATGCATCGTGACACTATCTAATCACGCACCCCAAGGAGTCAAAAAGGCATGGTTGCCCATGCCCTTTCTACGCATTTGTAATTGCGAAACACTATAGTTTTATCCAACTGGCTTGGCAACAACTGCCACGCGATGTGAGTTCCCAGTATAAGGCCAACACGTTAGCAGCGTTAGCCGTTGATCATCTGTTGCGTCAAAGTACGAAAGATGTTCAAGGCGCTCACTATCGGTAATGCCGCGCTCTTGAAAGCGAACAACCTCTTCAACCTCATACAAGTATTCTGACCCATCAGACGCTGTCAGCTTGATCTGGTCACCAGCCACAACTTCACTAAGATTCTTGAAAACTTCGCCTTCAATATTGTTGTGACCGTATAAAACAGTATTGCCAGATGTGCCTGGGGCGGCGCTGTTAATGACAAATCCAGCCGCATTCTTTGGCGAATCCCACTGCACTCCGTCTGCTGAACTGCGCCAGCCAACAGCCACAACACTTGTTTCAACATCGAGACTGGTGATCTCTAATTTGACAGGCAAATCATCACCAAACACTTGCTGCGCCAAGGTTTGCATGCTGTTTGGCGGTGCAGCTTGGTTGTTGTCTTCTGCTGCGGTTTCCACAACATCCGCAAAAGGCACTGCCGTTTGCGGGCTAATGGTCGCTTCTGGCGCAATCATTGGCGTAGCCACAATTGTGTCATCTAATAACAGCGCATCAGTTGAATTATCTTCAAGCGCTGTGTGATCAGGCTCTACTACAACAGCAGCAGAGTCTGTCGGTTGCAACACAACGTCAGTCGCACTTGTTGGTGCGATCACAATCTCAGTCGGTGCGCTATCTGAGGTAAGCAAGCTGGCTGCATTGCAGGCTAACGTCGCCCCGGCAAGTACAGCCAGCATGATTGGAATTCGCCGCTGCATTAGCGCTTAGTAGTTCGGAAGCGATTGACACCGGCCAACGCAAGGCTGAGCAGCGCGCCCATGAGTAGCGCCCACATCGCAACTTGGCCCCAAGCGTTATCGCCCGTGGTAGGTAAGCGGGTTGGCGTTACCGTGACCAACCCAAAAGTTGTGAAGTGATCACTTGAACCACAAATCTGGGTTGCGCTATTGGTTGGATTATCCAGCGCAATCCACTGTTGTTGCGGCACGTCAAAGTACGCCACCCGCAAGCTGTTGATATCCCCACCGGCGGAGGCAATGTCATTGGCCGTGTGGTTCAAACAAATCGTCATCGTTTGCGGGAACTGTGTTTGCCCAGTATTTACCCAGACCTCAACGTGGGGCCGAATTAGACGGAAGCCCGTTGGGGAATTCGTGCCCGGCGCAACGGATTCTGGTCGACAGTAGAAGACAGTGTCTTGCGTGACTGTGTTAGCCGGAATGTTGAGGCTGAAATACGGTTGATTTTGATCTAGACAAGCGATTGTGCCACCGATAGCACCAACTGTTGCTGCTTGTACATTTGCACTCGGCGTTGCAGTTGGCACAGTAGACCCCGTTGAGGTCAGCGTGGCGCCTGGCGTTAGTGCCAAGTTATTCAAGTACAACGCAGTCGCATTGATTGTTGGCGTAAGCGTAAAGGCCGGATTTACCGTCGGCGTTGCCGTAGCGTTCGGATCAGCCGTCGGTGTTGCTGTTGCACTTGGGTCAACAGTTGCTGTTGGCGTGATCGTACCAGTTGAAGTTGGCGTTGTGGTTGGTGTTAGCGTCCCCGTTGGGGTTGCAGTAACAGTTGCCGTCGGCGTTGCGGTTGGAACTGGCGTTGCAGTTGGCGCATTGAGCACCCCAAAATCAATCCGCGTTGTTAGGCCGGATTTAGTGTAACAATTCTGCCCAGCAACAAAGCTCGCTGCATCTTGGTTGAGTGTATAGCCACTAATCACATAATAAGCATTAGGTAAGTCAACACAGTACATATCCGTGCTGGTGTTGATTCTTACGGTTACGCCAGAGTTGACTTGATTACCACCAGTGGCCAAGTTGACTCCATTGTGATTGTTATAAATACACCCTTTCAACTCATGGGCATTCCAACAACCTTGCGCATCTAAAGGCGCAAAGATTTCATTTGCAGCAAGCGTAGCCGTTGGTGTTGGCGCATTAGGCGTTGCAGTAGCCGTTGGCGTTTGCGTTACTGTCGGTGTCAACGTACCTGTTGGTGTTTGCGTTGCGGTAGCTGTTGGCGTCAGCGTGCCAGTTGGGGTCGGCGTTACGCCGTTTACAATCCCAAAATCAAGCCGATACGTTGGCCACGCATAGTTATAGCAGCTTTGCCCGGCTGTAAAGTTTGAGGCCGATTGATTTAATGTGTAGCCGCTGATGACATACCCAACCGGCAAGTTAAGACAGAACTGATTACCAGTGATTGTGATAACTGCCCCAGCACCATAGTGGTTACCGCCAGTGGCATAGTTGACATTATCGCTATTGTTATAAACACAGCCTGTCAGGCCATTCTCACTCCAACAGCCATTAGAGTCTGTCGTTGCTGTACCACTAAATCCACCCGATGGGCCGCTAGGCGTTGGTGTTGCTGTTGGCGTTGTGCCAAATGCAGCTTGTAGATCGTAGTTATATGTTGCTTCGTTGGCGTCTGTTGTTGTAAATGTTACGCCGCCAGTGATCGTTGCTGTTGTTGCGCTGGTAGCAGCAACTTGGAATGTGGTGCTAGCCCCCGGTGCAAGCGTCGTTGCCCCAAACGTTGATGCAATCGAAAAGCCAGTGCCCGTTGCGCTCAAGCCAGATAGGGTTAGGGGTTGCGTCCCAGTGTTTGAGACGGTGTACGTTTGCGTAAGCGTCCCACCTGCTGTTGTTGTACCCATATCAGTATTGTCAGCTGTAGAAGGTGTTGTATCGCCATCTACAATTTCAATGCTGTTGCCACGCACTTCAACTTCTGGTGCATCAACAATCCCGGTAATCGTAAAGTTGTATGGATTTTCATCCGGATCATTCGTCACGAATTGGACAGTGCCGGTATACGTACCGCCATTGGTGGCATCCAACTGCACTTGGAACGTTGTATTCCCCGCTGCAGCAACAGATGTTGATCCAAAGGAGGTTGCAATACTATAGCCTGCAGGTACAGACAACCCAGACAGAGACAAGGCCGCTGTCCCGGTGGTGGTATTTTGAACGGTAAAAGTCTTGGTGACAGTTGACCCAATTGTGGTTGTACCAAAATCAGTGTCATCCGTAACGACCGGTGTTGTGTCGCCATCGGCGATTGAGACACCTGCACCTTGCACATTGGCTTCCGGCACATCAATTACGCCTTCTACACCAAAACAGTAGCGGGACTCGGTGCCAACTGCGTTTGTATCAACGGCTACCCAGCCATTGAAGCTGCCGGGTAAATTCGTTGCAAGATCGACAACAAACGTCGTGCTCGCGCCAGCTGCAACTGAACTTGAGCCAAGACCGGTTGCAATTGTAAAGACGCCAGTGCCAGACGCCCCGTCAACAATCGCTAAGTTAGAAAGATCAAGCGCGCTTGTGCCGGTGTTTCTAATAGTGAACGTGCGCTGTGCCGTACCACCAGCGGTGATTGTGCCAAAGTCGTAGGTCGTTGCTGGTGCCGAACCGGCAACAGTCGGACAAGCCGCATCATCTGCGTAAGACGTACCGCTTTCTTGCACGTCTGGGTCTGCTGTAGACGTTTGGGCTTGGATCGTGAAGGTATATGGATCTTCATTCGCATCATCGGCATCAATCACAATGGTATTTGTAAACGTGCTAGACGTCGCCACGGCCGAGGGATCAAATTGAACCACTACATTGTGGGTCCCGCCGCTAGCAGCAATCGTTGCTGGAGCCGTTGACGTAATTGTGAAGTTTGTGCCTGCAGCTGTGCCCAATGCGATTGAAGCGACATTTAGGACGGTGTCACCTGAATTTGTGAGCACAAACGTCCGCGTAGTAGCAGCAGAGCTTGGCGCAAATGACCCAAAATCTGTGAAGTCAGCCGTGGTTGGCGTCGTGTCGGCGTGTGCAATTGCCACTGCGTTACCGGTTACGTCTAACTCTGGGCCAGCAATCACATTACATAAGTTGATGACGTAACTGCCTTCGTCCGTGTCATTGTTGGTGATGGTTAGAACGTCGCTCAACGTGCCAGCTGAGGTAGTGCTGAGCGTGACAACAACCGTTGTAGAGTTGGTACCGGTTACAGGCGATGTTGGCGCAGTTGTAATTGTGTAATCGGTGCTACTTGCTAAGGCTGCGGATGTGATGACAAGATCCCCACCAGTGGCCGCAGCAGTGTTGTTGATTGTGAAGGTGTATGTACTCCCAGAAGTAGCCGTTGGACATGGCGTAGCAGCCGCAGCCGTATTGCCTGGGATGTAGTTACCGGATGGCACCGATGCACTGCTATATTCAACATCAATTTCTGGCGTTCTGATTTCACCAGTAATGCGGAAGTCATAGGTTGGTTCACTAACATCATCGCTAAGAATTCTGATCTCATCCGTGTAAATTGCCGCTGCATTGCTGGCATCTAATTCAACGGTTAGCTGTAGCTCTTGGCCTGCCAAAACAGTTTGTGGGAACGTTGCTGGCGATGTAATGCTAAACGGCACAGTCCCAGACGAATCAGTGTCGAAAACTGTGATCGCACTAATATTGAGCGCGGTTGCGCCTGAGTTATGTAAATAGAAGGTCTTGGTAACGTTGGTGCCGCTGGTTGTTACGCCAAAATCAGTGTTATCTGCTGTTGCAGGTGTCGTATCACCATCGGCAATCGCATCTGCTTGGCTGGCATTCCCGTACACATCCAACTCTGGATTGATAACCTGTCCAGCTAAATTGATCACGTATGACCCTTCATCTGGATCATCTGAGTTGAGCGTTAATGTTGCGGTATAAGCACCAAATGCCAACGTATTGTTTTGGAACTCAATTACAAGATTGGTTGTGCCTGCTGGCCCGGCGACAGTTGAAGACCCGGCCGGGGCTGTTGTAATGTTGAACGCCGAACTCGCGTCGGTCAGCGTGTAGCTCGTTGCATTAAATGTGAGGTTGGCGTTGCCGGTGTTACTTAGGGTAAACGTACGAGAAATATTCGCAGAGCCAGCGGAGTGAGAGCCAAAGTCAGTGCCATTTGCAGCTGACGCCGCTGCGCCACTTGCAAACGCCACTGGGCCAACTGAATATTCAACATCTAGATCTGGTTGAACTTCGATTGCGCCGAGATCACAGTTAGTATTGAACGGTCGGGTTTTGCCACGTTGATCAGTGACCACAGCCCCGCATGCACTTGTAACATCCAGTGCCGCTGCCGTTGTTGGGATGCGATTGTTGGTCGCGCCGCCATTGAGGGCAAGGGCATTAAGCGCAATAGCCGTGCCGGTTTGTTCACCAGTAGTAGATCCAGAGCGGGTACAACCTGTTGCATCTGCTAGCCACGTGTAATCAAACGCACCGCTAATCGTTGCAGAACAGTCTGGGCCAGTGCCAGTTGCCGTCCCTAAGCCCAAAATAGAGCGGGTTATTGTTGAACTTGTGGCGCCTGCATCAAAGTAGTTCCCACCATCATCACCGGCTGTATTACTGACTAGCGTGACATGGTCTAAGCTGATCGCGCCAGCGCCAGAAGCAATTGCAATCCCCCCACCATCACCAGCAGTCGCATCACTTGCGGTGTTGCCGCTAATAGTGCTATTTGTAACAGAAAGCGCACCAGTTGAGGCAAAGTAAACTGCCCCGCCCGCGCCTTGCGTGGTGAAGTTACCAGATAATGTGCTGTTGGTAATTGTTAAGTCAGCGCTGCCAGACACCGCAATCGCACCACCATTAGCTGGTGTGCCAGTTGTACTGCTAGCGGTAATTTCAACAGCGTCTAGGGTCACATTCTCATCGTCAGCCAACACAATTGCACCGCCATCGGTTGCGCTCGATCCGTTTGTTAAGATGAGATTGCGTAGCGTAATGGTCCTTGTACCAGTGGCAGTGATGCTAAAAATTTGTGCGCCACCCCCATTGATCGTTGTACCAACTTGGCCGGTGGTCGTGTCTAGGGTGCCTTCAATGATTAGCGATTTGTCAATCGTCATGCCAGATTCAGCAAAGGCCGCACCTTGCGCACAAATTGTAATCGTGTCGCCGTCTGCAGCAGCAGTAATGGCCGCAGCAACTGTCGCATGGGTTGGCGAGCCGGTACTACACACCGTTAGCGTTGCGGCTTGAACGGGCTGTGCCCAACCACCCACAAATGAAAATAGAAGCCCGATGGCTAGCCATCTTAATTGTTTGCCTGTAATCGGCTTAGATTGTGTTGCCAAAGATTTGTACATAGTGGCGCTCCCTAAAACGTCTGGGTAAGTAGAAATACAAGTAAAAAAATGGAATCTCTGCTTAATAGGTATGCACATTTGAGGCCAAAATATGTAGCGACGCTCGAGTGTACAACGGCACGAGAAACTCTTGAAAATACCAACTGTCGGTTACACAGTAACTACATGCTAACATATTTATTACCGAAAACAAATAAAATATTAACGTCTAAAAACTTTAATTGAAACATTGTAAATTAAAGCAAAAAATCCTTCCAAACAGGCTGGAAGGATTTTTTTATTAAGATCTGTTTTTGGATTACGTTACGAAAACTTCGCCATAGAAAAGCATTTATGGGATCTTTGACGCATATACCATTGAGATCCGCCAGCAGATGGCCTCATTGTTCCCTTCTGCCAGATCACCACAGCTCAAGTCGCGCACAACCCCCACACCGTGGAAGCTATAGTCATTTGAGATTAGATCCTGATACGTCCCATTTGATTCTTGCCATTTTGCAATTACATAGTCAGACAGGTCATCAATGGACACATCTGATGGACCAGCAAAGACAATATCTACCATAGTGCCATATTGAGACGTGCTCAACAAGTTTGTAATTGCAGATCGGCCAGAATTCGGGTCCACCGGACTGAGATAGTTGCGGTCGCTCATGTCTTGCGCACGCAATTGCCCGGCATTCATCAGGCTATTATCACGAATCAGCGTGGAGGCACCATTTCTACGACGTAGATCATTGACATCATCTAGCAACGCAGTTGTAAACAAGAGCAGATCTTGATCTTGTAAGATCAACGTGGGTGCTGCGGTTGGCGTTGGGCTACTCGTCGGAGTAGGTGTCAGCGTTGGCGTTGGTGTTAGCGTTGGCGTTACCGTATTTGTAGGCGTCAACGTTGGCGTTAGCGTTGGCGTTGCTGTATTTGTAGGCGTCACTGTTGGCGTACGAGACGGCGTTGGCGTTAGCGTCGGCACATCTGTCTGCGTTGGTGATGGACTAGGTGTTGGCGACGGGCTAGGCGTTGCTGTTGCCTCAGATGCCACTTGTAAATCAGGCGCAAGCGTAGGCGCTTCCGTTGCCGTTGGTGGAGTAGTCTCAGTTGGCGTTGGCGTTGGCGTTGGCGTTAACGTTGCTTCAGCGTCTTCAGGCGTATCAGGGACAGCAGTTGGTTGAACTGCGCTCGAGTCTGCACCTAATGCGGTTGGTGTCTCTTGCACAGAAGCCGAAATTTCTGTCGGCACCGCGTTGTTTTCACTTGCTTCAGGCAGTGGTGTCAGCGTAAATGTTGGCGTAGGGGTTACTTCTAATGTAACTTGCGCCGTCACAGTTGCAATTTGCGGATTAGCAACACTCAAGCTGTCAGTGGCTTGCGGTTCAATAATCACACCATTGTCAATCACTTGCATGACTGTTGGGGCAGACGTGGGATTCACATTAACAACGGTTGTTTCGGTCAAACTAAACCCAGGAACGGTCTCAATCTCAGTTGCGGCCGCTACAGCGGAAGGCTCTGTGAGCGTTGGTTGTGGACCGGCAATGGCAGGTGGAGAAGAGAATGAGCCATACGTGACGGCAATCCCAACCCCAATTAGCCCAACAATGAGTGCCGAGAAAATAACAGTTTGCAGCACGCGCCGAAATTCGCCGCTAAACACTGCGGTAGACGCTTCAGCATTCTCCATACCTGAAACAGCGCCAGCACCAGCACCAGCACCGGCAATCATTGCTTCAGCATGCCGAGGATCAGGCGAGGCGATGCCGGCGGTCACTGGCGTATCGGCAGGCCGCGGCGCGCTATAGCGTCCACGACGAGATTGCGCCACATCCATAGCTGCTGATAACGCAGTTGCCATTTCACCGGCCGTCGAGTAACGATCTTGTGGATTTGATGCCGTAGCTTTCGCCAAAATAACATCCGTACCAGCTGGCAAATCAGGGCGGATTGTGCGGATGTTTGGAATTTCATCGGCAGTGTTACGACGGAACGGTTGCCCAGCAAGCGCATTAGCCTCTGATGGCAACAACCCTGTCAGCATCTTAAACAACACAATCCCCAAGGCATAAATGTCTGAGGAAATACTGTCAACTAAGATACGCTGTTGTTTTTCTGGCGAAATGTAAGCATTGCTTTCAGGCAGTAGCTTACCGTTTAAGGAAGCGACACCACGCGCCAAGCGCGCAAAGCCAAAATCAGACAAGAACGCATTGCCTTGTTGATCAAATAAGATATTGTTCGGACGAATATCACCATGCAAAATGCCACGGCGATGCGAGAAATCCAAGCCAGAACACAACTGCTTGAAAATGCTCACTGTCTCAATCATGGAAAACGCGCCAGACTGTAAACAATCTTCAAGCGAACGTCCACTCATGTAGCGGCTAACCATGTAGACATGGCGGTTGTATTCGCCAAAGTCATATACAGGCACAATTGCAGAGTGCTCTAACCCACTATTACGCGCGACTTCCCGGAGAAATGCCTCACGAATTTTAGGGTTTGCTGTCAGCTCAGGGGTAAACACCTTAAACACAACCTTACGCTGAACCTGAAGGTCCCGCGCAATATAGGCTGTGGCAAAGCGCCCTTTACCTGCTTCTGTTAGGATTTCGTAACGTCCTATAGATTCTGACGACATAATAAATATATATAAGCATTCAACTACAGCTTTGCTAGTAACACTAACAAACCAAATAAAACAATTAATTTGCAGTTGATCTACACATCTAATATACAATTTACGGCAGACACCATATATAAAGAATTGATTGAGGTACAGTTAGTAAAAAACAGCTTTGTTAAGGAAAAGTAGGCAAAGTCAAAGGAAATTCAAACATGCAACAAACATTAGGCATAGATATTGGGGGATCTGGGATTAAAGGCGCCCTTGTTGACCTAGAAGCAGGCGATTTTGCAAGTGAGCGGCATCGCATCCCCACTCCACAGCCCGCCACACCAAAAAAAGTAGCGCAAGTTGTTGCGGAACTGGCTAATCACTTTGGGTCACCATCCCGCATTGGCTGTACATTCCCAGCAATTGTCAAAAATGGCGTGACGCTTAGCGCAGCAAACGTAGATAAAAGTTGGATTGGTGAAAACGCCGCACAATTGTTTAGTGAAGCAACTGGCGCTGAAGTTGCCGTGGTTAATGATGCCGATGCTGCTGGTGTTGCCGAAATGAAGTACGGTGCAGGGAAAGGTCAAAACGGGGTTGTTATTCTAACCACCCTGGGCACTGGGATTGGGACCGCTGTTTTCAATAAAGGTGTGCTGTTGCCAAATACGGAATTGGGCCATTTACGGTTGACAAAAAAGACAGCCGAAGAATACGCGTCAGATCGTATTCGTGATAAGGAAGACCTTGATTGGAAAGACTGGGCAGATCGGTTAGAAAAATATTACCGCCTGCTGGAGTTCTATTTTTCACCTGATCTATTTATCGTGGGCGGCGGGGTTAGCAAACATCATGCTAAATTTCTGCCCCACCTCAAACTAGAAACACCCATTATTCCAGCAGAGCTAAGAAATCGGGCCGGGATTGTTGGCGCAGCGTGGTTTAGTGAACTCTGATTTATAAAGAAACCAGAAAAACACGTGTGTGCTGATGCACGTTGCCAGTCGTCCCTGAACATCCTTCAACATGTTTACGCCACTAGCAATGGAGTTCAATCCATCGACAGCAGCGTATAAGACATTACGCATTGCCACAGCATTTGATTGATTACACGCAAATAAAAAAAGCGCAGTGTTGACTGCGCTTTTTATTTTCTACTATTCAATAAAGTAGCTTTGAACATCCAACTTTTCAGCGTGGGTCTTAGTTCGGACACGCATGTACGTCCCGTCTGGTTGCATTTCGCGGGCGCGCTCAGTATCTTTGAGATATTGTTCTAAGATGTCAAACCGTAATGCCTGCTGCAGCCGTTGATCGGTTACCGGCACCAACGTTTCTACCCGCCGATCTAAATTACGCGGCATCAGATCTGCGCTGCCCAGATACATATCCGGCTCGCCCGCATTTTCAAAGTAATAGACGCGACTATGTTCTAGGAAGCGCCCCACCACAGAACGCACCGTGATGTTCTCACTAATCCCTTTGAGCCCTGGTCGTAAGCTACAAATGCCGCGCACAATCAAATCGATCTCAACACCGGCCATCGATGCCCGGTAAAGCATTTTGATCATCGCTTTATCCACGAGCGCATTACACTTGAAAATAATACGACCGCCCAAGCCATTTTGCTGGTGCTGGATTTCACGTTCAATCAATTCAACTAAGCTATCGCGTAAATTTACTGGCGCAACGAGCAACTTCCGATATTGCGTAATGGCCGAATAGCCGGTGATGTAATTGAACACATCAGACACATCTGCCCCCACATCTGGATCACACGTGAACAGCCCCACATCTTCATAAAAGTTGGCGGTGACCGCGTTGTAATTGCCAGTAGAAATATGAACGTAGCGCCGAATGCCTTCACTCTCGCGACGAACCACCAACGCAAGCTTCGAATGCACCTTCAAGCCAAGCAGCCCATAAATCACATGGACGCCCTCACGTTCTAGCGCACGCGCCCAGCTGATATTACTTTCTTCATCAAAACGCGCCTTCAGTTCCACCAAAACCGCGACTTGCTTGCCATTGCGGCGGGCCTTCAACAGCGCCTCTACAACGGGGGAATTACGCCCCACACGGTACAGCGTTTGTTTGATCGCCAAGACGTTAGGGTCAACCGCAGCCGCTTCAAGCATGTTCACAACGGGCGTGAAAGAGTGATACGGCTGATGCAGCAGAATATCCCCACGCTGGATTGCGTCAAAAATATTGCCTTGCTTTAAGTCGTCCACGAGCGTGTCTGGCACAATCGGCGTGTAAGGTCGATATTTGAGCTGATAGCGATCAATGTTGAGACCTATCAAACTGCTCAACCCAATTGCACCATCAAATTCGTACACTTCGTTATGTGACAGCGCCAATTTCCCTAGCAAGAATTCGCGAATGTTCTTCGGCATGTCTGAAGCAATGGTCAGGCTCACCACTGACCCAAACCGCCGCCGCCGGACGCCCATTTCCATGGTTGCCAACAGATCGTCCGCTTCGAGTTCTTTGATCGCCATTTCCGCATCCCGTACGACGCGGAACACATGCGCAGAGACGATATCCATGCCGGGGAATAACTTGTCTAGGTTCGCAATAATCAGTTGCTCAATCCAGACAAAGTAGTGATTGTGCGGCACCGTTCCATCTTTACGCACCCCACCCGATGACCGTTTCAACGGAATAAAGCGCGGGAGCGAATTCGGCACCTTGATCCGTGCAAAGCTGATCTCGTTGGTCGCCGTTTTGACTTCAACAGCAACATTCAAACTAAGGCTAGAAATATGTGGGAATGGCCGCCCCGGATCAACTGCCAGCGGCGTAAGCACTGGAAAAATATACTCGTCAAAGTAATTGTCAGCAAAGCTGCGCTGTCGATCCGTCAGGTTTTCATACGCCAACATGTGCACGCCCTCAGTTTTGAGTTCGGGCACAAGAATGTCATGAAAATATTCTGTTGCGGCGTAAAGTAAGCTTTGCGCTTGGCGGCGAATTGAAGCGAGCTGTTCAGCTGGCGTTTGTCCATCAGCGGAGAATTCCAATACACCGGCCTTTGCCAGTTGACGCAGGCCTGCCACCCGCACCATAAAGAATTCATCTAGATTGGAGAAGACAATCCCTAGGAATTTGACGCGCTCTAAAAGTGGGGTCTGCACATCGCGTGCTTCAGCCAACACGCGCTCTTGAAAGCGCAGCAGGCTAAGCTCACGATTGAAGAAAAGCGCTGGATCGTCTAAATCAATTTCTTTAGGCACAACAAGTGGCGGCTGCGGGTCGGCAGACTGTGCTTCGGCTTGCGCAACGTCAGTTTCGATGTCTTTGTCGGAGTTAGGGTTTGTCATAATAGCTACAGAACAAAAGATTTCAGAATGCAATCATACAAACCCTACTATATACGATTAGGGGCTTGAATTAGCGGTTGAACCCAACTAACGCCGGTGTTCCGTTGCGGAAGACGACCTCAGTCAGCTTGCCAGTTTGGAATGGGAACGTCCATGATGGGCCGTGGCTAGCGTCTAATATACCGCACAGCATTGCGTTCAATAGGCTACCATGTGCCACAATCAACACCGTTTGGTTTTGGTATGTATCTGTGATTTTTGACACGGCTCGCATGGCGCGGTCACGAACAGCGGTGCTTTCTTCACCGCCCGGCGGGCCTGGAATTTCTTTTGAAAGCCACTGATTGAAAACCGTTTCACTTTCAGCGCGCACTTCATTGAAGTGCTTACCTTCCCAGTCACCGTAGTCTTGCTCCCACAAATCTGCATCGTTGATAATTTGTAAACCAAGCGCAGCAACCGTGGGGGCGGCTGTTTGTTGGGCACGCAACGCGGGACTAGCCACACAAATATGCGGCGCAAACGGTGTGATCTTCGCAATCAAATCTTGCGCATCTTGTTGACCAACATCTGTCAGTGGCAAGTTCGTGCGCCCATAAAAGCGCCCTTCCTTGCTCCACTCAGTTTCGCCATGGCGTACAAGCAACAGCCGCAAACTAGCGTTCATCAATCACCTTCAACAGGTTTGCCATTTCAATCGCGGCAACGGCAGCTTCAGCACCTTTATTGCCAGCTTTTGTGCCAGAGCGTTCCAAAGCTTGCTCAATGGATTCAGTGGTGATGACGCCAAACATAATTGGCACACCGGTTTCTAGCATGGCAGATGCTAAGCCATTTGAAGCGCCACCGGCGACAAAGTCATAGTGCGTTGTCGCGCCACGGATGACCGCCCCAAGGGCAATCACGCCATCGTATTTCCCGCTAGCGGCTAAGCGTTTCGCCACCATTGGAATTTCATACGCGCCGGGAACCCACGCCACGTCAATATCATCACTGGCAACACCGTGCCGCACTAGGGCGTCTTCTGCACCGGCCAACAATGCTTTGACAACAAAGTCATTGAAGCGCGCGCAAACGATTGCCATTTTCAAGCCGCCACCGGCAAAATTTCCTTCTAGTAAGTGGCTCATAAAATATGCCTCATTTTGTCTTTTTTAGTTTGTAAATAACGTTCATTATGAGCGTTAGAGTCAATAATTAGCGGCACACGTTCTGCAACGCGAATGCCGTATTTTTCTAAACCTTCAACCTTGGCGGGATTATTCGTCAAGAGACGCACCGTGTCCACACCAATATCACGCAGCATTTGCGCCGCAATGCCATAGTCGCGCAGGTCACCGGCAAAGCCAAGCTCATGGTTGGCATCGAGGGTGTCAAAGCCTTTGTCTTGCAACTCGTATGTTTTGAGCTTGTTGAGCAAGCCAATGCCACGCCCTTCTTGACGCAAGTAAATCACTGCACCGTAGCCGTTTTCTACAATTCGGCGTTGTGCTTCTTGCAATTGTGGACCACAGTCGCAGCGTAATGAGCCAAGCGCATCGCCTGTCAGACATTCTGAATGTAAGCGAATAAGCGGCGGTTGCGCATTGCCGTTGAGCGCGGCTGGTGTTGGCAGTTCGCCATACATCAAGGCCAAGTGCGGCTCAGCAACGTTTGGATCTTCATAAGCCCGCACGTTGAAATCGCCATGGTGTGTTGGCAAGCTAATTTCAGCGGCTGCAGAAACCAATTTCTCAGTCCGCAGGCGATAAATTTTCAGATCTTCAATGGTAATGATTTTGATGTCATGCAACGCGCCAAACTCTTCTAGGTCTGGCATGCGGGCCATGGTGCCATCATCTTTCATGATTTCGCAAATCACAGCACCGGGATACAAGCCCGCTAAACGTGACATATCAACAGACGCTTCCGTTTGCCCTTCGCGTGACAGCACCCCATTCGGGTTAGCACTTAGCGGGAAAATATGTCCCGGTCGTGCAATATCATCGGGCGTGGTGGCTGGATTGATCAACGCTTGAATTGTGGTGGAACGATCATACGCCGAGATGCCGGTTGAAACGCCCTTCTTGGCCTCAACAGACACGGTAAACGGCGTCCCAAAGCCGGATGAATTGGCGTCTGGCGGCACCATCATATTGATCTTCAGCTCTGCCAAGCGGTCTGGCAGTAACGGCGTGCAGATCAGGCCGCGCCCTTCTTTTGCCATAAAGTTGATGGCATCTGGCGTAGCGAACTGCGCCGCAATTGTCAGATCACCTTCATTTTCGCGCCCTGGATCATCAACGATGATCACAAACTTTCCATTGCGGAAATCTTCAATAGCGGCCTCGATTGTTGAAATTGCCATTACGACTTGCCTTCTAATTTATGCGCCAAAATGCGCTCTACGTATTTGCCGAGAATATCGACTTCCAAATTGACGTGTTCGCCAACTTTCTTATTTGGGATCACAATGTGGTTTTGCGTGTACGCCACCAACATAAAGGTAAAACTGGTTTCGTTGACATCAACCACGGTCAGACTGGTGCCATCCACCGCGATAAAGCCTTTAGGCACGATGTATTTGAGAATATCGGCTGGCGTTTCAACTTCAACCCATAGCGAATCATTTTCTGGGGTGAAGCGGATAATCTTCCCCATGCCATCGACATGACCTTGCACAAAATGCCCGCCCATCCGCGTGGATGGCGTCACAGAGCGCTCAAGGTTGACCGCACTGCCAACTTCTAATTCGCCAAGGCTCGTTTTGCGTAATGTTTCTGGCGCTAAGCCAAAAGACATGTTGTTTCCATCAAACGCAGTGATGGTGAGACACGTCCCGTTGACAGCAATGCTGTCGCCTAAGATCGAGCCTTCTAACACCTTGTCTGTGGCAACGACTAGCGTCCACCCATCATTGATTTGCGTCAGGCTTACCACCTGACCCATTTCTTCAACTATTCCTGTAAACATAAAAATCCTAAAAACTATTCATGTCATCACCTCCCAGAGGGGTGACTGATGCGGCTAACTGCCGTTTTCTTCAACCCTCTGGGAGATTACTTTTATTTAAAAGAGACTTGTATAGTTACAAATACTCCTCAATCTGAGCATTACGCTTGCGGTAACTGACTGCGGATCCAAAGGTCCGGCCCAAATCGATTGACTTCCTTGATTTCAAATTGCAGCGCATTTTGTAACACTGCGATACCGTCGCCACCTACTGGTGTTTTTGCTGTTGCGCCACCCACAATTTTTGGCGCAATAAACGTCCATATTTCTTGGGCAACGCCACTAGAGACAAAGCTACCCAACACTTGCGCCCCGCCCTCAACCATCAACGAGACCACATCCCGTTCAGCCAACAAGCGCAGCATGCTGTGAATATCAACCCGCCCGTGACGGTCTGTATCCGTTTGCACAACCGCGATGCCCGCAGCCACAAGCGCCGCTTCTTTAGCAGGATCAGCCGCCGCCGTGGTCACAAGCAACGTGTTGCCCGGCAATTCAGGCGATAGCACTTTGGCGCTGAGCGGAATGCGCAAGGTGCTGTCTAACACCACCCGCAATGGATGGTTGACCTTATCTAGATCTAAGCGCGTGGTCAGCTGCGGATCGTCGGCAATGATGGTGTCAACGCCGACCAAAATCGCATCAGAGCGGTTGCGCAAAATATGGCCGTGCTGGCGCGCATCTGAGCCGGTAATCCATTTTGACTCGCCGGCTACGGTTGAGATTTTGCCATCTAACGTCATTGCATATTTCAACGTGACGTGTGGCAGGCCGTGCGTTACATAATGAAAGAACGCCCGATTTTGATCTAAGCCAGCATCTGGTTGGACGTTTGCATAAACACGGACGCCGTGATCTTGCAAATATTTACGTCCGCGCCCGTTTACCTTGGGATTTGGGTCACCAACGGCATAGTGCACTTCGGCAACGCCCGCATCAACAATCGCTTTTGAACACGGAGGCGTGCGCCCATAATGCGCACACGGCTCAAGCGTGACATAGAGCGTGCTGCCTTTGGCGTCATCACCAGCCTGTTGCAAGGCATGGACTTCAGCATGTTGTTCGCCTGCCGGATGCGTATGCCCTTGCGCGATGATCTTTCCATCCTTAACAAGCACAGCACCCACAGCCGGGTTTGGGCTGGTATTTCCAGCCGCCTGCTGTGCGAGCGCAAACGCCAATTGCATGAAGGTCACATCTGACATAGTGAATAAAAAAAGCCTCGTACAGTCTTGTACGAGGCTTTGCATTAATGGATAGCACAACAGCACGAAAATTCATTAGGTGCTGCACCGTTGTTAGACAACTCAAACAGCACGAAACAAATGTATCGCTGTGTTATGTCTTCTCTCATCCGGACTATACCGTCGGCTTTGGACTTTCACCAAATCAGCTAAGTAAACAAACGTTTACGAAGGTCGCGGGCTTTCACCGCCGGTTGGGAATTGCACTACTGTGCTCACCACACCCCGAAGACTGTATTCAATTTATGTCAAAATTTTAGCACCAAGTTTTGCGTCTGACCATTGAAATACCAAAAATGTGCAGCGGATTTTCGTGTACATGCTGCATTTGTTACCAGAATTGCAGCGTACAGCACCCGTTGTTCTATAATTCAGGTCTATTTATTCAACTCTAAAAAGCGATTCAAGTGTTTCGCAACAAAAACTCAGAAATAAATGCGACGATTGCGTGCGAAACCTTCAGTAAAAAACCAGATCGATCGCCGACTTTATCTCTGAAAACTTTCTGGTTTTTACATATTATGTGCGGAAGATTTGCCTTAGCCAAAACAAGAGAAGAGTTACAGCGGGAATTTCCTGACGTAAGCGTGCCAATTCAGTACGCGCCCCGCTACAACATTGCGCCTTCACAGCCAATTGCGGCCATTGCCAACATCAAAGGCGTGATGACGCTAACGCACTTTCTTTGGGGATTGACGCCCAGTTGGAGCCGCGGTCCACAGCCAAAGTATCAGATGATCAATGCGCGGTCTGAGACAATTTTAGAAAAACCATCCTTCAAAGCGCCCTTCAAAAGACGCCGCTGCCTCATTCCTACAACTGGCTTTTACGAATGGCAACGCACCAAAGATGGCAAACAGCCGATGTATATCGGACTAAAAACGGGGCACAGCTTTACGATGGGCGGAATTTGGGAAACGTGGGTCGGCGGTGGTGGCGAGCAGTTGCAAACCGTTGCCATTGTGACTACTGCACCAAACGCATTGATGGCACCAATTCACAACCGGATGCCGGTTATTATTTCGCCTAGTAACCGCGATACTTGGCTATTTTCAAACGAAATGGAATTAGCAGGCGTGATGCCACTCATGCAGCCCTACCCAGAAGGCCGCTTGCAAGCAACGCCAGTGTCAGACTATGTGAACAGTCCGTTTAATGAGGGGCC
>JAHDBW010000024.1:0-9386 GCA_020630175.1 Anaerolineales bacterium
GTTTTAGCTGGCCCTTGGGCCACACAAACATTAGCCGATCTTGGCGCTGACGTGATCAAGATCGAACACCCCAAGCGGGGCGATGATACGCGGGTGTGGGGACCACCGTATTTGAAAGATACTGACGGTAATGACTTGCCTGATGCAGCCTACTTTGCGTCTGCCAACCGCAATAAGAAATCGGTTGCACTGGATATTGCGTCGCCGGAGGGCAATGCGCTCATTCAAGAGTTGGTGGGTCAGTGTGATGTGCTGGTTGAGAACTTCAAAACCGGTGGCTTAGAAAAGTATGGCTTAGATTACGCCACGCTCAGTGCCAAACATCCGCAGCTTGTTTATTGCTCGATCACTGGATTTGGGCATACCGGGCCTTACGCCAATCGTGCTGGCTATGACTACATCATCCAAGGCATGAGTGGCTTTATGAGCGTCACAGGCCAACCCGATGGCACGCCCGGCGCAGAGCCAATGAAGATTGGCGTGGCATTGACGGATGTGATGACTGGGCTGTATGCAACAATCGGCATTTTGGCAGCGCTGCGCTATCGGGATGAAACGGGCGTTGGGCAACATGTCGATATGAGTTTGTTTGACGTGGCCGTCGCAACAATGGCAAATCAGGCATTGAACTATCTCGCGTCTGATGTGGCTCCCAAACGGCTTGGCAACGCGCATCCGAGCATTGTGCCGTATCAGGTGTTCCCCACAAATGATGGGCACCTGATCATTGCCGTTGGGAATGATGGACAGTTCCAGCGCCTGCTCACCGCAATGGAATTAGACGCACTGCAAGACGATGCGCGTTTCAAGACCAATGCGTTACGGGTTGAACATCGGGAGGTACTTATCCCGTTGCTGTCACTGACAACAGCCACAAAATCTGTGCAAGAGTGGCTCGCTATTTTCAATGCTCACACCGTGCCCTGTGGTCCAATCAACAGCATGGATAAAGTCTTTGCTGACCCACAAGTGATTGCGCGTGAACTGCAGTTAAGCCTCACAAATGCTGCTGGACATGCCATCCCCAGCGTTGCGTCTCCTTTGCGGCTTTCAAAAAGTGGCCCTGAATATCACCGCGCACCGCCAACGTTGGGGCAAGACACTGACGAGGTGTTGGGAGATCTGTTGGGAATGAATAGCGGTGTTATTGAAGAATTAAGGCAAAAAGGCATCATTCGGTAATGAGTGATGCCTTTGGGTAACTGTATGTTGGGTATTGCACCGGACCAAGGTGGTCCTGCTGTTGGGTTGGTGTGGTTAGCTAATCAATGAAATATTATGCACCAATACGCATTACACCTTAAGAATTACCCCTACTGCTGCCCGCGCTCTAAACAAACCCCATCTGCATAATTACCAACTTCACGAATAACTTGGCCTTGATGTGGCTCAATGCGCACGCCAGCGAGTTCGCTAGAGAGGACGCGGATCAATAATTGATCTAAGCGCGTGACCACGTAACATTGGGTCTTTGGCTCCTGGTGTGAATTGCCAACGCCTGAGTCATCAGTTAGGAACAGGTGTCGCCCGCCAGTTGTAGCAGCCATGATGCGCATCATGTATTCCGCCGTTTCGGCCACGCCACTCGCCGCCAACGGATAGATCCGCACGCCTAATTCCCGTAATGTTTGGGAAGCAGCCAAAGTGCGTTTTAGGTTTTGGTCATGTGGCGGCGCGTCGGCATTCAAAATCAACACGCGCGCAACATCTCCGCTGCGCCAGCTGAGTTCGCTTGCGTGGACCAGCGCTTCATCCATCGCTTCAGGATAGTCACCGCCGCCATCAGCAGTTTGCAGGTTCAAGTTCGCACGCATTTCAGATACGCTACGGGTGAAATCATAAGCTTCGGTGATGTAGTTATCGCCTTCATCACGGTAAACCACCAGTCCAAAGCGCAAGTCTGCTTGTGGATATTCTTTCTGTAAGGCCGACACAATCGATTCAAATTCAACCGTGAGATAGTTCAGCTCATCGCCCATGCTGCCGGTTGTATCGATGACAAATGCAATGTCCATGGCGTTTGTGCGTTGGCCGTCAACATCGACCATTTCGAAGGTTAGTCGGTTTTGGCCGTTGGCCTGTTCAATACTGACTTGATAATCTTGCGTGTTGCCTGATTGTGGATCAGTCGCAGTGAAGGCAATTGTTTCTTGCTCAACAACGCGATCTAAATACGGGAAGATGTGAACTTGGCCCGTGCTGTCTGTCATCATGGTGATGGTGCCATTGTCAACGGTAAATTCTAATTTTGCATTGGGTATACCAGCGCCATTTTCACCATTGAGCTGTAGCGTGAGACGGTCGGCTAGATTGACGCTTGGGAGGCCGGTCTGGCCATACGTTTGTTGGGTGCGGCTTAGGTAACTGAGGAAAAAGTCGTAGTTGAGATTGTCATCAACATCTGCGGCGGTAAGCGTGCCCGATTGGATTGGTCTTGTTGGTGGCGTTGGCTCAGGCTCTATGATGAGTGGCTCATCTGCAATGGCATCTGCCTCACTGGCAACGTCAGCAGCCTCAGCAACTGCGACTTTGGCGCTTGCATCGCCTTCGGCAACTTCTGCTGCAAAGGCTGCTGGTTCTTCGGCCATGGCACTTTCTTCAGCACTATCCATTGCCAATGCACCCACCTCTTCTACTATTTCGCTTTCATAGGCTAATTCTTCAACTGCTTCGTCGGCGCTGTCTTCTAAAGCGATTGCGTCTGTATCTGTGGTGTCAGCAACGGCTTCACTTTCTTCTGGGGCGCTGCTACTGTCTTCTATATCTGCGCTAACGACGCTATCTTCTGTGATGCTGTCTTCAGTTGAAGCGATATCTGTTGCGTTGGCGCAGCCAATCAAAAAGAATGCGAGTAGTGTAAAAATGAGAAACCGTTTTTGCATGATAACCCTCCTGCGGATTATAAAAGTGATGGTGTTATCTAGTAGACGAACGCGGGTTGCAAAAGGTTCCCTATTTTTGAAATTTTGTTCAGAAGAGCCAACGCGGCAATTTCATGATCCAAAACCGAGGCGAAGCGGTTTACTTCTCGGTAATAATTTCCTCATTTGGAATTGACCAGATAATGCCAGCCCCAATGATTGCCAAGGCACCCCAAAAGTAGAAAGGGGCTTCGGGAGAATATTCCGACAATAAATTGCCGAGCGGCGGCGCGATGACACCGCCGAGATCATTGTTGAGAAACATAAACCCAACTGCCGTTCCGGCAATGGCTGGGCCAATCCCTTTGACCTCAGTGGCTGTTGTAATTGAAATCGCCATAAAGACGTCAAATAATAATCCGCCGCTGATTACAGCTAAATAAATCACCCAGACGTGGGGAATAGTGACTAGCATCACGCTTGTGCCGAGCGTTAGCCCCGCAAGAATGATGAAGGGCTTACGTTTGCCTAGCCTGTCAGACAGGCTAGACAGCGGAATCACACCGATCAGACTGGCTAAAAAGAAAAGTGATAACGCCGCATCGGCGTCACTGCCGGACCAGCCACTGTCGCGTAGATAAAGTGGCAAATATCCACTAAACCCGCGTAAGCAGGCCCACACGCCTGCTGTGCCAAGCCCTAAGCGCCGTAGCCAAGGTTCTTTGATAACCGCCATAAGCTGTGTTTTGATGGCGACGAAAACATCCATTGATAATGGCTTGGCTGGCGTTGTTGGTTTTGGATGCACAATTAGCCACGCGACGCTTGTCATCACTGCCAGCACGCCATACATGATAAATACGTTTTGCCAACCACCTAACAACGGTGAAAAGATGCTCGCGGAAAAATACGACCCCAACATAAAGCCCGTTGCAAAGCCAGATGCAATCAGACCATTGGCTAATCCGAGCAGGTTTTTTGGAAACCATTGGCTGGCAATGGTATGTAAGGTCACGCCGATCATTGGTAAGAATAGGCCCAGCAAAAAGCTATAGCCTAAATACGAATAGAACCCAGTTGCAAAAGCGCGCGTTGCCCCAAAAATGCCAACAAAAACCGCACCGATGACTAGCACGCGGCGGGTGCCAAAATAATCGGCAAAAATTCCTCCAAAGAGCGCTAACAACATTGATGTAAATGAGGAAAGCCCCCAAATAATGCCAATTTGAAAGTTGGACAGCGCAAAATCAGTGCGGATTTCTTCGAAGAGGACGGTTAGCGCCATGGTTGGCATTGCGTGGACCAAGATCGCGGTCAGCACGCAGCCAGCCAGCATTACCCAGCGGAAATTTGATGAGGTGTGTTCAGTTGTCATAAGCGCATTCTATCCGAAGATAAATTGCAGTGCCCATAGCGTGCACATTCCCGCAACGATTGTCCACAAAATGCCATGCCCGCGATAGGCAACGACTGTCGCCACAAGCGCAGCGAATATTTTTATATTGAAAAATGAGATGTCGATTGCGCCATCTGTGCGAAGAACGGCGGGCGCGACAATTGCGGCAAAGGCGCTAGCCGGCACGTACACCAATGCCCGTTCCATCCAGTTTGGCATGGAAAAGCGTTGTAAGAATACGATAAATGAGGCGCGTTCTAAGAACGTGATGCCTGCGATAAGTAAGATGGCAGCCCAAATTTTCATTGTAGCCGCTCCAATAGCGCACCGGTTGCAACGCCGCTGAGAATCGCAGTCACTAACCCTAAGTTATGCGGCAAGTTGATGCCAGTCAACGCGACGGTGACCGCAACTGCGGCCGCTGCGTAATGCGGCCTGCCTTTGAGCGCCGGAACTAACATTGCTAGAAACATGAGCGGGACGCCAAAGGTCAGTGACCAACTGTCTGGAATAACTGCACCAATGAAGTAGCCAATAGCGGCAGCAATTGTCCACATTGGGTAGAGCGGGGCGGATAATCCTGCCCAATAGTTACGGATGTGTTTTTCTTCCGGGTGCTGATCTAAGTGGGCGATGACAAAGGCGTACACTTGATCGACCATCACAAATGACATCCAAATTCTGTTGAGCAGCGATTCGTTTCGGACATAGCGCGCGAGGGATGCGCTGTAGATGACCATGCGTAGATTGACAATACTTGCCGACAACACAACAACCCACAGTGCTGCATTGATGCCAATCAGCTCTAGCATGACGAGTTGGGCTGACCCCGCATACATAATCGCTGAGTTGCCAATGCCTTGCCACGGTGTGAACTCTAAACTGGCTGCGATCACGCCGATTAGCATGCCGAAAGGAAGCCCCCCAATCAGGATTGGGGAGATATCTTTTACGCCTTTTTGGAACGCTGCCTGCGGTGTTGGAAACATAGAGTTGGCCTTTTGTCTATAAATTAGCCGCTATGTTACCGCAAATAGAAACTTTATGGGGTTGGCGCGAAAACCGGTTGCGGTTGGTCTTTGAGATCGGTAAAGAAGTCTTCTGGCAATGGGATTTGTGTTGCGCCACCATCATAAATCGCGCTAGCAGAAATCGTATACAGCCCAATCTCACCATCTGGTGCTTCGTTGATGTTTTGGTAGGCAAAGACAGCCGTTGTGTTGCCGTCATTCCAACTTAAGTCGCGGTAGCAACATTGACCAGCGCCAAGCGCGTTGGCTTTCAACGGTTGTTTTGCCGTGGTTTGATTGTAAATATAGACTTGTCCAAATCCGCCGTTCCGCTGTGGATCTGTTAGTGAGAAGAGTTCATCGCCATCCCAACCGTAGTGCACAATTTCGTAGCCGCTGTTGGAATAATTCGGTAGCTCAAAGCGCTGGGCTGGGAACTCATCGGTTTTAACTGGATTTGCTACGCTACAGTCAGCATTGATCATCTTGATAATTTCTGCCGTCACGGTGCCAGTTTCAGTAACCCCGTCTGCATTTTCAAATTCCACGTTCCACGGAATGCCCGCTTTGACGGCCATACGGCTGCCATCACTGGACCAGCGCACGTCTTTCACACGGGCGTTTTCATAGGTGAAGCAGTTCGCCGTTGCTTCGAGGTCATTCCATTTGACGATGCTACCTAGCACGTCGGTGTCAAAGGTGCCAAGGAATAACTTACTGCCTGCGGCAAACGCAAACAAATCTTTATTGGGCGAGACTTCAAAGGCGGTGACCTCAGTCGATGAGGTTAAGCAGCCAAAGTTGGTTTCGGTGCTGCTCAAAATGTCCAAGGCTGTGACGCAGAGGCCGTCAACAAATGTGAGTGTTTGGGCGTCTAGCCAGCGCAAACTGCGTTTGGTTGTGCCGTTTGTAGTCATTTGCTTGAGCTCAGTGCCGTCCGTGTTGACGATCCAAATATCGCTATTCCGAATAAACGCAATTTTGGGTGCAGATAAATACGCGTCAACTGAATTTGCTACTGCAGCGGTTGCTTCAGCGCTAATGGCGTCTGCCGTTGCGGTTGCATTAAAGACCTCAGCTTCGGCAGTGGCCGTTGACGCCGCAATAAACGCTTGGCTGTTTTCGTAATCGGCGGTGGCTTGTACAGCCGTGGCCTGTACGGCTTGTTCAATGCTGTTATTGAGTTCTGCTGTCGCGGTGAGTGACAGGCCAGCTTCCTCCGTGGCCGCGATTTCTGTACTGAGTGCGACTGCCTGCGTTTGCGTTACCGCGATGGCAATGGCGTCTTCATCCGGACTTTGTTCTTGCGCCCGTTGCTCAGCAGTGGCGACTAATTGATCGGTTGTCGGTGTATTCGTGACCGGTGCAGAGTTTAGCAGTGCCAGCAATTGCGGGTTGCCAGTAGACCATAAATAGCCTAACCCGCCTGCAACGGTGAGTAACCCAATCAATAGGACGGTCAACACGAGCGGCCAAATACGACGGCGCGGTTTGGCTGGTGCGCTTGACGGTGCTGCTGGCGCTGGGCGTGGGGCGGTTGGCGGCGGTGTAATGCTTGCCGCAGTTGGAATTGGTTCAATCAGCGTGGATAAGTCTTGTGTGGAAACAGCGGGATTATCAGTGAGGCCAGAAAAGGCTTGCATTAACGCTTTGGCGGATGGATAGCGTGCGCCGGGGTCTTTTGCTAGGGCGCGTTCCACAAATGTCTTGGCTGGCGCTGGTAAGTTTGGGTTGTAGCGCAGAATATTTGGAACAGGCTCTGTAATATGCTTGATAGCCGTTGCCATCGGCGTTGAGGCTTCATATGGCAGACGCCCCGCCAGCATTTGGAAGACAATCACGCCCAGCGCATAAAGATCAGAGCGACCGTCCAACTGCTTATTGCCTTGCGCTTGTTCTGGGCTCATGTAGCCTGGCGTGCCAATAATCATAGCGCCGGTCAAATTGTTGGAGGTGTTAGACCCTCGCGCGATGCCAAAATCTGACAAATACGGTTGACCGAGCTGGTCAAACAAAATATTACCTGGTTTTAGGTCACGGTGAATAACGCCTTGGCTGTGTGCATAATCCAGCGCTTCCCCCACGCGGCGCAACACGTTGGTGATCTCTTTCATGGAAAATCCATGGTGTTCAATCTTGTCTGTCAACGTGCCGCCTTGCATATGACGCATTACAAAATAGAGCTGACCGTTTTCTTCACCGAAGTCGTATAGCGGCACAATGGAAGGGTGCTCTAATTGCGCGACGGTGCGCGCCTCACGTGCAAAGCGTTGGCGGAAGGCTTCATCTTGTGAAAACTGCGCCGGCAACACTTTGATGGCAACTTCACGCCCAACCTGTGGGTCACGGCCTAAATAAACGATGGCCATGCCACCGCGGCCTAATTCGCGAATGATTTCGTAGCGTGCAATGTGCGTTGTGGTCATAAATGCAAAGAGACTAATCAACCCTTTCTGTAAAAAGCGCTGGTGGAATATCGAAAAATTGCCAATTGTTGATGGTGACTGCCGTAGCGACTGCGCCAAGATGCGTTTCACTTACGCGAAAACGCCTTAGTTTATATGGTAACTGATTTGAGACGGCTTGTGCACTGTCTAGCGCAATCTCTACTGAGAAAGAGGAAAGCGGAATTGATAACCCGCGTCCGTCAGCTTTCATCAGCGCTTCCTTGCATGTCCAGAGGCTGTAGAACATCTCACACGCAGCAGTTGGGCTTGCGTAAAGCTTGAGTTGGGCAATTTCGCTTGGCGTAAAGTAATGGGTTGCGAGTGCTAGTCCATCAAAAGTCGGATCACAGACTTCCACATCAACCCCAACCGGCGTTGCGGCGGTTATTGCAATCAAGACGTGCGTATTTGTATGGCTTAGATTAAAGGCCGGGCCTGTTGCTAGATACGGCTTTTGATGCGCGGTCTGTTGAAACACGAGATCTAACGCCGGAATGTCTGTGTACGCCTGTAATAAACGCCGTAACGCGGCATGTGAAGTGAGATAGCGCGTTTTGTCTGCCGCAAATTTAAAGCGCTGTGCCCGCTCAAACTCACTTGGGCTCACCAGACATTCCCAATTTTCGCAGCTTGTTTGCAAGGCTTTTATATCACCTCGCCAAACAGTCACAGTCTCTGCATTCAACTTGAACTGCAAAGCCTGTGACTGCTGCCAGACTGGCATTGGGGTATGCACCGCTAGAGAATTGGTAAACGGCAACTTGCCGCTGTTGTTATGGTAAGTCCCAGCAATTTCCAGAACCTTGGATAACGCTGTGATCTGGATTTGCAACTAAGGCACACATTTGGGTTGCGCTGCCTTTGTCACCAGGGCCGTACTGTGTGAATGGGCTGCCCCCACTGTATAAGATCCATGGGCCGCCACCGGGGACGCCCGCTTGGCTTGGTGAGACAGTATTGAAGAAAAAGTGAATGTGATAGCTGCCACCGGCTGGTGTGTAATTTGATGTTGTGTAAGACACCGCATATGCGCTGCCAGATACGCTGATCCCATTAATAAAGACGCGATACGTTTCCGGTCCAGTCGCAGCAGTTGTCGCGGTTGGGGCCGGTGTATTGGTCGGCGCGGCTGTTGCTGTCGGCGGGACAGCCGTTGGCGCTGGCGTATTGGTTGGCGGCACTGCCGTTGGGGCGGCCGTTGGCGGAACCGCAGTCGGTGCCGGTGTGTTGGTTGGGGCGCTGGTTGGCGCTGGGGTATTGGTTGCTGCGCCGGCTTTTGCATCATCGGCTTCAGCTTGTTTTGCTGTTTCAGTTGCGGTCGCGTTATTATCTGCGGCTTTTTCGGCGGTTGCCGTGGCGTTATTTGCGTCAGCTTCAGCCTCAGCAGCTTTTGCGTCGTTATCGGCCTGTTCTTGTTCCGCTGCCAGCGCTTCTGCTGTTTGCGTTTGTTCGACTGCTGCTGCTTCTTCGGCTTCGGCAGCTTTATTGGCATCGTCTGCTTGAATGGTTTCTTCAGCAGCAGCGGCAATAGCAGCATCGGCCTCAGCCTGTGATTGCGTATCATCATCTGCAGCCGCAACCTGTTCGGTCAATGTTTCAGAGCCATCAGCGGTCACTGGGTCTGTCCCACCTGACAATCCCGGAATAAAGGACAGTAATCCATACAAGACAA
>JAHDBW010000024.1:9486-29837 GCA_020630175.1 Anaerolineales bacterium
ACTGGGGCAACAGGCGTTGGCGGAGCTTCCACAATGGTGGCTTCTGCCATGTACTGATTTGTTGCTGACTTTGTCGGAGCGCTGCTTGTGTCCATAGAGCGCAATGCGGTTGCCAGTTCGTTGCCATTTGCAAAGCGTTGATCGGCACTCTTTGCCATGACACGATTGAGCACAGCAACTAATCCATTAGGCACGTCTGGGCGTAATTGGCGGATGTCTGGGATCGGATCGTTGACATGCTGCATCATCAGCGTCATGACGGAGTCAGACTCAAACGGTGCGCGTCCGCCGAACATTTCAAATAGCATCACGCCAAAGGCATAGAGGTCTGTCCGTTCGTCTACGTTTTCGCCTTTGATTTGTTCTGGTGACATGTAACGGGCAGTGCCCACAACCGCGCCGGTTGCGGTGTGCTGTGTACCGCCAACAATTTTTACAATGCCAAAGTCCATTAGCACGGCATCACCTTGTACGGTGAGCATGACATTAGCTGGCTTGATATCGCGGTGCACCATCCCGCGTTTGTGCGCGTAGCCAATCGCATCAGCAATGTTTGTGGCATATTTCAACGCATCATCTTGTGAAATTACGCGTCCAGAGCTATTCATGCGTTCCATATGATCTTGCAGCGTTTCACCGGGCAAGAATTCAAACACAATGTAATAGACTTCATGTTCCGGGTCTTTGGCAAAGTCAAAGACTTGGATAATGTTAGGGTGCCGTAATTGCGCTACGGCCTTTGCTTCTTCTTCAAAGCGCCGTACAAAGTCGGGGTTGTCTGATAAGTGCGAGTGAATTAGCTTAATTGCAACGACCCGATTTAGATTCGTGTCTTGTGCTTTGAAAACAGTTGCCATCCCGCCTTGGCCCAGCTTTTGCTCGATCTTGTAACGCCCGGCAAGTGTTGAGCCGATCCATGAATGTTTTGCCACTTCTGTAATTCTCCGAACTATTTATTTAGGTGCCACAGCCAGCCATTTTGGAAATGGCAAGATGTTTTTCCGGACTCATTGATTGCAAGAAAGCCAGTAAAGCCTTTTTCTACAGCGAATGGCGACTGACCGGTCATGGTCTCAATGTAAACACCGTTGGTATAGACATCAAAACTTTCGCCACGTGCAACAATTGTTATGCGGTTTGTTGTATTGTTTTGCCAGTCAAAACTGGGGTCTTTGCTTTGTAGCCCGGCTACAGACTGCGCATTGTTCTTAATTGGGACCCCATTTTCTAAGGTTGCCCAGTTGACAGAGCCATTGCTGCTGCGGCTTAGCCCAATCGTGTAGGCGTTCGGATCCGCTTCCTTGTCAGCGCGGATGACAAACCCACAGCCTGCTAGGCCGGTGTCTGTATCCCATGTAATATCAGCTGAAATTACAAAATCCTCAACCAATGTCAGTAGCTCATAGTTTTGAAATTTGTATTGTAGATAGCCTTCAGCTTCGACTAGCAAAGGTGGGTGCTCCCAGCCTAATTCGCCAGAGTCTTCGCCTAAGCCGAGCCGAGCTAGTTCGCTGCTAATGTACTCGGGCAATACGTCAGGTGCCTCAACAACGGAGGTCTCGCTCTGCGCTGTGTCTGCCACTGGCTCTGCGGTAGGGGGCAGCGTTGGGAAAGGCGTTGGCGTTGCGGTTGGGGCCGCTAATGCGGTAGCCGTCATCCGCACGGAAAGCGCTAACTCACTTACCTCTTCAGTATCTTCAGCGCCGAGTAGCGCACTGCATCCTACTGTTACAACGGCCAGACCTGTAAAAACACTGCGCAAGAGAAAAGTTCGGAACTGCATCAAATTACGTCCTTCCGCTTTTGCAAGATTAGAATGCCCACAAACAGCACGCTCATAATGACGCCTTGGGCAATCCAAGTCATGAACAGCATGGTCCAATATTTGGTTGTGCCTTTTTCGACAAACAACCAGCCAAAGTTTTCATAGAGCTTGCCAATGATGCCTTCTGCGGTTTTGATTGCCCCGACGCGTGCCGCTTGATATTCACCCATTTCGACGGCGAATTGCTGTTGATCGTCTTTGTATTGGGCAACTTCTTGTTCAAAGCCACTGCGTTCTACTTCAAAGTTGGTGCGAATCGCCGCAACATTTTGCTCATACGCTTCTAGCTCTGCTTCAAAGTCAGTCTGAATTTGGTTTGCTTCGGCCTGATACTCTTCCACTTCTGCGAAGAATTCAGCCATCGCCACACTGTCAGATTGATCTTGCGGTTGCACTGGCTCTGGTGGGAAGACTGGCTTTGCTGGCGGGTCTGGGAATATTGGCTCAGCAGGCGGCACTGGCTCAGCACCGGGGCCTTCTGGCGCAACTAAGTTGACAACCGTTGTGTCCACATTTTTGCCAATTCCAGGGAAGTTACACGAATTCTCATCGAGTACGTTTTCGCCCATACAGATACAGGTGCTATCTTTTTGTTCGTCTGTCAAAAGGTCGCGGTCTGCCGAACTAAGATCCCAACAAGAGTCGGCATCCACGTCAGACCCAACGCCGTTGATGCCCATCCAGCCTTGGAACGCCCAGCGTGTGCCGGTTAGACCACTGGCAATATCTGGGACGGGAACAAGCGCGCCGCCTAATACAATTTGGGGCAGCATAAACAAAATCACAATGAGCGGCGCTGAATTTGCGTTTGGCGCAAGCGCAGATGCAAATAGACCGAGCATCATGCCTGTTAGCGTTGCTAGCGTTAGTGAAACGTACATCAGGCCAAATTCCAACATGCCGCCGGGCATATTGAAGGCTAAATGCTGTGAAACCACATAGGCCAAGGTCTGATACAGCGCGAGCACTACGGCCACCCAAATCTTCGACATGACGTACGGCAGAATTTTTAGATTGACCAGCCTTTCACGCTTGTAAATTTCTGATTCTTTGACAATTTCGCGCATTTGCGAAAGCCCGCCAACCATGACGGCATACACAGATGGCAAGAACAAGGTGATCATGGTGTTCTCAATTGACCCATCCATGAATGAGTGCGTGTCGCGTCCGAGTGCAGCCGCCAAAATAAAGTTCAACAGGCTGACAATTGGCGCGGCAGCCAGCATTAGCCCAAGGCTAAATTTGTCGCGCGTCAGAATTTTGATGTTGCGGCCAGACAAAATCATGAATTGGCGCAATCCAGAAATCCCTTTGCGGGCTTTGGACTTAATCGCAGCAGCGGCTTGCGTGACAGTCCCGGCTGGCTCATTTTTCAGTTGGGAGGTGACGTACGTGCCATAGGCCTGATGGTCGCGGAAGCGCTGCCCCCATTCTTCAGGCGTGCCGTTACTGGCATCGTCAAGAATTGCGTAAATTTCATCAAATTCAATATCGCGCGCACGCCGATCACGTTCAGAGCGATATTGATCAAAGTATTTCAGGGCTTCGTCTGGTGGGCCAAACCATGTGGCATAGCCCCCACGCGCCAAGAAAATCACCTTATCGGCCAGCATGACATTCTTGGTGGCATGTGTAATCAATACGATTGTGCGGCCTTGGTCTGCAAGGCGGCGCATCAACTGCATCAATGATGTTTCGGTGCCTGGGTCTAGCCCAGATGTGGGTTCATCCAAGAAGAATAACCCGGGTTTTGTAATCAGCTCAACGCCGATTGAAACGCGTTTTTGTTGGCCGCCACTCAAGCCGCTAATTTGTACGTCAGCGCGGTGTGCGAGATCCAAATCTTCAAGCACTTCTTGCACACGTTTATGACGTTCAGCTTTGGTGGTGTCGGGCGGCATCCGTAGTTGAGCAGCGTAATCAATTGCTTGAAAAACGGTCAGCTCCATGTGGATGATGTCTTTTTGTGGCACAAAGCCGATATCGTTGCGGATCATGTCGAAATTCTTGTAAACATCGACATCGTTGACCGTTACTTTCCCGTGTGTGGCCGGTCGATAGCCTGCAATCGAATCGACCAGCGTGGATTTCCCACCGCCAGACTGGCCCACAACAACCACAAATTCACGCGGCTGGAACACCACGGAAATATCTTGCAGAATGTTGAGGTCTTTCCGCACCCATTTATTCAGGCCAAACGCTTCCACGCGCAAGCCGCTGGTTTCGTCAAACTGATCAAACCCGTCTGCGCCCATCACAAAGCGGTGCGGGCCAATTCGGATTGTGTCGTTGGGTTGTAACCAAACTTCACCGGTTACCGCAGTTTCGTTCACGTAGGTGCCGTTTGAACTGCGCAGATCACGGATGCGGTAACGCTGGCCAACCTTTTCAATTTGGGCGTGGTACCGCGAAATATTCGGCGTATCCAACATCACGTCATTGGACTCATCGCGGCCAATGGTGACCTGATCTTTCCCCCCAAAGCTAATGGTTTTGACGCCGCTGTTGCTGCCCGCTAGATGGGGGGCTAGATAGTCCATCGTGACCATCAAGCCCGGATCACGGCCGCCAATGCGCATGCGGTCTTCATGTGCGAGCGCAGTAGGCGCTTGGATTGGCCGCCCACTCAGGTTGACTGGGTTGCCCGCATCAGCATGCGTGGTAAAGGTGTAGGTGTTGCCACTGCGATCTAGCGTGCCATGACTGCGTGACACAACCCGCGAGTTGATCACAATGTCATTGCTTGGCGCGCGGCCTAAGGTGTAACGGTTGCGTGATAGTTGGTAAATTTGAGCCGGTTCGCCCGCAATGGAAATGTTGAGCTGGAACACCGCATTTGACGGTAGCTCGGCTGGCATTGGCACGTCGCCAATCATGGTCATTGCGTTTGGCGCAGCGCTTGGCATTACGGGCGCTGCTGGCATTGCCGGAGGCTTGGCAATCGGCGGGTCTACATTGGGTGCAACCAGCGTTTGATTACTTTGCGGCGGTGGCGCGACCATTGTCTGATCAGACGCCGCGCTGGCTGGTTTGGTAAATGGTGCAACAAACTCAATCGTTACTTTTTGATCAGCCGCAAATTCGCCGATGATGAGTTTGTCACCGTGGCTTAGCTGATGTTGGTAACTGATTTTTTGGCCGTTGATGCTAGCCGGGTTTGAAGACCCAGAGTGCATTTCAAAAACATAGCCGCCAGCTTGTTTGATGATCGCGCCATACTTCCGCGAAATTACCTTTGACGCGATTTGAATCGCATTGTCCGGTTCGCGGCCAATTGTGGTGCGGTCTTGATTTAGATCATGGAGTTGGGCTTCGCCATTGCCAATAGAAATTAGCACATGCGGAGCAGCAGGTTTAGCGGCCACCATTGTTGGTGCAGCCACGCCAACGACAGTTTCAATCGCGCTTTCTGGCATTTCCATCATCGTGGGCGCTGCGTCTAGCATTGTCTGCGCAACAGCAGCAGGCGGTTGCGGCGCACTGTAGCGGAAGCCCACTGAGGTGCCTAAACTAACGGTGTCTCCAGAGACTAAAGGCGTGGCCGCTTTTATCCGTTTTCCGTTGACGAAAGTTCCGTTACTGCTGCCTAAATCTGTAATTGTTGTTGCTGTGTCAGCAATTTCAATGGCGCAGTGCTGGCGCGAGATACCGGGCGTTGTTAGGCAAACATCTGTATTTTGCGGGTCTCGACCAATTACAGTCTTGCCGCTGGCTAGTTCGAATTCATCACCGGAATCGGGACCGGCAGTGATCACAAATTTATGTGTCATATTTTTTTCCTAGCGAGTGTGGTCTGCAACGCGTAGCTCCTGAATCCACTTGTTGCACAATGGGCAAGCAAGAAAATGATGCAATCTGTAACCTGCGATTTAGGAAATGCTGGATCGCTGTTGTTGAATTACAGTGATTTGCCAAACAGCATTACAGTTAGTTCAATGTTTTTTGCTTAAGCATAGAATATCATCAATTTAGAGAAATTTAGGTATGAAACAAGTCTGAAAATGTAGTGCCTGTCTAACAAATCCAATACCATAGTCAAAAGTTAGCAAATTTTTGGGGTAATTTACTTTACAGAAACAACTATCACCGGTAAAAATAACTTTCAGTAATTTAAGTCGCTTCGCTTAATTGGGGGATTTGCGAGATGATAGATTTTATTTTGTATCTAAATGCACAAAGTTGATCTGGGGAGATTGTAGGTATGGACTATTTTTCAACAGCCAATGCACCACATACACTGCTTGACTTGTTACAGCACCAATCACAGGCGTTGCCAGACAAAATCGCCTACAAATTCTTGTATGATGATCGTGATGCGGTCACTTGGTCTTATCCAGAATTGGATCGGCGGGCGCGCGCAATTGCGGCATGGATGCAAACCCGAATTGCGGTTGGCGATCGGGTGTTACTGCTTTACTCACCGGGCTTAGACTTTCTAGCCGCTTACTTTGGCTGCTTATATTGCGGCGCGATTGCGGTCACGGCTTATCCGCCACGCCGTAACAAGCCATCCCCGCGCATCCAAGCCATTGCTGCAGATTCCGGGGCACAGCTCGCGCTAACCGAAACCGCAATTTATGAAAGTCTAGAAAAACGCTTTTCACAAACCCCAGACCTCGCACGCCTTACTTGGCTAAATACTGATACCATCCCCAATGGGCTAGAAGACGTTTGGCAACGCCCTGATATCTCTGCTGATACGATCGCATTTTTACAGTACACATCTGGCTCTACCAGCACGCCAAAAGGGGTGATGATTAGCCATAATAACTTGCTGTACAACATGAAAATGATTGCTCATGGATTTGATATAGAACGTGATGCAGTTGGCGTTTCTTGGTTACCTACTTACCACGACATGGGCTTAATCGGCAGCGTACTCACACCTATGTACGTGGGCGGGTTGGCTGTTAATATGCCGCCCGCGAGTTTTTTGCAGCGCCCTGTGCGCTGGTTAGAGACCATCACAGAGTATCAGGCAAACATTACTGGTGCCCCCAATTTTGCGTACCAATTGTGTGCCGAAAAAGCCCCTGAAATGGACCTTAGCCGCTTGAACTTAAGTTCGCTAAAGACGGCCTTTTGTGGCGCTGAACCCATCCGCCCGGAGACGTTACAGTCTTTTGTGACGCAATTTTCTAGCGTTGGCATGACCGCTAAAATGCTGTATCCGTGCTACGGTTTGGCTGAAGCAACGCTAATTGTCGCGGGTAGCAACGGATCCGTTGGGCTGCATACCGCAGCGTTCAATGTTGAGCAACTCTCGGCTAACACTGCCGTGCTAGAAACTGAACAACCGAGCGCGGCGCAAACGCTTGTCTCTTGCGGGTCTTCTTTATTAGAGCAAAAAATTGTTATTGCCGATCCAGATACGCTGACCGAACACGCTGATGGGCAGGTGGGGGAAGTGCTAATTGCGGGCGCAAATGTTGCCCATGGCTATTGGAAACGACCCGCTGCGACGCAAAAAACATTTGGTGCACAGGTTGCTGGGCACCCAGAAAAATTCTTGCGTACGGGCGATTTAGGCTTTCTAAAAGATGGGCATTTATATGTAACTGGCCGCTTAAAAGACTTGATAATTGTGCGTGGCCGCAATTTGTATCCCCAAGACATTGAGCACACCGTGGGCAGTAGTCATGTGGCACTGGAAACCGGCATGGCCGCAGCCTTCGCCGTGACAATTGCGGGTGAAGAGAAGCTTGTGGTTGTGCAAGAAGTCAACCGGCGGCACCGTAAGCCTGATGTGGACGCGGTTGCAACTGCGGCGCGTAAGGCAGTCGCGCTGGCGCATGGCGTTCAGCTACACGCACTGGTGCTGTTGCGTCCGCTAACAATTCCGCGCACTTCCAGCGGCAAAATTCAGCGCTATGCAGTCAAGCAAGGCTACCTTGAGAGTTCACTGCGCGAAGTAGGGCGCTGGATTGCGCCAACAACCATCCCCGAAACGCCGCCGACAGCTACGCTGGACTTGGCTGCTGCGCCCAACACTGTGCCAACGTCAGCCAAATCGGCAGCGGCAATTGAAGATTGGCTCGTCTCTAAGTTGGCAAAGACCTTAAAGGTAACGCCACACGCCATCTCAAAGACCGATCCCTTAGCCGATTACGGCCTGGATTCTGCCCAAGCGGTTGGATTGTCTGGCGCATTACAGGATTGGCTTGGCACCAAATTACCACCGACGCTTATTTGGGATTATCCAACAATTTCGCAGCTTGCGGCTTATTTAGCGCAGCCAGTGGCAACTGCTGCTGAAGGGCCGAATACTAGCAGTCCTATCGCGCACAATGAACCGATTGCTGTTGTTGGGCTAGGGTGTCGCTTTCCAAAAGCAGCGTCACCAACCGAGTTTTGGGACATGCTCATCAACGGCCGCGATGGCATTTCTGAAATCCCAGCTGACCGCTGGGATGTGGATGCGCTTTATAGCGCAGACATCGGTGCACCCGGCCAAATGAATACCCGCTATGGTGGCTTTCTAGACAACGTAGATCAATTTGACGCGCGTTTCTTTGGGATTACGCCGCGCGAAGCAACCCGTATGGATCCGCAACAGCGCTTGCTGCTAGAAATTACTTGGCAAGCTTTAGAGGATGCGGGCATCAATCCGCAAGCGTTAGCAGGTACAAATGCTGGCGTTTTTATTGGGATTAGCGGCAATGAATATTCACGGCGGCAGTTTTCAGACCTAGCCCAGTTAGATGTATACGCTGGCACAGGCAACGCGTACAGCATCAATGCCAATCGGCTCTCGTATCTAATGGATCTGCGCGGCCCAAGTATGGCCGTCGATACAGCATGTTCGTCCTCGCTAGTTGCAGTCCACCTTGCGTCACAAAGCTTACAGGCTGGTGAGGCGAATTTAGCAATTGTGGGTGGCGTCAACCTGATTTTAGAGCCGGATATAACCGTCGCTTTTTCTAGCGGAAATATGATGGCTAGCGATGGGCGTTGCAAAACGTTTGATAGCAAAGCCGATGGCTACGTGCGCAGTGAAGGGGCGGGCGTTGTTATTCTAAAGCGGCTTTCTGATGCATTGGCGGCTGGGGATACAATTCGCGCTGTGATCCGAGGGTCTGCTGTCAATCAAGACGGGCGTAGTAATGGGCTGACAGCGCCGAATGTCCATGCGCAAAAAGCGGTGATTGAAGCGGCGCTGGCGAAGGCCGGGCTAAACGGTAGCCAACTCGATTATATTGAGGCCCACGGCACTGGCACCCCCTTAGGTGACCCAATTGAAATCAATGCGATTCGGTCTGTGGTCAAAGAGCGCGCAACCCCAACGTTGATTGGCGCGGTCAAAACCAACATTGGCCACTTGGAAGCCGCTGCGGGAATTGCGGGGCTGATCAAAACTGTGCTGGCGCTGCAATACAATCAAATCCCCGGCAATTTACACTTTTCAACGCCAAATCCACATATTGACCTTGGGGCAACGCTTGCTGTTGCGGCGCAGTCCACCGCTTGGCCAACTTCAACAGGTGTCAATAATGCTGGCGTTAGCTCTTTTGGTTTTGGCGGGACCAATGCGCATGTTGTTGTGTCTGCCGCGCCGCCGCGCCTTACCCCGGAGGCCATTCGTAAACTGCCCAACAAAACAATTTTTACACTCTCTGCGAATTCTGAAGCGGCCTTAGTGGCAGCGGCAGCGCAATGGGCACAGACACTGCCAACGTTAGCCGCCCCTTTGGCAGATGTGACGTATACGGCCGCGTTAGGTCGGGCAGATTTGCCTTGGCGTTTGGCAATGGCAGCGTCTACAAAAACAGAATTGGCGGACGGTCTTTCAGCGTTTGCAACTGGTAAAAAGAAGCGGAGCATCGTTATCAATGATGGCCGCACGGCACCAGCACCGCTGGCAATGTTATTTACCGGCGCTGGATCGCAATATGCGGGCATGGGACAGCGCCTATATAAAGAAGACGTTGTTTTTAGAGAGGCGGTTGATCACTGTGCTACGTTAGCCAGCGCTTACTTAGAGCGCCCATTGCTGGACGTTTTGTTTGCCGAAAGCGCGCCGCTGACAGACAAAATTCACGAAATTTTGTGGAGCCAAGTGTGTATGTTTGTGTTGCAATATGCATTGGCGCAAACTTGGCAAGCCCACGGCATTACGCCTGATATTGTGCTTGGACACAGCTTGGGTGAATATAGCGCGGCCACTGTTGCCGGTATTCTTAGCGTTGAAGACGGCTTGAAGCTTGCCTATACGCGCGGCGTGCTGATGCAGGCGTTGGCCTACAAAGGCCAAATGGCTGCCGTATTTGCGCCAGCAGAGGTCGTGTTACGCCATTTGAACGGCGATCCAATTTCAATTGCAGCGCTGAACAGCCCAGAGAATACAGTTATTTCCGGTGCCGCAGACGCAGTGGAGCACTCAGTGTCGCGTTTGCAGGCTAAAGGATTGCGCACGCAATTATTGCCAGTGCATGTTGCTGCCCATTCGGCCCTAATGAATGAAATCAAAGCTGAATTTGCCCAGGCAATCAGCACGATTACGTTTCATCCGGCGCAAACGGCGTTGGTGTCTACCGTAACTGGCAAAACAATTGCTGTCGGTGACACGGTTACTGCGGCGCATTGGCTAGCGCATTTATCAGACCCGGTTCTTTTTACTGATGCGATGCAAGTTGCTGAGCAGCTCGGTGCAAAGACATATTTAGAAATTGGCCCGGCACCAAATCTTATTTCGTTAGGGCAACGCTGTGTCTCTGACAGTCAAACTGCACATTGGCTACCATCGCTGCGCCCAAAGCGTGATGATCAGGCGGTGCTGCTGCGCACGTTGGGTACCTTATACACCCAAGGCTACGCGGTTGATTGGCAACATCTATTTGGCGGCGTTCAGTATTACAAAGTTCCCCTGCCAACATACCCTTTTGAACGTAAACGGTATTGGTTAGAGAAGTCTACTCAGCCAGCCCGAAGCGTCGCAACTGTGGCAGATTCGGGCATTGCAAAGTTGCCTACGGCATTACCAACATTTGAATTTCAACGCGCAATCCCGTCGCTGAGCGCGTTAGAAGATTGTCTGATTACGCTTGCCCAGCATAGCGCAGGTACGCCTACGGCTGAGATTGCGCGCATAAAAATCGACGCAGATTTTTCACGGTCGCAGGATGTTAAGCGCTGGCAATTTGTTTTAGACATACTCGATTTCCAATTATTTGAGTTTGTAGGCGTTGACAACTGGCAACGCGTGGCGCGTGGCAAGCTGCATCCAGCCGAAGCGAGCACGGTCAATCAAAGCGCAACGGTCGTTGTCCGCTCAGACAGTATTCCGGTTACTGCGCTTTCCCTGAAAGATCAGTTGCGTGATCAAGATACCGTGACGCAACAGAACAGTCTAGTTGCTTGGCTGACAACAACGCTGGCGCAAATCCTTGAGTGCGAGGAAGCAGTCTTGGAGCCAACGGTAAAGCTCAATGAATTCGGCATCGATTCGCTGATGGCGATGGAACTTAAGCGGCAGGTTGAAACCGAATTGCAGTGTGAATTGCCGGTTGCCAACGTGTTGCAAGGCCCATCGATTGCTGCATTAGCCGCAACCTTACAGACCCTGTTGATGGGCGATGTTAATCGGATTGAGGCCAGTGCGGATCCAACGCAGCCTCATCCCTTGTCTTGGAATCAGCAGGCGCTGTGGTTCTTGCATGAAATGATTCCGTTGGACAAGTCGTTCAATGTGTCAGGGGCGGTGCGTCTAACGGGCGCATTGGATGCGGCGGCGTGGCGGTTCGCTTTTAGTGAATTGGTAGCACGCCATGCGGCGTTGTCTACAACCTTCAAAACGGTTGATGGTGTTCCAACGCAACAGTCTGCCCCGCTGCGCGAAATTCCTTTGTATGAAGTCGATGCAACTGCCTGGACAGCCAATGACCTTAGCGCATATCTAGATGAAATGGCTTTCCAGCGCTTTGATTTGGTCAACGGGCCGATTTGGGGCGCGTATCTATTGCGACGCACGGCTACAGAACATGTGTTACTGCTGGCAATGGACCATATCATTGGTGATTTGTGGTCGCTCTCAACGTTGATTGGGGATCTGCAGGCGTTGTATTTGGCTGCAAAAACAGGCGAGCCACATCAGCTGCCCGCGCCAACCATTACATATCCTGACTATGTTTACTGGGAGCGCCAACTTTTGGCAAGCGACCAAGGCGCTGCACAACGGGCCTACTGGGAAGCCCAACTGATTGGGAAATTAGCACCGCTGAATTTACCAACTGACTTTCCGCGTCCACCGGTTCAAACCTATGCTGGCGACCTGACAAACGCTTGGGCCAGTGCCGAGTTGATGGCGCAGCTAACAGCGTTGGGACGGCAGCATGGCGCAACGCTTGCGATGGTATTGCTGAGTGCTTGGCAAATCTTGCTGCATCGTTATGCAGGGCAGGCGCGTTTTACCGTTGGCACCGTGCTGACCGGCCGTGAACGCCCCGAAGTCCAAAACCTGATTGGGTACTTTATCAATCCAATTGCGATGTTAGCTGAGTTTGCGGCAGAGATGACGGTTGCAGACGTGCTAGCCCAAGTTACGCAGACCTCACTGGACGCGTTTGCAAACGGAAATTTCCCGCTGCCGTTGCTCGCCCAGCAGCTGCAGTTTGACCGTGATCCGAGTCGGCCGCCGCTTTTTGAGACGATGTTTATCATGCAAAAGGCGATTGGCGCCGGGGAAACGGTGAGCAGTTTTGCGCCCGGCATGCCTGCCACCACAATTGAAATGGCGGGGTTACAGGTGGAGTCACTACAGCTTGCGGAAATGCCAGCGCAGTTTGACCTAACCCTAATGGCGGCTGAGACAAACAGCGGTTTAGGGCTATCGCTGCATTACAACACTGACCTTTTCTTGCCGGCAACTGCCAATAATTTGCTGCAACAGTTGGTGCAAGTCATGGAAGAAATTGTCGCTAATCCGGCGCAGCTTGTGCAGTGCTTGCCGTTGCAGGCATCTGATGAAGAGCAGCAGCGGCTGGCTGCGTTCAACGATACGGCGTTTCCAATTCCAGACCAGTGTCTCCATCAATTGTTTGAGCAACAAGCCAAGCGCTCGCCAGAAAAAATTGCGCTAACAGCCTGCGACGGAAGTCTGTCGTATCGGCAACTGAATCAACAGGCCAACCAATTGGCACGCGAGTTACGCAAGGCGGGCGTTGCGCAAGCTGATCTAGTGGGCATCTGTGTGCAGCGGCAATCTCACTTGCTAGTCTCGCTTTTGGCAACGCTCAAGCTTGGGGCTGCCTACGTACCGATTGACCCTAATTTTCCAGCAGCGCGCATAGCGTTGATGCTATCTGATGCTAATCCAAAGGTCATTTTGACCGATGCCAATACCGATGCGGACTTTGCAACAACCGATTGGCATCGCATCGCGGCTGATGTTCAGTATGCCCATTCTGGGCGTAACTTATCTACGCGATTTGATGCAAATGCGGCGGCGTATGTCATCTACACTTCGGGGTCAACCGGCCAGCCTAAGGGCGTGACAATTACACACGGTAATCTTGTCAATTTCTTGCTGTCCATGCAGCAACGCCCGGGATTGGTGGCGACTGAGCGTTTACTGGCCGTAACAACACTCTCATTTGATATTGCTGGCCTAGAACTGTACTTGCCCTTAATAACTGGTGCCACAGTGGTCATTGCCAGTGCGGAAGAGGCCGCAAATGCAGATCAGCTACAAGCGTTGCTGATTGATCATGACATTGACGTGATGCAGGCGACGCCAGCAACTTGGCAGCTATTGCTCAATGGAGGCTGGGCCGGTAAACAGGATTTGCGTATTTTATGCGGCGGCGAAGCGCTACCGCAACGGTTGGCGCAGCAGCTCAAACCGCGCTGTGCGCAGTTGTGGAACATGTACGGCCCTACAGAAACGACAATTTGGTCAACGTGTACTGAAATCACAGATCCAACCGCGCCAATTACGATTGGTACGCCCATTGGCAACACGCAACTGTATATCTTAGATGGCGCGTTAAATGCGGTGCCGCAGGGCGTGGTTGGCGACCTATATATTGGCGGCGCTGGCGTTGCGCAAGGCTACTTCAAGCGACCAATGCTCACTTCAGAACGCTTCATAATGCTTGGCAATGAGCGGCTCTATAAGACTGGTGATGTGGCGCGCTTTGACCATCAAGGCCAGCTGATCTATTTAGGGCGTAGTGATCAACAGATCAAACTGCGCGGCTATCGGATTGAGCTAGGTGATATTGAAGCGTGCTTGGGTCAAATGGCAGGCATCGACCAAGCTGTGGTTATTGTGCGCGAAGATGCAGGGCGCGAGCCGATGTTAGTGGGGTATTACACCTGCTTGGCTGACGCGCCATCCCTAACGGACGATGCGTTGAAGCAACAGCTCCAGCAGCAGTTACCAACGTATATGGTGCCCACCGTCTTGCTGCCACTAGACACCATGCCTCTGACGCCAAATGCCAAGATTGACCGCAAAGCCTTGCCAGCCCCAACCCAAGCGCGGCCAGACTTACATGCGCGTTTTGTGGCACCACGCAACGCTTTAGAAGAACAAATCGCCAGCCTGATGCAGTCCCTACTCGTGATTGACAACATTGGGATTCACGATGGCTTTTTTGACCTCGGGGGCACGTCGCTTTCTGCCACGCGGTTAGCGTTTCAAATTCGGGAAAGCACGGGCGTAGACTTACCGCTGCGCACTATTTTTGTTGCGCCAACGGTGGCGGATATTTGTCAGTCGATTGAAGCGGTGCGCAATGCGGATGGCGTGGACAGCCTCCAAACGGGACTGTTTGAGACCGTGACCGTTGCTGATCTAAACGCGACGGCTGTGCTAGATCAGGCCATTACGGCAGGCGCATTACCGCATGCCAATTGGCAAACGCCAGACAACGTCCTGCTGACCGGCGCAACGGGCTTTTTAGGGGCGTTCTTAATCCGTGATTTGATGCAGCTTACATCCGCAACGGTATATTGCCACGTGCGCGCCAACTCAGTGCAACACGGCGTTGAGCGTATTCGCCAGAACCTAGTGCATTACCGTCTGTGGGACGATGCGTGGGCCGCTCGCATTGTTGCGGTGCCCGGTGATTTAGGTAAAGCGAACCTTGGCATTGATGCGACAACCTACGCTGACCTAGCGCGGGTCATTGATGTTATCTATCACAATGGTGCCGTTGTGAATTTTGTTTACTCGCGGCACACAATGCATGGGCCAAACGTGCTTGGCACCCAAGAGATATTGCGTCTGGCAACGACGGCACAACTAAAGGCGGTGCATTACGTTTCAACCTTAGCCATGCTGCACACCGGTCGCGCTGATGACGGGCGGGTGTTCTTGGAATCGACAGCGCATGACGAAAATGGCGTGCCGTTTGGCGGCTATGCGCAAAGCAAATGGGTTGCCGAAAAGCTAATTCTTGAAGCGGCTGCGCGCGGAATCCCAGCGGGAATTTATCGCCCCGGTCTGATCTCGGGTGATAGTACAACTGGCGTTTTCAATTCTGATGACTTGATGTCTAGCTTGGCGCAAGCCTGTATTACAACGGGTATGCTGCCCATGATGGATGTGATGGTGGATATTGTGCCGGTCGATTATGTTAGCCGTGCGCTGGTTTATATTTCCCTCAATGCGCCGTTTACCGGGCAGGCCTATCATCTCACCAATCCGCAGCGTATTCATTATTCTGCTGTAATAGAGAGCATGCGCAGCTACGGCTTTGACGGTGAACACAAAAGCTATGCCGATTGGAGTGCCGCGTTGGGCAAGCTGGCGGAAGACGCTGGCCAAAGCATGGAAGGCTGGGGGACGTTCTTGCCGCTGCTTGAAGAGGCCGATGCCACGATGGCGTATTTGCCAGAATTTGACTGCACCAATGCCCTTACCGCAATTGCAGATACTGACATTGTGTGTGCTCCAGTTAGCGATGCGCTACTCAAGCGTTACCTCGATTATTTTGTTGAAAGTGGCTTTTTACCCCACCCAAAGAAAGGACAACACGCCTAATGATGCGTTCTGCCGTTGCAACATTTCAAAAAGTATTTCCTAACTTACCATCCCGCATTAGTCGGGCTTGGTTCGAATTTATTTCATTGTTTGATTCAGGCTCTAGCATGCTGTTTATGAACTATGGCTATAGTCCTTTAGCGGATGAGCCAACTGGGCCGGTGCTGGATCAATCTGATGAGACCAACCGCTATCCGCTGCAGTTGTATCATCAAGTGGCGAGTGCCGTTCCGCTGACCGGATTGTCTGTCGTTGAGGTGGGCTGTGGGCGGGGCGGTGGGGCGCATTATGTTCATAAATATTTGCAGCCCGCGTCTACGTTGGGCATTGATATTACCCATAATGCAATCAAGTTCTGCAAAAGTTATTATGACTTAGCTGGGCTGGATTTTGCCCAAGGGGATGCGCAGGATCTAAAAGGGCTGGCTGATGCCTCTGTTGATGTCATTCTGAATGTCGAATCCTCTATCTGCTATCCGGATGTCCCGCGCTTCTTTAATGAAGTTGTGCGCGTTTTACGTCCCGGCGGCTATTTCCTCTATGCTGATTTGCGCACCGATCATGAGCTAGACATGTGGGAAGACCAGCTTTCTGCTACTGGGCTCATTGAAATTGAACGCCAAAACATTACGCCAAACGTTATCCATGCACTAGACCTTGATGATGCGCGCCGCCAACAGATGATCAACCGTTATTCGCCAAGACTTGTACGCCCAATTGTGCGTGAATTTGCCGGTGTAAAGGGCAGTCAGTTCTTTTATGGCGCGCTGCAATCTGGCGAAAAGGTTTACAAACGTTTTGTTTTTCAAAAGCCAACTGTTTAGATCTAAACACTGCTAACCGTTCGCAATCAAACTTCTATAGGAGTCTTACACTATGCCACGTTCGAAATTATTCATTGGGAGTTTTATTGCACTTTGGATCCTGGTCATTGGGCTGGTCATTATTAATGCCATTGCCTTGATTGGCCTATTCCGGTTTAGGTCCGTCGCACGCCAGCAACTACCGGAGGCCATCGAGAATATCGAAGCGCTAAATTTGGAAGATATGGTTGTGCCAGTTATTGTGGATGAGACCATTCCGGTCCAGATGGAAATCCCATTTGAAGATAATTTTGTTGTGCCAATTCAAGAGACGTTGCCAGTGCAGCTAGAAGTCCTGTTTGAGGAAACGATTACGGTTCCCGTGAATTCTGTTATCCCGATTAACACGACGGTGAATGTGCCGGTGCGTATTCCGGGGTTAGGGACGCTAACAACGGTGCCTGTGCCAATTGAGATGAGCGTTCCGATCAACTTGGTTGTTGAAGCGCCGGTGAAGAAGACAATTCCGATTGACACCGAAGTGCCCATTGATTTGACGATTGAGGTGCCAGTGAAAACGATTGTGCCGATTGATACCGAAGTGCCGGTTCAGTTGGATTTTCCCGTCACCGTGCCGCTTGATCAGTTGGGATTGCAAGACCAAGTGACACAATTGACCAATGTATTGCGTGAGCTTTTGACCTTTGTTGGTGGAAACTAAAGCGCCTCCGGCAATCAAGGTTGAGCCCCATTATTCTGAACTGGATCAGCCGTACTTAGCGCGTTTAGCTGAAATTGATGTGGCACCCATCTTTATATTGGGGCTGCATCGGTCTGGCACCACGCTGCTATATCAGCTGTTGGCGGAAACAGGAGCCTTCAATTATGTGCAGTATTACCACGTCAATCGCTATGACGAAATTCTGCATAATCACTTCACTGCCCAAACGGCACAGGCACATGCGCAGCTAACGCAGACCATTGCGGATTTGGGCCTACACAGCCGCGCTATTGATGCGATTTCTGTTTCACCCACGTTGCCAGAGGAGTATGGATTTGTGCTCAAACGGCATAAGTCTTTGTTGTATCGGCCCTATTTGCGGCGCAGCAATTATGCGCAGTTTATGGAATTGTGCCGCAAGGTTCAGCTAACGCATCAGCCTGCATTGCCTATTTTGCTCAAGAATCCTTGGGATTTTGGCAATTTGCGCTATCTGGCGCGTACATTTCCAACTGCTAAATTTGTGTTTATCCATCGTGCGCCGCTGGTAAATTTGAATTCTAAATTGAAGGCGGTGCGGCGCACCATGCAGTCGCGTAATGCGTATTCAGCCTTGGTTGATCGTAGCTATGCCCGCATGTTTGATACACCGCTACGCACACGGTTGGGGCAAGCCTTATTTCCGCAACGCTTTAGCCTAGATCTGTGGACGCTTGCGTTAGATTCACAGCGCGGCTATGCACACTATTTACGCGTGCAGCCCCAGCTAAAGGTGCCGCATATTGAAATTCGGTATGAGGACTTGTGTGCCAATCCGACTCAAACGCTGGCCCGATTGAAATCGTTCTTGGCCGTTCCTGCCAATGCTCAATCAACCGAGATGGGGACACAGATTGCGCCGCGCCCGGTTCGTTTTTTGCCAGCCCTTACTAAGCATCGGCAGCGCTTACAGAATTTATTTGCAGCTTATTCGAAACAGTTAGGGTACAACGTTGATGGCACGACAGTTCGAACCGAATTCGAACCGGAATTGCGCTCCTGAATCCTATAATAGGCTGAACAAATTAGCAGTACATTGCAAAACTACGGTCATGATTACAGTCGTTTTGCGTAATGTGGGTTGACTGTCATTATTGTCAACGAAACACATCAATCTTTTATGGTGGAAGTCTAAATGTCTCAAATTGGTCGCTATCGAATACTGAAAGAACTTGGCCGGGGCGGAATGGCGGTGGTTTACCACGCGCAAGATCCAAACCTCAACAATCGCGATGTTGCCATCAAGGTCATTTCCACATACCTATCAGCGGATAATGAATTTCGGGCGCGGTTTAGCCGTGAAGCACAGGCCATTGCAACGCTAGATCATCCGGCGATTGTTCCGCTGTATGACTTTGGCGAACAGAATGACCAGCCTTATATCGTGATGCGCTATATGTCTGGCAAATCCCTGCAAGACCGCTTGGCACATGGTGCGTTTAGCTGGGCAGACACAGTGAGCCACCTAACGCGGATTTCTGAAGCGCTAGACCATGCGCATCAACACGGTGTAATCCACCGAGATTTGAAGCCAGCGAATTTATTGTTCGATCAATTCGACAACTTGTACTTAGCGGATTTTGGCATTGTCAAACTGTTGCAAAACGATGCGACTGCCGCAACGCAAGGGTCTTTGGGCACGCCGCAGTACATGGCCCCCGAAATTTGGGATGGTGCCAAAGCCACTGCGCAAACGGATGTCTATGCAATAGGCTGTGTGGCCTATGAAATGCTAACCGGCGATGTTTTATTCGCTGGCGATAGTCAGTCCGAAATTATTACTAAGCACTTGGTCAAAGGGCCAGAATTTCCAGTCGCGTGGCCTAGCAATTTGCCGCCAAATCTGGATCGTATTTTCCGGAAATGTCTAGCCAAAAATCCTGCTGAACGCTACCGTAGCGTCGGTGAGTTTGTGATGGCGTTGCAAATGACGAACGAAGCCACGTTGATCATGGACGGCGGTGATAAAACATTGGTTGAAGCGCCTGCAGACTTAAGAACAGTGATTGAACAACCGGTTGCAGCAGCACCCGTCCAACCAGCTGCCGCGCCGCAACCTATTCAACCACAAGCGGCCGCGTCTACGCCGTCTATGCCAGCAGCGCCGCCTCCGCAACCGGCAGCGGCTCAACCAAATAGTAAACGTGGCGTGATCATCGCTGCGGTTTTAGGCGTTGGGCTTTGTCTGGCCGTGGTTGTCGGTGGTCTGTTGATTAGTACGTGGCGCTCCGGGCTGCTGGGGCAAGTCTTAGGTGGCGAACCAACGGCTGTTGCGATTGCAACGGAGATCAGCAGTACAGAAGAAATTCCGCCAACAGAAGCGCCAACTATGGAGCCAACAACTGCTCCTGAACCAACCGCTGTGGTCGTTGCGCTTAGTAATGCGACCGTATCGCTGGGGGCTTATGCAACGCAAAGTATTCTTGAATTGTTGCCTGAGTTTCCGCTTGGTGAGCAAGAATTTGGTGGCGTGAAATTCTTGATTGATGATCCTGGAAAAGTAGGCACGCAAACGCAAAGCACGCCAGATGAAGCGGTTGATCATGGCTTAGCACCAGAAACGTTAGCGATCCCAGTAGGACCCTTCACACAAGCCGAAACTGTCTATGTGCTGATGAATGTTGGCTTTGGGGTTGGTGCTGAAAATAAAGAAATAGGGGCGCTTCAACTTGCTTTTGAAGATGGTCGTACATACGATGTGCCGCTAATTATGAATAGCAATATCCGTGAGTGGGGCGTTGTTCAGCCGTTCAACAGTCCGGATCTTAGCGAGGCGTATAAAGGGCCAAACCGCTTTGGAGACGACTCCGTAATTGATATGTTGACCGTACCTGTGCCAATTGAGTATCAAGATAGTCGATTGGTCTCTGTGAATTTAGTTGACCGATCGCAAGACTTGTTAGGCTCACCTGACCCTGGGATCTTTATTGTGGGGCTAACGGTAGAATCGCGTACGCCATAAACTGTGCAAGCGAAAGT
>JAHDBW010000243.1 GCA_020630175.1 Anaerolineales bacterium
TCAGTTGTTAGCAATCTTTCTCGTCTAATCGACGGTCATGGAATTGCCACGTCACCCGGCCAAGCTCTTCTTCTTTAAAGAACTGGCGAATTGCTAGCCGATTGCCAACACGCGCCTGTTTAGCGCCTTCTACAATGAAACGCGATCGATGTTTTGCATTCTCAGCTAAAGGCATGTTGCGTATACCTAGCTGTGGTTTTGCTGGCAGTAGTATGCGTGCTAGCTGATGTTGACGATTGATCTCGCACTTCCATGATCGACCAGCACAAATTTGCTTCGCAAGCCCCATAGGAACTTCTAACCAAATGCGCATCCCCTTGCTCAGATACTGCTCAATTTGCAAATCAAACACCGCTTTGCGGCCAGGTACACCGGCTAAGATAAACTCAAATTCATGCGTATCTTTTTCAAAGTCTGGCTGCACGTCTATAACATTAAAGTTACGCCAAGCGACATTATTCCAGTTACGAATAAAGTTACGGAAGCCATCCCAATCTGTGGCTGCAGGCAATGGCGGTGCCGGATCACCAGCGTGGTCCAAAATGCCAACAAAACAATAGTGTCCAGTTCGCGGAATATTGGCTGCATCCCAAGTAATTGGATCCGTAACAACTAAAGTATCCCCCTGCGGCACATTCACTGGTGCGGTTGTGCCAACTAGGTTCCACATATCTGGGGTTACCAAAGTTGAAACTTCACTCCAGTAAATAGTGGCCGTAACATCATTCGCATCTGCCCCACCGCTGTTCTTAATCCGTGTGTAAATGAAATTATCTTGACCTGCTTCAGCCTCATAGCCAAGCGTATTACTATTCTCATTGCCACTACCTTCGCCAAAAGACAACTCAGGGTCTGGTACGATGTCGGGGCGAACAATGATATCTGGGCTAGCACTAATGCCACCGGTTGAAGGAACAACACCTGTATCGCCAACATTATCACGCAGGTAAACATCCGGGACCACACCCAAGACATCTTCAATAATGCGGCGTAAATCCGGCATCACACCAATATTGCCAGCAACGCCATTGCCCTGTGCTGTGCCTGTCGCAGGGTCAGACAAGATTACACGCATTTGCATCGGAGACAAACGTGTCCCCGTATTCGCCTCATGCATACCTTGAAGAATAATCCCAGCACCAGTAACAATCGGTGAAGCACTACTAGTTCCACTGAATGTGTCAGTATATGTTTTATCATCATCCCCTAAGCCGCTGTCTAAATCTCCATAGCCGCATGTAACAACGCTATCGCCCCAGGCATAACAATCCAAGCGTGCGCCAAAATTAGAAAACCAAGAACGATCATGTGGTAACGCGGCTTCCGCAGCCCCAACAATAATCGCCCCTGACTCGCGGAAATCCACATCAGCTGGGTTAAGAATATTATCGCCAGCAGCATTCGTGTAGACATCTAAGTCATTACTGCCATTTCCAGCAGCCTCAACAACTACAATACCGTGTGCGACTGCTAAACGGATCGCGTCAAAATCAGCATCATCAACCTCTGTTGGCAAAAAGTTGCGCTGCACTTCAAGCAACAAAAAATCGCCAACCGTCATCACTGGTATCGCGGCAAGAATTGCATCTGCAACATTGAGTACAGTTGATGTCGCTGCATCATAATGGCTAGTTGTCTGAACGGATGCCAAAGAAGGCGCAATGCCAACAATACCATCTGTATTATCGTCTGCAGCAACAATTCCTAAAACCGCCGTACCATGATCTCCTTTATAAGTACCGACACCATCGCGGTTGTCACCATAGATAAGACCTGGCGCTTTGGTGGCATAATCTTCATGAGAAAGAAACCAACCTTGTTCTAAATCTACAAATCCAATTCCAGCGCCTTCGCCATTTGGTTGCGTCCAAGCCCAACGTGCATCAATCCCATCTGGGGCTGCATCTAAATATTCTTGTTGACCGTTATACGGATCATCGCCAGCATTTACAACAGGATCAGAGACTGCAAATTCCAGATACGCTTTATCTACGGCAAACAGACTATTCAGGCGCTTCAAAATAGTTTCAGCAGCATCCATCTTCTCGCGAACATCAATACGCCAATATGCAGTTAGGCTATGTAACGGCGGCAAGTCAGATTTTAGAGCCTGCTTTTCAAGATCCAAAATTTGTTCAGTGCGAAGGCTACGCACTACTCGCCAGCTAGCAGTAAGACCAAATTCATTTAGCAATCGCCCCAGCCCTTTCAGCTTCAATTCTTTCGTAACATCGAGCAGCGTTGCAGCTTTCTCGCTAGGTACAGGAACATTATTGGACAAGCGGACAATTATGAAGCCGGAATATGCATCCTGCTTGTTTTTACTCGGAAGTTCTAAATGCTTTATCAATGACACGTCATTGACAACTGGCTGATCAATTCCTTTTGGCAAGGTGATTGGCCCAAATTTAGGTTTATTATTGAATCTTTCATTACTCATGGTTACGTGTCCTTCTTCATCTATTAGAAGTTTGATTAGGTGTCGATGACACTCTGGATAGAGTGACATACAAACTGTAACCATGTAGTCTTGATTAAAACTTGATCAGATCTTGATCGTGTTTAATAACGTTTCATATTTCAATTAGGATGTATGGCCATAACTACTGTTAACAGATAGTTCCCACATTCCATATAGACCATATTAGGCGTTGCAAAACTATAGTAATCTAGAAGCAGACGAGCAAGATCTACAGTCGCAGTTTTACGTCCGACGAATACTAATAAATGCTAGCCCAACGGCAGCAATTAGCCCCCAAGCAAATTGTTGCATGACAAATGCTAGCCCATACGTATCTGCAAAGTAACCAGCGAGCGCCCCACCAATGGAGCCGCTTGCAAAAATAAATCCTAGAACTAAGCCTGACGCCATCGCCATACTTTTCGGGAAGAGGCTTTGTGCCATCACAACCAACATTGGATGAGAAGCCCCTAGTAAACCACCAGCAAGAAAGACAAGAATAGGCAAAAGCGCCCCACTTGCAATAGGATAAATCCAAATAAAGGGCACCGATAATGCCATTGTCCAAATCAGTGCACGTCTTTGCCCAATACGGTCAGCTAACATGCCGCCGAGTAGCCCGCCAATTGCGGCACCGGCCATAAAGAATGCGGCAATAAACCCTTGCATACCAGCTGTCATTCCTTGATCCGACATCAATTTCGGCAGGAAAATCATGCCAACTTGCGACGGCATTGTGCGTAACAAAATCAGCAATCCAAAGGTGACCATTACCCAGCGCCCTTCAGGAAAGATATCGGCCTTAGTAATACGCTGACGCTTGCTTTTGACGGGGGCGGCAACAATATCCGCAGAATGCAAATCGCGGAATTGCTGATTATAGTAATAAGAAAAAGCCGCTACAGGCAATGCAGCAACACAAATGATCCAAATGCCATTAAGGCCAAAACGATCTAATAAACGACCACCCCAGATTGGTCCAATTGAAAAGCCAAGCTGCCCAAATAAAAAGAACATCGCGGATGCTGTGGTCACACCGGCAACCGCCATTTGCCGGGCACGGGTGGTAACGCGTTCCGTGCCAACTGGATGAAACATCGCCGAGCCAAATGCACCGATAATCAACAGCACAATTGTCCACCAGTTTGCAACGTAAATAGCCGCTGCATAGAACACAATCATCCATAACAAGCCTACTGGCGCGAGCCAATAGTATTTTTTACGGTCTACTAGCCAGCCAAACAAAGGTTGTGTGAGCGACGTGCTCACTTGCGCAATGGTGCTATATAAACCAATTTCTGTGTTACCAATGGCTAGCACGCCAACCATAAACGTCAGAATCATTGTCCGTTGCGCATTCAGAATATCAACGAGTAAATGATTAAGACTATTCGCCAGAAAAAGACGATCTTGTAAGAATTTCATAGGCCTACTTTAGAAAGACAACCAGCCCCAACAAAACACCATAGCAATATCATGACCCATCGTAAATTACTCCCAATTCTTCTCTTTAGCATTCTTTTAGGGCTGCTTGGCGTGTCACAACAGCATGTTTGGGCACAGTCAGCACTTGCAGCATTATATGCGCCGCCAACCCAAGCAGAAATAGATCGTGTCAAACAAGACTGGCAAAGCAGAGATGTCACGCCATATAACTGGACAACTGTCGGCAATGGAACGATTGATGGGTATCAAGTTGACGTTGTAAGCCATACAGTCAACGGCAATGCGCATTATGGACTAGTCCGTTTACCACGTGATTATGATCCAACTTATGATTATCCAATCTTGACGCTAAATCATGGTGGCACGGCGGGGGTTAGCCCCGGCATGCTACGCGGCTTCAGCAATGATTGCTTTGGTCAGTATTTTATAGTTGTACCGTCTTACCGTGGGGAGCCACTCAAGACACAAGGGCTGCAACTGGGCGACTTGTTATCTGAAGGCGAAGGTAGTGAATTTGATGGTGATATTGACGACGTTCTAGCGTTAGTCAACGGAACCATTGCCAACTACCAAGGCGTAGACACATCGCGCATGTCTGTATTTGGTGGCAGTCGTGGCGGTGGGGTGAGTTATTTACAGTCTATTAGAGATCCACGCATCAATCGTGCGGTCTACTTTTTTGGCGCAACAGACCATCTTGCCTATCCAAATCTTGAAGCATTGACCAATGAGGCATTGACCACAGACAAGCCTGTAAATCCATTTATGCGCACTGTCTTACGAGAAGCAGAACCGTACTTAAGCGGCGAGCTGAGCTTAGACGAAGCTCGCCAAGCCCTGCTCAGACGCTCAGCGCTGTACTTTATCAATGATTTACCAGACAACATTCAAATCCATCATGGGGCACTAGATTTTGTTGTTCCCGTTGAAAATAGCCGCTTACTAGACGCTGCGCTAACACAAGCGAATTTGCCAAGCGGCGACTATGCCTACTTTGAATATCCAATTGGAAAACACGGCGGCGATATGCCAGAAAGCCAAGAGCGAATGCGGGCGTTCCTATGCCAAGGTGACAACGCTGCAAAATTACGGCAGGAAACCGCTGTCACCGCAGATGCAGTTGAAACACCTGAGGTCGCTGAGGTCGCTGAGGTCGCTGAGGTCGCTGAGGTCGCTGAGGTCGCTGA
>JAHDBW010000244.1 GCA_020630175.1 Anaerolineales bacterium
TAAAACGCAATACTAGAATTGGAAATCATGTCTTAGTGTAAGGGTTTAGCGGGTACGCCGCCAACAGTATCGCCAAGCGTGACGTTTTCAATCACGACGGCGCCAGCGGCCACCACACAGTCATCCGCGATGCTAATTTTTGGGATAACACAAGCGCCAGTATACAGTCTGGCACGCGCCCCAACATTGACCCAGCCAGCAAGGCGAACGCCAGGCGCTAAGTTTGCGAATGCACCAATTTGGCAGTCATGCTCAACAATTACACCAGCATGGATCATTACACCTAGGCCAATTTTGCATTGAGGCTGTAAAACAGCCAGTGCATTGATAATAACGCCTGGTGCAAGCGTGGCTGTATCCGCAATCACCGCAGTCGGATGTATTGCCGATACGATTGAATAGCCTAACGCTTCCGCTTCTAACATCAGCGCTTGCTTCCGAACGGGGTCTGCAACGCAAATGATCGCTGCCTCTGCTAACTTGTCTTTCAATAAAGTTGTTGGACCCAAGATCGTTGCGTAGTGAAGCTTGGAGCCCCAAATATCGGCATTGTTATGCGTATCTAAGACACCCACAACAGAAATTGCATTGTCAAAACGGAACGTTTCAAGCGCGTATTTCGCTTGAGCACCCGCTCCCACAACAATCACATTGGTCATAGAGAGTGCAAAACGTCAGAGATAGTTTGGATTTCTGCTTCAGTCAGGTCAGGCCGATTTGGCAGCCCGAGCACTTTGCCAGCAACTTTTTCTGTATTTGGTAGCGACATCGCCGCATAGTCTGGCACGTGGTCAGACACTTTATGCATTAGCGCCGGCATATTTTTTGTGAGCAACGGTTGTTGTGAAAGCGGTGCCACGTAGCGATTGCGCGTTTGTACGCCTTTTTCAGCCAGCACACCAATTAGCTCTTGGGCTGAGTAGCCAAGCTTTTCTTCATCAATCAAGATGTGCAACCAAAAGTAAGTGTGCAACACATGCTCAGGAATTTCTGGCAATTTAAGCCACGGGATATCCGCAATTAGGCTAGACAACCGTTGGCAATTTTTGATCCGATCTGCATTCAACTGCGGCAATTTAGTCAGTTGGACGCGCCCAATGGCTGCCGCAATTTCTGTCATGCGGTAGTTATAGCCCAGCATAACGTGATCGTGCCGGCCAACTAGCCCATGACTACGGAAGATACGCATTTTTTGCGCCCATTCCGCGTTATTTGTCGTGACAATCCCACCTTCGCCCGTGGTCATATGCTTTGTGGCAAAGAAGGAGAAAGAGCCCATATCGCCAATCGCGCCGGTCATTGTGCCGCGATAAAGCGTGCCATGTGATTGTGCGCAGTCTTCAATAACATATAACCCATGCTCTTTCGCAATGGCCATCACCTCGTCCATTTCAGTCGCATGACCGTAAAAATGAACCGGGATAATTGCCTTGGTGCGCGGGGTAATGCGGGTGCGTAAATCAGCCGGACACATACAATAGTTATCCAGTGAAATATCCGCAAAAATCGGAATCCCCCCTTGATGAATTACAGCGGTGGCGGTGGAGAAAAACGTCAACGCTGGCACAATGACTTCATCGCCAGGCTGCAAATCAATTGCAACGAGCGCCGCATGCAATGATGCCGTGCCGCTATTCACAGCAACAGCATGCTCTACGCCAACATAGGCGGCAAATTCTTCTTCAAATGCTTTTACCGTTTTGCCAGAAACATAATTTCCAGACAGTAAAACATCACGCACAGCGGCGACTTCGGCTTCATCAACAGAGGGGGTTGCGACTTTAATCATGGGCTATTTATCAGTCTCTATAAAACGTCTTCCATGACTGAAAAGCGTTCTTTCATGTCAAGAACCGCAGATTCAAGATTCCAGGCAAATTCAAAGCCAAAATCACGAATTTTCTTATTGCTAAGCGCGTAAGCACTAAATGGCACAACTTTGTCTACAAATTCAAGCTTGGTTTTGTCGCCAAACAAACGCACAACATTGGCGCCAAGTTCACGAATTTTGAAGCTTTCATTGACAACATGGAACGTTTGCTTTGAGGCATCTTCGCGCTTGGCAAGGAACTCTAGGGCGCGGGCGCAGTCGTTCACACAAACGGTCGGGCGGAAATTTTCGCCTTTCCCGTGGATGGTGAGGTTTTTACCGAGCAACGTGCGTTGTACAAAGATGTTCGTAACCAGATTAAAACGCACACCCGGTGAGAAGCCATAGTTGGTGCCAAAGCGGCAAACTACATAGTCGCGGTCTGTTTCACGCAAGTATTTTTCCATAGCAACTTTGGTTTCAGCATATGGCAGTTTTGGCGCAGGCGTATCTTCTTCGTTAAGGTCTAGATACTTTACAGACTCATCTACACCACCAAAAATGTTACCGGTTGAAGCAAACATAACGCGGGTGGTTGGCGGGGTGACTTCTAGCAAGCCAATTGGGGCATGGTAATTGTGATCCCAAACGGCTTCAACCTTACCAATGCTCTTTTCAGCTTCAACTTCTGCTGCCAAGAGGTGCAACACATCTGCGCCTTCTAGCAAGGTGCGCATGGTGTCCTTATCTTGCATATCAGCTTGGATATATTTGATGTGCTTTGGCAGCGCAGCAACGCGTTCAGGAATAAAGCGCTTATCAAACATGATGATTTCATGTTCAGGTTGATTTCGGTAGATTTCAGCAATTGCAGAGCCAATATAGCCCATGCCGCCAGCAATAATAATTTTCATTTTCTAATCTCTTTTTTTTGCACAACACAGGCGCTAAATTTTTAGTTTGATGTAAAGAGCAAAAGCTCGTGGAAATAACATTACATCAAGACTTTCAATTGTTTGAAAACTTTTATGTAAGTTGCTCTTTTCTAAGATTCTCGGCAAAAGACGACATTACTTTTATAAAGTAATGTCTAGCCCATAAACGATCAGAGATCGACTATATTAACAATACAATCAGACTAATGCGTTTTTTACTAAATACTGATGCAAGGCATCTTGAGTCATAGCAACTTCAGTGTCCGAATTGTAAGGTTTTGCAACGCTATCCGCTTTTTTATCTGGATACTCGTACACAATCCGTGTATGCACCGCAGGGAAAGGCGGAACTAGCACAAAGTAGTTATCTAGTTCAATCGTGCGACGCATTTCTTCGTTGTTCATCAGCTCTTCATAGAGCTTTTCACCGGGCTGGCTACCAATTTCAGTCACTTCCATGCCAGAATCAGGCGCGAGTTCGAGCACCATTGCGTTTGCCAAATCCTCAATGCGCATTACTGGCATTTTCGTGACAAATACCTCGCCACCCTTTGCTAGAAACGTGGACTCCATAACAAGCTTGACAGCTTCACTCAGCGTCATGATAAATCGTGACATTCGAGCATCGGTCAATGTGACTGGCCCGCCACTTGCAATCTGTTTCTTGAATAACGGAATAACACTACCGCGCGATCCTAAAACATTGCCGAACCGCGTTGATGCAAAGATTGGCCCATCGCCACGCTTTTGCATGTTCGCTGCAGTCATAAGGCGTTCGCCCATCAATTTCGAAGTACCCATCACATTTGTGGGGTTCACAGCCTTATCAGATGAGGTGAACAAGACCCGTTCAACATTATTGGCAATTGCAGCGTCAATAATATTTTGTGTACCATGAATATTAGTTTGCACGGCATCACGCGGAGACTTTTCACATAAGGAAACATGCTTATAAGCTGCGGAATGCAGAACAATGTCCATTCCATTCATTAACTGGATCATCCGATCGCGGTCTCGCACATCACCTAGTGCAAAATTGATGTGCGGCTGGGCACGGTATTCAACATCTGAAAAGAAAAGCTCACTTTCATTATTGTCGACACCCAAAATTTCTGCTGGGTTTTGCACCTCAATTTGCTTGAGAAGTTCACGGCCTACAGTGCCGCAAACGCCGGTGATAAGAACTTTTTTACCAGTCCAATTTGAATTTGTCATAGGAATTAGTTTGAGCGAGCAATGAAATGGCAACTACCGTATTGGATCCAGAGCGATTGTGTGCTCTGCTCTTGTCATAGTTTTGCCAAAGTGGGGGCGAATATATGTGTTGTAGGATGCGTCACAACCTGGCGTTAAGTTTTCATGCAATTCGATGATCATTGCATCAACTGATCCAATCCAACGCTCAGAGTGTTCAAAAAGTTCTTTTTCAGAGCCTTCAATATCAATTTTCAGCAATCCAATTCGATCTATGTCGAAGCGCTGTATCAGAGATTGAATGGAAATACCGTCAACCGTAATAAAGTGATCGGCATTGCCGGCAGTCTCATTGACTTGAAAATCCCAGTAGCTCTTAGGGCCTTGCGTTGGTACAGATAATTGTAATGGTTTATCTTCTGACCAAATCGCATAATTAAGCGGAATGATATTGGGGTGATCTTTGGTGTTTTTGAGCAGCAGCTGATAATTTTCAGGCTGTGGCTCAACTGAATATATAGTTGCTTTAGGATACTTTTTTGCAAAAAATAAGCTTGCAAATCCAACGTGAGCACCTAGGTCCAAAATTACGTCTGGCGTATCAATTGGCAGGTCATATTCATCATGGAGAAAAACCTGTTTATAAACCGCAAAGTCCATTGATCGCGCGCGATAATAAACATTTTGCCCAATATGAGGTGAGAAAACACTGCCAATAGAGGCCGTTTGTGGAGAGGTTACGGCTTGCATATATGCGCTTAGGCCCTGAAAGCCAAATACCCGCGTATTTTGCAAAGTTCGTTTCAGATGGGTTAACAAATTTATTCTTTATGCTAATCAGACTTCCATCAAATAACGAATTATGTGATGCCATGATCTAGTTATGCCTCAGTTTGTAAAGCGTGCTAAGCAACTGATCTGAGGAAAAACCGATGCTATACTACCATTATATTTGAGAACGGAAAAATAGTTATGTCTACAAAACCAGAACTCGCAGTTCGAAACAAAATTTTAGGGCTCTTATTACGCGACGCCCGTGAATCCACTGGACGTACACTACGTGAGTGTGGCGATTTATTAGGCATCTCAAGTGCGGGATATGCGCGCTATGAGCAAGGCGTCAAAGCCATCTCGCTACCAGAATTAG
>JAHDBW010000245.1 GCA_020630175.1 Anaerolineales bacterium
AATAAGAAGCAGTCCCGATAAGAGCTATTACGCGCGGCTGTTCAAAATGTTGCGCTTGGGCGCGAGATTACAAGATCAATTAGAAAGCGCGGCAAGTACGTAGTTAGCAGCAGCGGCGGCCCAATCGTTTTCTAAAGGTGCGTCTGTTAGTAGATTGTTGAGCTGGCTTGGGGTGGTGAAATTGCCTAAGCGCCCTAATGCAAAGGCGGCATAGAACCCAGCCCACAGTTCGTCACGCACGCCATTCAGAATAACTTGTTCAAACTCATGATGGGCTGCGCCGGCATCGCTAAGGGCTTGGGTGAGGTCTGGGAGCGTTGGGAGTGTCATTTTGTCGGTGTCCATTTTGTTGGGTTGCTAGCGAGCTAGTGGCGGCTGTTTTGGATGTGTCTAATATTACTACTAACCTTATAGAAGACTGCGAATAGTGTCATTATTCTCTGCTGGCTATATTGGCAATATCCCCTCGCTTGTGTAACATTGCGACACTTTGCACACAGTGAGTTGTGCCACTATTCAGGAAAGGGCCAATATGCATAATTTTTTCAGCGATCCATTGACAACGTCAGACCCGGCAGTCGCCGATATTTTGCAGCGTGAAGCGCAGCGACAGGTTGATCAGATCGAATTGATTGCGTCTGAAAACATCGTTAGTCAAGGCGTGATGGACGCGCTTGGCGGCCACATCACAAACAAAACGGTGGAAGGCTATCCCGGTAAACGGTTCCACGGTGGCGCTAAGGTTGTGGACGAAGTAGAGCAACTAGCGATTGATCGCGCTTGTGAACTGTATGGTGCGGAATATGCAAACGTACAGCCGCATTCTGGCTCACAAGCGAATTTAGCGGTTTTTGTGAGCTTGCTAAAACCGGGTGATACGGTGCTGAGTATGTCACTGGCAGCAGGTGGCCACCTGAGCCATGGCGCTAATCCAAACTTGTCTGGCAAGTGGTTCAACATTGTGCGCTATGGCGTGCATGAAGACACTGGGCAAATTGATTATGATCAAATGGCTGCGCTGGCCCAAGAGCACCGCCCCAAGCTGATTATTGCAGGTGGTTCGGCGTATCCACGGACGATTGATTTTGAACGCATGGCCGCAATTGCCAAAAGCGTTGATGCGATCTTCCTCGTGGACATGGCGCATATTGCTGGCTTAGTGGCCGGTGGTGCACATTCTAATCCGGTGCCGCATGCTGATATTGTGACGTCTACGGTTACCAAAACGCTGCGTGGTCCACGTGGTGGCATCATTCTGACCCGCGATAAAAAGTGGCGCAAACAATTGAACAGCGCGGTGTTTCCCGGTTCACAAGGTAGTATTCACCTGAATGTGATTGCGGCTAAGGCCGTTTGTTTAGGCGAAGCGTTGCAGCCTGAATTCAAAACGTACGCTGCGCAAATTGTGAAGAACGCGCGGGTGTTAGCCCAAACCTTGTTAGAGGCTGGCTTTGGCATCGTCTCTGGTGGCACTGATAATCACTTGATGTTGGTCGATGTGGCATCCGCCGGGATCACTGGTGATCAGGCCGAAAAGGTGATTGAACTGGCTGATCTAACCTGCAATAAAAACCCATTGCCGGGCGATCCGGTTAGCCCAATGAAGTGGCGCGGCGTGCGGTTGGGCGTGTCTGCCGCCACAACGCGCGGTATGAAAGAAGCTGAGATGGCAGAAATCGGACGGATTCTGGCGCAAATTTGGCAAGCTGCGGATGGCTACTCGCTTGACGATAAAACCATTGCGGAAAGCAAAGCGGCTGTCGCGGCACTTTGCAAACGATTTCCAACATATCCATTGACGTAAGCATACGCGTAGCACCATTGTTGTACCCAATATTTGAGAAGGACACCAAAATTGAAAGCACTATTGTTGGAAGGCAGTAAAACCTTAACGCTGCGCGATATAGACGCGCCCCAACCTAACGCGGCGGCGCAGCTAATTACGGTTGAAGCAACTGGCATTGGCGGCAGTGAATACTTAGGCTTCAACAAGCCGGGTATTCGACCGTTGCCGAATATTATGGGCCACGGCTTTACCGGCACGACAGCCAATGGGAAACGCGTGGCCGTTTATCCGCTGTCTGGCTGTGGCGGGTGTGAGTACTGTGTGGCTGACCAAGCCCAGCTGTGCGCGGATTGGTCTTTGATTGGTGTGCAAACCGATGGTGGCTTTGCGCAAAAGGCGGCGGTGCCATCGGCGCAGTTGTTTGAATTGCCAGCAGAGTTGTCTTGGGAACAATCCGTTTTTATTGAGCCGTTTGCCAATTCAATCAATGCGTGGGAACTCTCTGGTGCATCAGGTGCGCAGTCAGTGGCAATTATTGGTGCAGGCAGCTTGGGGCTGGGCTTAGTTGGTCTGGCGCAGCAGGCTGGCTGTAAAACCATACACGTTGCCGATTTGTCTGCGAATAGACGCGGTGCCGCAAAAACGTTAGGCGCAACCCAAACCACATCAACGCTAACAGAAACCTATGATGTTGTCTTCGACACGGTAGGGTCTGAGCAGACGCGTCAACACGGGATTGACTGCGCTAAGAAAGGCGGACAATGCGTGTTTCTTGGGTTTGAGACCGCAACGCTCAATGTGAATATAGCGGAGCTCATCCGATATCAGAAGCAACTGAAAGGGTCGTTTGTGTATTCCAAGCGTCAATTTAGTGACGCCATTACGCTTGCCAAAATTTGTCAGGACACTTGGGTCAAAAATATTTCTTTTGCTGAGGTAGAAAACGTGTTGCACCAGTTTCTTGCTGGCGATTTTGAACACGTAAAAGTGGCGCTGCGCCCTAACGGGGTCGCCTAGCGTTATTGTCCACGGGCAGCCAAAGTTCGCTTGATTTGATCAAGATGATCTTCCCCATGCTGCACATAGGCGTTGAACTGATCTTCAAGGATAAACGCCCCACCCACGGGATGGACGCCGATGCGTTGCCAATCGGCGGCGTTGAGCGTTTCGAACAAACTTGCCCAGCGTTCGTGTAAATGTTTGAGGATGGCAAGCGCGCCGGAAATATCAGCTGTCATCGACTCGGGTTGCCTGGCCCATGCATTCTCATCATAGGCTAAGAGCGTGGGCTGCTCTTCTGAAAGCAGCAGTTTGAAACCGATATAGCTGTTCATGTGCGCATCAGCCAGATGATGTACATTTTGCGCAACGGTCCACTCTGGACTGCCATCCGCTTTCAATAAGAAGTGTGTGGTGAGATCTGCGGCAGTTAGTCCCGTAACAAGCGCTTCGACTTTCGCTGGCAAGCTGCGCAGCGTTTCAATTCGGTCGGCATTCTTCATTGTGTACAGGTCGCCAACTAAATTATGCGGACAAGGCTAATGCGAACCAATCTTGCGTGCGCTTGATGGCCTCAGCCCGGCTAAAGCGCGGGGTATAGCCTAATAAGTCGCGCGCCTTGCTGCTGTCGAGATAATAATCCTGCGTAGAAAGTAGTAACTGATGACGCGTGACAATGGGATTGGCAAAACGCTCTAGTTTCGTAATGGTGTAAAGCGCTTCAAGCAGCGCTGCAATCCCCCAGACAATGGTCAATGGCGTGCTGCGTTTGGGGCGTTGATATCCCAACGGCCGGAGCAGCTCCGCTAAAAAGGATTGCATGGCCTGTGGCGCATGGTCTGTGATGTGGAAGGTCTGCCCGCCAATTTCGTTGCCCGGAGCTAATTTGGAAAGCCCTAAAATGAGGGCGTGGGCAATGTTGCCTGCGTAAATGACGTCTGTAATGCCGGTGGTGCCGCTAATGGCTGGCAGTTGCTTACCGTTAGTTTTATCAATGGCACGTTGGATAAAGTTGCGGTCACGTTCGCCAAAAATGCCAAACGTCCGCATGGCACATGTCGCAAGTTCGGCATCGTTAGCGGCCAAGACTTGTTGTTCAGCGGCTTCTTTTGTAACGCCATAATAGGTAAGGTGTGGCCGTGGATAAGGCGTGTGTTCAGTGGCATCTTGTAGCGGATCCGCACCTGAAATGACTTCGGCTGAACTCATGTAGGAAAGGCGTTGAATGCCGTGCTCACGACAGGCGGCAATCAAGTTTTTCACGCCCCCCACATTGATATCGTGTAGCCGCTGGGGTTGGCCAAGGTGTAAATCGACCAGTGACGCAGTGTGAATAACACCTGAGATGTTGGCACAGGCTTGGCGCACATCAGCGATGTTGCGGATATCGCCAACAACCGACTCAACAGCCGGATTGGCATGCGCTGCTAAATCGAAGGTGCGGACGCGCTCCCCTGCGTCTAAGAGCTGTTCAACAACAGCGTTGCCCAGCATGCCATTTGCGCCAGTGACTAAAATCATGTGTGTCTTGTTTCTTGAATTTTGAACGTATCTTTCGCGTGATCGAATGCTATTTTAGAACGTTTATGGCAAGTGACAACCATTAGCTGTTAGCTGACTATGGCGCGGCTTGTTTTGTCATTTCTGCGCGCCGCATGGGCATTTCATCAATTTGGCCATAGATTGCGGCTGAGTCTAAGAATGGCTGCCGATTCTTCACACCACTATCTTTGCCAATCAACACAACCTCTAAGTCAGTATCCAATTGGGCATAGCGGCTGCGTAAGTTAGCGGCCAACTGGTTGGAGAGCGCCCCACCGTAATTGGTTGTCACGACGTCATCGGCCACAATAAACCACAAAATTTGACGGTCGATAACCGCCGCATCTTCGGCGATCAATGTTGCTTGTAGTTCTGCAACAGCGGCTGGCGCGGCAAACATCACAATCAAGCGATTAGCCCATTGGAATTCGGCTAAATCGGCAAGACCGCCCTGCGCGACGGTTGGCGACGGTGTTGAGGTTGGCGGTGTCGTTGGCATTTCGGTTGGCTCCTGCGTTGCAGTTGGTGCTATTTTAGTTGGCGGTGCTGTGGTGCGTGTTGGCGTAACAATGGTTGCTGCTACACGCGTATGCGTTGCACTTGGCGTTGGCGTAGACGGCTGTGGGTCTGTTGTGACGGTGCAGGCTGTAATCCCTAAGAGCGCGATGAAGAGAAGAGGTAATGGAATCCGCATGAGTCAATTCTAAGAATGAATCGTGAAAGCGGCATAAATTACTG
>JAHDBW010000246.1 GCA_020630175.1 Anaerolineales bacterium
CAACCAACCAACCAACCAACCAACCAACCAACCAACCAACCAACCAACCAACTCTCCCCTCATGTGCGGCATTTTTGGCAGTCTCAGTTTGCAATCCATCGATTGGACGCAGTTCCAAGCGTTGGCTCAGGCGAACACGCAGCGCGGCAATTTGGGCTATGGCATTAGTACGCGACAAGGCCAGACCTTGCAAACGCAACGCGCCACCACGCCGTTGCATGCAGCGGACTTGCCAGTGCAAAACACGACCAGCGCACTGGGGCATGTCCTTGCGCCGACTCAGCGTCGTCATGCAGCCGTATCTCATGTTCATCCGTTTGAGACCGCAGACTTTTTGCTTGCGCATAACGGGTTATTACTCAATCACACGGATTTTGCGGCTTGGCAGTATGACGCAAGCATTGCGGTGGATACGCAAGTGATTGTGGGCGGTGTTCAGCAACAGTTGGATCAAGGTCTGCCCGTGTCCGAGGCCATTGCAACAGTCGCGAAGCAGTTAGAAGGGCAGCAAGCCTGCTGGCTGTGGCATAAATCCACCGCCCAACTGTATCTCTGGCGCGTGATGGCACCCATCTGGATTGCCCGCACCGAATCAACATTTACCTTTTCCAGCCTACGCTTTGACGCACCGCTAGAACTGTTGCCAGAAGGCACGGTCTGGCAACTTGATCCGAATACGCTAGCTTTCAAACAAGTGGCAACTTTTGCTTACGAATCGCAATATCACACACGGCCCAATAACAAATAATCAATGGGCAATTCACATTAACCAATAGCAATGTTTACGATTAGAAAACAATTCGCTTTCTCTGCCAGTCATCAACTGACGCACCTGCCAGACACGCATCAATGTGCGCGGCTGCACGGTCATAATTACATCGTAGAGATTGTGCTGCAAAACACCACGCTCGATGAAAGAGGCTTCGTGATTGACTATCTCGACCTGTCGCCGCTCAAAACCTTCATCGATGACACGCTCGATCATCGGCACTTAAACGACGTCCTACCGTGCCTGACCACCGCTGAAAATCTCGCCAAGTATCTGTATGACTGGGCCAAGCAACGCTGGCCGGAAACCGTCATGATGCGCGTCAGTGAAACGCCTAAAACCTGGGCTGAATATACAGAAGGGTAAAACGAGTCCACGCAGGCACACGAAGTTGCACGAAGGACTCTTGAGGATTTCAAAGACGCTACATCGTTGAAAATCACCTTACCTTCAGGCAGCTACGGCTTCACTCTTGAAATCAGACACCACCTTCGTGAGTCTTCGTGTCACTTCGTGGACTCAATTCAATAATCAATTATGACAACAACTTATCCAATTAACGATATTTACACCTGTATTCAAGGCGAAGGCGTGCAAACGGGCGTGGCGATGGTGCTCGTGCGGCTGCACGGCTGTGCGGTGGGCTGCCCGTGGTGTGACACGAAAGAAACGTGGGAATTTGAAGCTGACGCTGCCAAGACTGCCATTGCCGATGTGCTTGGCGCTAATCCGCAGTATGCATGGCGCAGCGCGGCGGATATTGCCGACTATGTGGTGGCGAACCATGCTGGGCCAAAGTGGATTTTGCTGACTGGTGGTGAGCCAGCCCAATACGATCTAGCGGAATTGGTGGCTGCTTTTCATGCCGCTGGCTATCAGGTGGCGCTGGAAACGTCTGGCACCGAGCGCGGCCACCTCAACGCCCCAATTGACTGGGTTTGCGTCTCACCAAAGTTCGATATGCCGGGCGGAAAAACAGTCTTGAATGACACGCTGGCACAGGCGCATGAAATCAAGCAAGTTGTGGGTAAGCAAGCGGATATTGACCGTTTAGATGGCGTGTTAGCCGAACTGGACTTATCAGCAGCCGCGCAAATTTGCCTACAGCCCGTGAGCACCAGCGCCAAAGCAACCGAGCTTTGTATTGAAACAGTGCAGGCTAGAGGCTGGCGCTTGAGCGTGCAAACGCACAAATATTTAGGCGTGGACTAGTCCACGCTGCGGCTAAACCAGCTAAAAACGGTCAGGATTGACACGACAATCCCCGTATAAATGCGTTGAAAAATAGTATTCGATTGCTCCACAGTACAGTCTCCAATAAGCGCTCAGATTTATAAAATTACATATCTTGTAATGCTTCTATTAACGACATAACTGGATTTTTTTCGGACTAAAGCCATTGGCTCCTAACAACAGGGGATCAATGGCTTTTTTGATTCCATGTTGACAGCCTAAAACAATAAATGTAATATGTATTTCTAATCAGTTATATATATTACAAAATTATGTCTTGGATCATCTTTGCTTACTCCCTTCCAAAAAATAAATCGAGCGTACGCGTTGCACTTTGGCGACGCTTACAGCGCTTAGGCGCAATTGCGCCTGCGGGTAATTTATACGTTCTGCCCGCGCATGATGAATGCGTAGAGTCCTTTCAGTGGCTAACGCAAGAAATTCAGAGCGCAGACGGTCAAGCCATCACTTTTCACAGCGAGCAAATTGATGGCATGACAGAGCAAGCCCTAATCGGTCTGTTTTGCGCCGCCCGCGCCAAGGACTATGACGCCCTGCTCACCGATCTCACACAGCTGGATGCCAGTGCTGATGTCGACACGCTGCAACCCACGATTGCAAAGCTGCGCCGTCAGTTTGCAGACATTCAGCGCATTGACTATTTCGATTGCCCAGAAGGCAGCGTGGTCGCGACCCGGCTTTCACAATTAGAACGCGCCTTGCTAGGCGAAGACGCCATCATCCCCACAATCGCGCCGCTAGAGTTAGCCGACTTTCAAAACAAAGTGTGGGTCACTCGGCCACAGCCGCACGTGGATCGCCTGTCATCCATCTGGCTCATCCGCCGCTTTATTGACGCCAACGCCACCATTCGATACAGCCACGACGTAGCCGAAGGGGAAATCAGCTTCGATATGCCAAACGCCCAATTCAGCCACACTGGGTCGCTATGTACGTTCGAAACACTGCGTGAGACGTTCCAACTGGCCGCCCCCGGCCTCACAAAAGTTGCCGAAATTGTGCACGAAATTGACCTGCACGACGGCATTTACAACCATCCAGAAACAGTTGGTCTTGATCTGCTGCTCAAAGGCTGGTTGGCACAACAACTATCAGACACCGCGTTAGAAGAACGCGGTTTAGCCTTATTTGACGGTCTACTTGCGGCAATCACCGCCTAAAGGATTACAAAATGTCTCAAACAGAAGACACGCCCGAATTAGTTTCCCGTAACGAAGCCTTTTGGGCTTGGGTAAAAGTCGCCGCTTACAGCTTTGGCGGCCCAGCCGGGCAAATCGCGGTAATGCACAAATTACTCGTCGAAGAAAAACGCTGGATTAGCGAAAATCGCTTTCTCCACGCCCTCAACTACACCATGCTTTTACCGGGGCCAGAAGCGCAGCAGCTCGCCACGTATCTAGGCTGGCTTATCCACGGTACGCGCGGCGGGCTAATTGCTGGTTCGCTTTTCATCTTGCCGGGGTTTGTGTCGATTTTGGTGCTGAGCGTGCTGTATGCCGGTTACCAAGATCTGACCTTAGTGCAAGCGCTGTTCTACGGCCTCAAGCCCGCCGTCTTAGCCGTCGTGGTCGAAGCCGTCTTTCGGATCGGCAGCCGCGCCCTCAAAAACAATGTCATGATTGCCATCGCCGCCGCCGCGTTTGTGGGGATTTTCTTTTTCAATATTCCATTTCCAATCATTGTGCTGTGCGCCGGGCTCATCGGCTACATCGGTGGCAAGGTGTGGATTGAGAAATTTGATGTCATCAAACAACGCGACATTGACGACGCTGAAGAACAGGGCTACCTGATTACAGACGCAGTTGCCCAGCAAAACAGGCCCTCACTCAGCAAAGCGCTGCGTATTCTTACTATTGGGCTACTCTTGTGGTTTGTGCCGTTGGTGGGGATGTGGGTCACGCTTGGCGCAGAGCATGTCTTTACCCAAGAGGCGGTGTTCTTTAGCAAGACCGCAGCCGTGACCTTTGGCGGCGCATATGCCGTGCTGGCCTACATTGCCCAACAAGCCGTTGAAGTCTTTGGTTGGCTTCAGCCCGGCGAAATGCTCGATGGTTTAGGCATGGCAGAAACCACGCCCGGCCCGCTGGTGCAAGTCGTGCAATTTGTGGGCTTCATGGGCGCTTACCGCAACGCCGGGGCAATGTCACCGATGATGGCGGGCGTCATTGGCTCCGTTGTAACGACGTGGGTCACGTTTGTGCCCTGCTTCTTGTGGATCTTTCTCGGCGCGCCGTTTATTGAATATTGGCGCGGCAACAAATCATTGACGACGGCCTTATCCAGTATTACCGCTGCTGTTGTGGGCGTTATTCTCAATCTGGCCGTGTGGTTTGCAATTCAGACGTTGTTCGGCGTTGTCAATGAACGTCAATTTGGGCCAGTGCGCGTACTCATTCCAGATTTTCAAACGTTAGATATTGTGGCACTCGCGATTGCTGTGGCCGCATTTATTGCGTTGTTCCGCTTCAAAGCCGGTATGTTGCTCACACTCGCATTGAGTGCTGGCGCTGGCATTCTTTACTATCTAATCGCGCTTTAGACCGCTTCACCTCTCAGGATTACACCGATGAAAAACACACACGTTCTTTTTCTCTGCCCGCACGGCGCTGTCAAAAGCGTCTTTGGCATGACCTACTTCAAAGCCTTGGCAGATAAAGCTGGCCTCAACGTCAGCGTTGAAAATGGCGGCACAGACCCAGACGAAGCCGCCCCGCCAAAAGTGCTGGCAACCCTAAAACAAGAAGGCTTTGATCTAGGCGCGTTCGTACCGCCACTACTGACCACGGAAAAACTCAACGCCGCCGATATTGTCGTCTCAATTGGGTGCATTACTGCTGATCAAGTGCCCGCAAGCACCCGCTATATTGATTGGTCAGACGTACCAAATTTCAGTGCCGGTTTTGAAACCGCCCGCACGTCTGTCTACGCCCACGCAGCCGCGCTAGTAGCAGAGTTGCAACGCACCCAGTAAACAATCGAGCACAACTATGCGCCGCCCCAAACTTTGACTCAAAACA
>JAHDBW010000247.1 GCA_020630175.1 Anaerolineales bacterium
TGACAAAGCTCCTTATTGTGAATAATATCACAATATTGTGAAAAAAAGAACAATCAAAATCATTAGGTAAAAAACACAGCCAATTTTTTGTTTTTGAGAGGCTAATGTGAGGGAATAAAACAACGCAACGCAAGTTGCTACTATCAAAGATAGCGACGTAATAGAGAGGCGTCTTTGGGGCGCGCTTATTTGGCAGAGATAAGAAATTTGAACTATTTAACCTGAATTCTGGATAACAGTGTAGAGGGATCCCTTTACAGCCTGTGTGGCACTCAAGACCAGCGCTTGCAAATTGGAATTACGTTTACGGCACCAGGCCAGGGTGGCCTTGCTGAGTATAAAAAGACTTTACTCATCACATAGCAGCACATTACGTTATCCAGAACTCAGGTTATTTAAGCGCGTAGTCAAATGCACTATTGTATAGAGTGGAGTAAGTTAGATTTGAAAGACCAAACGTTGAGCAGTTACGTCGCTTGGTTGGCGGTCAATACCTGTAGGATTTCTGATGTCACAGCTTGTGCAATAGTGGCCATTTCAGCATCGGTGCGGTCTTGAATTGGGTGTTCAACAAGAATAATCGCCGGCTCAAACCCTAGCGCCTTTCCTTGAGCAGAGGCAGCCGATTTGAACTGATCAGACACAACAGCCACCGTTGGGATACCACGTGCCTCTAGATTTACAATGTCATGCACACTGCATGACGTGCAAGACCCTCAATCAGCCAGAGCTTCCACAACTACATCACAGTCGAGCGCGATCTGTTGCTGTAAAGCAATCGGCGCCGGATGCGCATAGGTTGGTTTGGCATAGCGTTTCACAACTAACCCCAATGCGGCGAACTGCTGTTGAAGAGAATCCAGAAATACATCGCCGCGTGTTTTTGCAATGTCTAAAAAACCGATCGTCAGACCGGCTAAGGAAGCAGGCCGCTTGGTACCGGGTCGTAAGGCAGGCTGGATTTCATTGGTAGGATCTAATAATTGCATAGCTGGGGCCAGTTAGTTGAGATGGCGCTCGCCAAATTGGCGCAAAATACTTTCTATTTGCGCAATGTGATTGTCGTAATGGGCGCTATTCCAGCGCAAGAATTGATCTGCACGTAATTCTCCAACGCGCGGATGCCGTGTTAGCGGACGGTCCAATGCGGCATCTGGCAATTCAGTCAGGATTTGCACCCAGACCACGCCATTGCGAGCCCACTGCTGCTGTAATACGTGCCAACTTGGGCGCTCATCCATTAGCGTTGGGTTGATGGCCGCTAGTGCGTCAAACTTGCCAAATTCACGCAGGCGCTTCATCAAGCCTTGCAACGCCTCTTCTGATTGCGGGCCGACTGGCGCTTTGTCCAATATTGTCGGCAAGCGTTTTTGCGCACTCCGGCCAAAGTTAAAATCTACAATTTGCAAATGGTGAATTACATCCTTAACAGACCAAGTTGTCGGGCTAGGTTGAAACAACATTTCGTCTTGCGTAATACGATTTGCAATTCTAATAACCGCGTCGCGCCGCTCTATCCAAGCTGTCCAATGGGGCAATATCGTTTTGTGCATAAATGTTTAGAATGACTTGCAGCGTACTCAGCGCAACATTGGCGGTGTTTTATCAAACCAAGGGGCAGCGATTTCTAGCTGTCTCGCCAACTTAAACAGCGTTGCTTCATCACCAAAACGTGCGGCAAATTGCATACCGATTGGCAAGCCATCGGCATTCCAATATAGCGGGACAGACATTGCTGGTTGCCCAGTGGCATTGAACATTGGTGTATCTGGAATAAATTCAAAGACTTTGTCTGAAATAGACTTCACAAGCCCAAGCCAAGTGGCTGGACGCCCAAGGTTCAATGCTGCCAGCGCTTTTACACCTACAAGCTCAAGGGCGCTTGGTTTAAGTGCGCCGATCTTAGCGGGTGGCGCTGCTAGGGTTGTTGATAAGAACACATCATATTCAGCCAGAATAGCTTGGACACGCCGCGCAGTGTCTTGCAAATAGCGTACAGCCAGCACATAGTCTGCAGCGCTAACTTGCTTCCCTAATAAACCAAGACCATACGTGACGGGTTCAAAATCTTTTGCACTTGGTTTTTTATTTGCTAGCGCAGCCGTTTGCTCAATATCTGCCCAGGTTTGCCCCAGTAATACTGTTACAAACGCCATAGAAAACCGCTCAATGTCAATTGGGATATTGATTTCAATAACGTCGTGTCCAAGTGACTTTAGCAAGTCTAGCGTGTGCGCTAACCCGGCTTTGCAATCTGGGTGTAAGCCGGGTCTTAATAGGGGTTGTTGGGCATAAGCAACCCGCAACTTGTCAGGCTTTTCATCCAACAGGGCCAGGTATGAGGTACTTGGCAATTGTGTTTGATACCACTCGCCAGCATCATGGCCCACAGTTGCATCTAGCATCGCAGCACTATCACGTACAGAGCGGGTAAGCACATGCTCTGTGGCAAAGCCTTCCCAATTCTCAGCAATATGCGGTCCAGTCGGAATACGCCCGCGCGTTGGTTTGAGACCAAACAAGCCACAACAAGCACTTGGAATGCGTATTGATCCACCACCATCCCCACCACTGGCCATAGGCACCATTTGCGCGGCAACAGCGGCTGCACTGCCACCACTGCTACCGCCTGGTGTGCGCGTAACGTCCCACGGGTTAAAGGTGGCACCATATGTTTCTGGCTCTGTATAGGGATTTAGGCCAAATTCTGGCGTATTTGTTTTACCAAAAATCACCACGCCACTTTGCTTAAAGCGTTTGACCAGTTCGCTATCAACGGGCATCGGGATATCTTTCAACAGCCGATTACCGCTCCCAGTTGGCACGCCAGCATACGTTGAAACAAGGTCCTTCAATAAAAACGGGACGCCCGTAAATGCCCCGGAAGGTAATCCTTTTTCGATACTTGCCAACGCTAGGTCGTACATAGGGTAAATAACCGCATTTAGCTCAGGATTATATTTTTCAACCTGCTGAATAGCAGTTTCAAGTAAATCTTGGGCTGAAACAGCACCGCTTTGAACAAGCTCCGCCAGTCCTAGCGCGTCATATTGTGAATAATCAGAAAAAATTGTCACGGTTACTCTTTGAGATGCGCCTTAACCAGTTTTGCAATTTGCGCTGGTAAATTTAGCTCTGTCTGCGCGTGGATTGTGCGTCGTGGGGCGTGTGCATGCAATGCCGCCAGCGTTGCATCCGAATTGTAATTGCTACGCTCTTTGACAACAATTTGGCATTTTGCATTGACATCATCAAGCGTGACATCACCACGCATAATCCAATCTGTAATCAGCGCTTTTTCTGTCGGCGAAAGTGAGGCTTCAACAGTCGGTTCTAATTGCAAATTGGCAGTGGCTGCCGCTGGATTGCTGATGTTATCAAATTCATCATTTCTGCCAAGCAACCGTTGAATACGAACAAAGTCTGGCGCGGTAAGCACTAGAAATTGAGCATTTGGCAACAATGTTGCCGCATGGGTCACTTCATTTGCACCACGCAGGCCATCGAATAAAAGCAAATTATTATTTAGGGCAGCGGGCTCAATATGTAACCGCGATAAGACATGCGCCATTCCACCAGGGAACTGGCGTCGATAGCGGCGCGTGAAGTCAAACCGGGCCGCACGGTCTCTAATCTTGGTCACCGTTTCACCATTCTGGCGCTGTAGGTAACTAATGATCAAATCATCCGTGAGCGTACGCCGATTTGGTAGCAACGCAAACTGCAGGCCGTCCGCTTCCATCGCGGCAACTGTTGTCGATTTACCAACGCCAGTTAGGCCAACCAAAATCAATAGCGGATAGTCAGTAATTGGATGAGATGTTGCAGTAGGCGTAGGTGAATAAGCAGGAGGCATGCCTCAATTATCAATAAGGGGCAAGTTATGTCAATGGAGAAGGCTAGCCCCCGCCAGCTTTGTGATTAGGATGAGTCTGAGCGCGCAGGCGACAATACCACATCGTTGAATTTTGAATTCGTTACAAAGTTAGCTTATCTTTGTCTAGTTAAGTAACGGTATTACACATTCCACCTACGACTTATATAGGATGCTTCAATGGACATTACTTCTTTAAACCTTTCAACCCTCGTTGCAAACTTGATCCCTCTAGGGCTCACCTTACTCAAGGCAACTGCTATTGTAATCATCGGGTTGTATGTTGCACGCTTCGTTCAGAAATTACTTTCAGATGGTCTGAGTAAAACGTCTCTTGACGCGTCCTTGGCCGGATTCGCGGCAAGCTTGTTGTATTACGGCATCCTTATTTTTGTTGGGATGGCAGCATTACAAACCCTAGGTGTTGCTACAACTTCGTTTGTAGCAGTATTAGGCGCAGCCGGACTTGCCATCGGGCTTGCCATGGAAGGCGCTTTGGGCAACTTCGCAGCTGGAGTCTTGCTAATCTTTTTTCGGCCATTCAAAGTGGGCGACTATGTTGAAATAGCAGGCGCTGAAGGAACTGTTGAAGAACTTCAAATCTTCAATACGGTCTTGAACTCACTAGATAATGAAACAATTATCATACCCAATGCACAAATTACAGCAGAGAAGATTACAAATTACACCGCTAAGGATTACGTTCGCATCGAAGTTCCCTTCACGGTTGACTATGATACTGATCTAAAGCAGCTAAATGCATTGGTAATGCAAGTACCAGAACGTTGTAGCCGCGTATTGGCAGATCCAAAACCAGAGTTGCAAGTGATTGAATTCACTGACCGTGGCCTCAAAGTGCAAGCCGAGGTAAGCGTTGCTGGACCAGACCGAGAAGACGGTGGATTTGAAGTTGGCCTAGCAATTAAAGAGTTGTTAGACGAAGCAAACATAAAACTGCCTTACAACCAGTTGATGTTAGTCCAAGCCTAGTTACGCCTTACGGTATGCCAGCCATTGAGATGTGATGCGTATTTGTCTGTATACTGCAACGACCTGCCACAGACGATTCATCATTTAGTGAGGTTAAAGATGACCACCTACCACCTGGCCCAACTCAACATTGGCCGCATTCGCTACCCAACAG
>JAHDBW010000025.1 GCA_020630175.1 Anaerolineales bacterium
GCAGTTGGCAGTTGGCAGTTGGCAGTTGGCAGTTGGCAGTTGGCAGTTGGCTATTTGTCTTCCGCAAATAAGGCGTCCCAAATCGGATTGTCATCATGGCATTGGCCACAGCCGATTTGCGGTTCTGGCACGTCACGTAAAGACTTGCTGCAAACGGCAGCGCATTCCATGCGTTTGTTCATGCCTAAAAAGCCTTTCTTGGGTGTGCCTTCTAGAATCATATGGCGGCAAGAGTTGGCGCGTTCGATGCCGGGCACGGGGCAGGCTTGGCACAACTTCGGTGTCCATTCAGCGGCCTTGCCAGCTTTTGCTGCGAGGCGGCACTCTTGAATATCGCGTCCGCGGTTGTAATCTTCGTAATAGTAACTACAGTCTTTACCGTAAGGGGTTTCCATAATTGTTGGGTGTTGCGTAGCGCGCTGTATTGGGCGCGTTAGAAATAAAAAAGGCAAGCCACGCGGGACTTACCTTTTTCATTGTAAGAGATTTCAGTTAGTAGAAAATAAACGTTCTTCAAACGCTATGTAAAAGCCAATAGTTTCCAGAAATAAAATCGCGCCTAAACTAGGCTTTTACTGAAGGTTTCGCAATCGGCTCTATTTTTTGTTCAAGGCCCTGTTTGCGAAACACTTACACTCGCGTCAGATATTCGCCACTGCGTGTGTCAACCCGAATAACGGTCCCCACGGTAACAAATGCAGGCACATTGACTACAAGGCCAGTTTCTAGCTTCACGGCTTTGGTCACTGCGCCGGAGGTGTCACCACGGACGGCAACTTCAGCTTCAACAACTTCCAAGTCTAGGTTTGGTGGCAGTTCAACGTCAATTGCTTCATCACCATACATTTTTAGCTGTAATTCAGACCCTTCTTTGAGGTATGGCATTACGTCTTCTACAACGGCGTAATTCAACACTGGTTGTTCGTAAGTTTCCATGTCCATAAAGTAGACCAAATTGTCTTCTTGATAGAGAAACTGCACGGTGCGGTTATCCAAACGGATATCTTGCACACGTTCGCCAGAGTTAAAGGTATGTTCCACGGTTGACCCAGAGCGCAAGTTGCGAACTTTGGTGCGGATGGTGGCTTTACCACGGCCTGGCTTGACGTGTGAATATTCCAGCACGCGCCAGAGGTTGTTGTCATGTTCGTAAGTTACGCCTTTACGTAACTGATTTACATCAATCATTTTGAATTTTCCTGTGGTAAGTAAGTGTTTTTGCGAACACAAGTTAGGGTCTTTGGGCATGAGACTAGTTATGGCAGCCCTCTAACATACGGTCGAACTTACCCAATTGCTAACTTTTTCTTTAATTATATAACGGAGCGTTCTAACTTGTGTGAGATCAAATGTTGTGACAAAGAAAAGCACCTTCAAGGCTTGTAAAGTCAACTCTTCTACTGCTATGGTACTGCTCTGAATATTTCAGATTACTTGCGCTACTCTATAACATAACTTGTTGGCATGAATAAGTGGATCAATATTCACCACTGTCTCGCCATCTTTAGTAGTGCCTTTTGGGGTGGTTGGCAGCCCGCAGAACACCCAAATTAGATAATCGCCTTTACACTTGCATGCTCATAAATGAATTACAGGCAGCAGGTCTACACAATGAAACTCTCTGTATATACACATTGCCATAACCCTATGTATTCACTTCACTTAAGATATTGTATTTTTACTGCTTTATTTGCATGTTTTTCAATAGTTGGCGAATAACCTCATGACTGCATTATTACGAACCACCAGTCTATTGGTCTTGAGCAGCCTGCTCTTATTAGCCTCTGCTTGTCAGCCTCGTCAAGCCCCTATTGGCGTATCTAATACATTGCCTGCGCCTGATGTGGTTACGCGCACCAATACTCCTGCATTAACAGATTTTACAGATGAAGCACCGTCTATATCTGCACTGGATACTGCGACTGCAACGTCTAGTGAAAATAACCTCACAGCAATGGGTGGCTTTACGATGGTTTCGCAAAAAGGTGTAGGTAAAGCAACTGCCATTTCTCTGCGTCATGATCAGACCAAGTTAGCCATTGCGACTGCTGCTGGGGCTGTACAAATTTTCAGTTATCCAGATATGGGTCTGGATGTCACACTTCAAGAGCCTATACCCAATCGCATTCGGGCGCTATCGTGGTCTCCAGACGGAAACGCCTTCGCGTTTGGAACAGACAGCGGCAACGTAATTGTTTGGGATGCTACTGAAGAAAAAGTTATTTCGCGTACTCCGCAACATTCTGACTATGTGTTAGGTATCGAATGGACCAGTGATAGTCAGCGGTTTGCAACATTTGATGAGGATGCCGTGGCAATTTGGACTGCTGCTGGCGACTTGGTTCAAGTGCTAGATGATGTTGAATCTGTAACCGATATTGCTTGGTCCCCAGATGGCTCCCAATTGGTCTCAGTAACCTATGACAATATCGCGACTGTTTGGGATATTACAACGGCACAAATTGCTGCGCAATATACAGGTCTTGAAGATGTAAGCATGCAACGGGTCATGTGGTTACCTGCCGCTAATCAAATCGCTATCGTGTCAAGCACGCTATGGCTTCCAGACTTATCCCCGCTTCAGCTTTGGGACATACAAACCAACAGTATTGTTGGTAGTTGGGGCGACACGAAAGAATCAATTACTGATATTGGCTGGGATACGAAGACTCAGTCTATTGTGGTCTTTGGTAACAAAATTTATTTGCTAGAACCACAGACATTAGCTGCTCGCGAGCAGAAATCATACACGCAGCCTTTGAATGGTCCGATACAGCTGATCCCGCAAACTATGCTAGCTACGTACATCGACGTTTCTATGAGCGAGGCGCTGGTTGTTAACATCGATACCGGTCAGCCCACTGTGTCAAAATTCACTGGGTTTGATGAGGTCAATGCATTGGCTTGGGCGCATTCAGGTACACAACTTTACATTGGCGGGAATGCTGCCACCATCGGACGCATTAGTACTAAGAATAGCGACTCTATTGAGTATCTAGCGTGGGCACCACACCCAGTGAAAGCGCTGGCTGCTTATCAGGACGAGCGTGTCGCCATAGTAGGTGACCAAGGCCTTATTTCAGTCATCGAACCGAAAACACAACAAGCAACCGCTTTTCTAGAAGATACATCTGAATGGTTTAGCGATGTTGAGTGGGCACCTAATGGCAGCATGATCGCCGTGACAGCAACAGACGGACAACTTTTCGTTTGGGACTGGCCAGCGCTGACGCTGCGATATCAGGTTGAAGCGCCAGCGGGCTTTGTAACAGACGTGTCTTGGTCTGCTGATAGTTCCCAACTAGCTGTTACCGGTTGGGAGAATGTCGTTTCTATTTGGAATGCAGAGACAGGTGAACAAGTAGGCCAGCTGCCTAAATTTACACATTACGGTCCGACTACCGTAGCATGGTCTCCCGTTGACCAGTTAACGATCGCTGTTGGTAGTTACGGTGGCCTAACTATTGTAGATGCCTTTTCTCAAGCAGCGCTTCATCAGCTGAGAGGAATTGGTGATTCTGAAATAATTACGTCACTTGCGTGGTCTCCTAATGGTAAATTTCTGGCAGCGGGAACGGACAGTGAGCCTTTACGTATTTGGGAAACAACAAATTGGGAACTGGTTGAACTTAGCGAAGCACCAACGCAAGTGCTAGCCCTACACTGGACAAAGGATAGTCAAACTCTGGCAGCAGGAACAGATACTGGTCAGGTGTGGATATTCAACCAGCGCCCGTAAATGAACATGCCTCGTGCAGGTTCGCATCCGGCGGTTGAGAAGAGAATTGTGCTGAGCAGGATAGTCCAGTTAGTAGCTGAAGTTCTAACGGATACGTGAACAAGTTGTCAGACTAAACACCGAGTTGTACAGCGATACTCGAAAAAAATCCACGTTTATCCTCGCTCGTCTGGGGCTAATCAAAATTCTCCTGACAAGCCTTCCCTATACTCAGTTCTAACTGTAGCAAACCCAAATCCAATTTGCGGTTTATAATTGAGCGCATTTTGATCCCATTGTGGGTTTTTGGTGTCTGTATAGATGTACAGTCGCAATTAACCTTTCAGCAGAGTTGGCAGCTAAGAATTGTCTTAGGCTTGCCACTCGTTGTGCGCTAACAATCTGAATCAACGCTTTATGACAACAAATAACGACGTTCCCGGCAAAATTGAAATTTCCCCAACTGCTTTGGCAACCATTGCCCATGCTGCTATTGAGCAAACGTATGGCGTGGTGGGTCTGGCGGCAAAAAATGTCGTCGATGGCATTGCCAACGCATTGACCCGCGATTCGCACAAAGGTGTGAACGTTCACATTGCGCCGGATGGCATCACATTAGATGTTTATGTCATTTTGGAATACGGCACGAATTTATCGGCTGTTTCAAAAAGCGTGATTAATAGCGTGCGCTATTCCGTTGAAAACACAACTGGCATCAAAGTAAAGCAAATCAACGTAAACGTGCAGGGCTTACGCATCAGCTCTGCAGACTAATTTCTTTTTCAATAGCGACTTATGGCGTCCACAACCCAACCCGCCGCACACAAACTTGTTGACGGTAACTTACTTAAAAATTTATTTCGGGCTGCACTAACTTGGCTAGAAACCAACGAAGACGCAGTAAATAGCCAAAACGTATTCCCCATCCCAGATGGTGATACTGGCGTCAACATGCTCAAGACCATGCGCAGCGCCTGTAATGAAATTGCAGACCTGAACACGTCTAGCGCGGGCAAAGTTGCGAAAGCAGCGGCGCACGGCGCGTGGATGGGCGGGTCTGGCAACTCTGGCGTGATTTTGTCGCAAATTTTGCGCGGCTTTGCCTCTGCCCTAGATGGCGTGGACCAAATTGGCAGCGACGACCTTGTCCGTGCGCTCGCGAGCGCCCGTGATACCGCTTACCGAGGCGTAGGCAAGCCTGTTGAAGGCACCATCCTAACCGTCATCAAAGACTGTGCCATTGCGGCTGAAGCGTATGCCAGCGAAGCAACCGGCGCTAGCGACATGATGAACCACGTGCTAGAAGCCTGCAAAGTCTCTGTGCAACATACGCCAGAACTGTTGCCGGTGCTCAAGCAAGCGGGCGTTGTCGACTCGGGTGGGTTTGGCCTACAGGTGCTGTTTGAAGGCATTGTGCGCTATGGCAATGGCGAGTCGCTCACAGAAGCTGTTCACACCTCGTTTACCCCCATCGATATCTCTGAAATGGGCGATGTGCTCGACGTCATCGAACCTGGGCAAGAATGGGAAGTGGTCGTAGATTTCCGCCCGCACCGTGAAATTCACATGCAAAACTTCTACACTGAACTAGAAACCATGGGGAATTCTATTCAGGTTGGGATGGGTGATGAACTCATCAAAATGCACATTCACCTGCTGGCTGTAGACCGCTACCGCCCGATTGAATACTGCGAAACACTGGGCACAGTCACTGAAGTGTCTATGGAAAATCTGCTCGACCAGATTGCCCAAACAGAACCGCAACTGCCGCCCATTACGGTTACAGAAGACCAAATCTTGGCCGTTAGCATTGTGCCAGGGCGCGGCTTTGCCGAAAAAATGGCCGAAGGCACGGTCAACGTGCTGGTTGGCGGGCAAACCATGAACCCCAGCGTGCAAGAAATTCAAGATACCTTTGCCGACTATCCTGCGCAAAAAATTATCTTGCTCCCCAATAACAAAAACATTTTTATGGCTGCCCAAAGCGCCGCAGAAACGTCTGACAAAGACGTCCGCGTGATCAAAACGCGCTCTGCCGCTGCCGCTGCCGCGGCCTTACTCAACTTCAATCCTAATGGCGATTTAGATACCGTCGTTGCGGATATGGAAGAAACAATCGAAGACCTAGCGCTTGGCGATGTGACCTACGCCGTGCGTGACGTGGAAATTGACGGCGTGCAAGTGCAAGAAGGCCAGTCAATTGGTCTACATAACGGTAAACTTGCTGTGAGCACCAACGACCGCAACGCGGCCCTAATGGCGCTACTTGAAAAGATGGGCGCTGAAGATTGTGAACTGCTCAGCATGTTCTACGGTCAAGATGTTAGCGCCGCAGATGCTGCCGAAACGGTTGCCGCAATTGAAGAACAATACGACGAAATGGAAATTGAATTGTTCTCTGGCGGGCAACCACACTATCAATATATTTTCGCACTAGAGTAAAGGTATTTCTTGGCACTGCGCCCCATGTGCAGCGCCAACCCGCTTAAATGGCAACCCGAGTCCGAATAGTTACAGACAGTAACGCGCAATTTGTCAATCCAGGCGCCCGCTATTTGCGCGGCCTGCAAATCGTGCCGCAAAAAATCAAGGTACAGAATCAGCTGTATGTTGAAACGGCAGAGTTCCGTGGTGAGGACTTTACCGCCAGCATTATTGGCAGTCGTGAACCAGCGGAATTGATTGCACCCACAGTTGCCGAACTAGAAGCGTTTTACCTAAGTGTGGCCTCGCCGCGCATTCCAATTTTGGCAATTCATATGTCTGGCGCACATAGCGAGACTGTAAAAAACGCCCGCGCTGCCGCCCGGCGGGTAACCGGGCGCGCAAATGTCACCGTGCTAGACTCGCAAAGCCTTTCCGTTGGATTAGGCATTTTGATTGGCAAAGCGCTCATCAAAGCTGAAAGCGGTCTACAACTCGATGCGCTAATCCGCTATATCAATGGTGAAATCCAGCGGCTGTACGCCATTTTTCTCACCCGAGATATGCGCTATTTAGAAAAGAGCGGCGTCATTGGGGCAGCCGAAGCCACCATGCACGACATGCTGCACCTTTCTCCGCTGCTTAGCTTAGAAGAAGGCGAACTCCGCCCCATTGAAAAAGGCAAGACTGCGGAAATCGGGCTTGAAAAACTCATTTCATTTGTCTCAGAATTTTCTGACACATCGCAGCTTTCTGTTATGCGTGGGCAACCGCAAATTAGCGGCGCATCGCGCTTGTTGAACAGCCGGACCACCGGCATGTTTCGGCCGGGAGACTGGCCAGCCTATGTCAATAACGCTAGCTTGAGCTGCATTGTTGGCCCAAATAGCGTTGGCGTGTTTATTTATGATAAGTAGCGGGGCCGCGCAGAGCGATCTGCATAGGTACACTTAGCCACCAACCTTATTCGCGGAAGATGCACCCGCAGACTCATTTATAATAGAGCGCTAGAGCATACTACTCTGGCTGGACGCAATGACTAGCGACACCTGTCACTAGCAAAAAGAGGAAAGAAAATGGGAAAGATTCAAATTGTCACAGATAGCACCTGTGACTTACCACAAGCAGTGCTAGACAAGCACGGCATTCATGTGCTGCCGGTAATGGTCAACATCAATGGCAAAGACTACGCTGACGGCGTTGATATCAGCCGTGATGACTTTTACAAAGAACTCAAAAACCTAGACAACAAAATTGGCACCGCCGCAGTGCCGTCTCGCTTAGCCCAAGAGCTATTTGAAAGCCTACCTGCTGAAGATGAAATTCTCTGCATTTTGCTTTCAGAAGACCTCAGCGCAACAATCAACGCTGTGAAGCTTGGCGCTGATGCCGCGAACCGTGAAATCACCGTGCATGACAGCCGCTACGTCTCATTAGGCCTAGGCTATCAAGTCAAAGTTGCTGCGGAAGCGATTGCAGACGGTGGCTCTATTGCAGACGCCATTGGCGCAATGAACGAAATCGCAGAACGCATCTACGTCTATGCACTGCTAGACACGTTAGAGTTCTTGAAACGCGGTGGCCGCGTAAGCTCCGTACAAGCTGGGGTTGGTAGCGTGCTGCAAATCAAGCCGATCGTAAAAGTAGAAAATGGCAAGGTTGAAAGCCACTCACGCCAACGCACTGCTAAGAAAGGCTTCAAGAAACTAATTGAATACGGCAACTTCCACGGCAAGCTAGAAAGCCTGGCCATTATTCACGCCGACGCGCCAGACCGCGCCGAAGCCGTGCGCAAAGAACTTGCCAGCCTTGTGCAAGGCGAGATTATTATTGTGCCAGTTACGCCTGCAATTGGGGTGCACACTGGGCCAAATACCGTTGGTATTGCTGGTGTAATGGTCAAGTAATACAGTTTCGTTTACATTTATCGCTGCCACGTAGGCGCACACCGCAATGTGCGCCTACGTGGTAGTAAATCTCTAATTCAAATTTCAATAGCAGTCAGCGTATTAGCCTTGTTAATACCCTGACTGCTCGTCGTTTTCTATGCCTGAATCGCCGTTAGTACAACTCAAAAAAATTCTTGACACCGAAGCCAGCCGGGGCTATGACAATCGCGGCATTTTTGGTGGCTTAGATAAATACGCAACGCACTGGCAAAAAGCTGCTCAAAAAGCAACGATAGAAAGCGACGTTATCGCTGAAATTGTCTCTTGGCTCAAAGCCTACCCGGCGCTCACAATCGCAGGCCGGACATCTGAAATCAGTGAGATTCAAACCCGGTTAGATGCGTTAGTCAATGCGCCGGCACCACAGGCTGCCCCAGCGCAACCCGCGCGCCCGGCACCGCAAAAAGCGCCAACGGTTTCAAAGCAAAAAGCGCAGAAGCCGCCAGAAAAGCAACCGGCGCCGCAGAAAAAAACGACGCCAAAACAAAAATCAGAGCGCAGCATTAGCGGCAAGCCAGATCCACTCTCACAAGTGGCGCCGCGCGCGCCGTTGCCGCCCATGCCAGACGGGTTACAGCTCAACTCGCCCATGACAATCTTGGCCGGAGTTGGCCCAAAGCAGTCTGAAAACTTGGCGAAGATCGGCATCAACAGCATTTATGATGCGCTGTACACCTTCCCACGGCGTTACATCGACTACTCAGCGCTCAAGCCGATTAGTCAACTGCGCTTTGGCGAAGAAGTGACCGTCATCGGCACCATTCAAAGCGTCAATTTACGCCCCACACGCAACCCTAAACATAAAATTTTAGAAGCTGTACTAGGCGATGGCACCGGCACAATCCGGCTGAGCTGGTTCAATCAACAGTGGTTGAAGAATTCACTCAAGCCGCAAACGCAAGTCCAAATTTCCGGTAAGGTCGATCAATACCTCGGGCGGTTGGTGTTCAATTCTCCAGAGTGGGAACCCTTGGAAGCCAATGCCCTGAGCACCGGACGCATTGTGCCAGTGTATGGCCTCACTGCGGGCCTTAGCAGCAAAAATATGCGCAAATGGATGCATAACGCCGTGGGCTATGGCGCTAGCCGCGTTGAAGATCCGTTGCCAGCCGCATTGCGGAAGCGCCTCAAACTGCTCAATACCAATGACGCCTTAGTTGGGCTGCACTTCCCAGACTCGCAAGAAGAGCTTGCCCAAGCGCGGCGCCGGATTGCCTTTGAAGAATTACTGCTGATGCAGTTGGGCTTCCAGCGCCAAAAGGCAGACTGGCAATCACAAACCGGGCTGGCCTTACCAAGCACCGATGGCTGGATGGAAACCGCACTGGCAACCTTGCCGTTTTCACTCACCAACGCGCAAAGCCGCGTCCTAAAAGAAATTCGCAACAATATCAGCGCAGACAAGCCCATGAACCGCTTGGTACAAGGGGATGTTGGCTCTGGCAAAACCGCAGTTGCAGCCTTGGCAATGGCAGTGGCCGTACAAAACGGCGCACAAGCGGCCCTGATGGCACCGACCAGTATTCTGGCAGAACAGCATTACAGTGGCATCCGCAAGCTGATTGGCAAAGTCCCCGGCATCGACTGGGGTGATGAAAATCAATCGGCAGTGCGCTTGTTACAAGGCGCAACGCCCGCCAAAGAACGCCGTGAAATTCTCGCGGGACTATTAGACGGGTCCGTCAAAGTGCTGATTGGCACACACGCGGTTATTCAAGACACCGTAGAATTTACGAACTTAGGGCTAGCCGTTATTGATGAACAGCACCGCTTTGGGGTCGGACAACGCGCAGCCTTACGCAGCAAAGGGGCCAACCCCCATTTGCTGGTGATGACGGCAACGCCAATCCCACGGTCACTAGCGCTAACGGTTTATGGCGACCTAGACGTGTCTGTCATTGACGAGATGCCGCCCGGACGGCAGCCAATTCAAACGCGCGTGGTGTATCCGCAAGAGCGTGAACGCTGCTATCAGTTTATTCGGAGCCAAGTAGAAAAAGGCCGCCAAGCCTACATTATTTGCCCATTGGTAGAAGATACTGGTAAGGTGGTAGCCAAGGCCGCTGTTGATGAGCACAAACGGCTTTCTTCTAAGGTCTTCCCAGATCTGAAGCTAAGCTTGCTACACGGACGCATGAAACCGTCTGAAAAAGACGCCATTATGGATGAGTTCCGCAATGGTGAGACGCAAATTTTGGTCTCGACGTCTGTGATTGAGGTCGGTGTGGATGTACCAAATAGTACGATTATGCTCATTGAAGGGTCTAATCGGTTTGGGTTGGCGCAGTTGCACCAATTCCGCGGTCGGGTTGGCCGGGGTGAGCATAAATCGTTCTGCTTGCTGATGACAGAAAGCACGAACGGGCAGCCGGTGACCCAAGAAGATGTGAGTGAACGGCTGAAGGTGATGGAAAGCACCACCGACGGCTTTGTACTTGCAGAAAAAGATTTAGAAATCCGCGGCCCAGGTGACTTTATGGGCACCCGCCAAGCAGGCTATCAGGAGTTGCATATGGCGCAGCTTTCAGATTTAGCCATGATTGGCAGTGCGCGTGATGAAGCCAACAAGTTGTTCAAGTCTGACCCGAACTTAGAAAAGCCAGTGCATGCGTTATTAAAAGCGCGCCTTGCCGCATTTTGGCAGCCGGGAGCAGGAGATATTAGCTGATGCGACGTGCAATTTTTCCAGGATCATTTGACCCCGTTCACTACGGGCATATTGATATTGGCAGACGCGCCTCAAATTTGTTTGATGAACTGATTGTGGCCGTGTATGACAAGCCCAGCAAAAAGTTAGTATTTTCGCCGGAAGAACGCATGCGCCTCACGCGGGAAGCTTTTGCTGATGTGCCTAACATCGTCATCAAAGGCTATAGCGGATTGACGGTAGATTTTTGTGCTGAAGTTGGCGCAAAATTCATTGTGCGTGGGCTGCGGGTGTTCTCAGATTTTGAATATGAGTTCCGCATGGCGTTGGCAAATCAGCACCTTTCGCCAACCATTGACACCGTTTCATTGATCACGCGGCAGGAACATACCTTTCTCTCATCTACAACTGTGAGGGAAATCGCCTCTTTAAACGGCAATGTGAGCGCAATGGTGCCAAAACACGTCGCTTTGGCGCTTGAAGAAAAATTCAGTACACAGCATAATAGTTAGGTCTTAGCGCAGTACATTGAATTACATATAAAGTAATATTATTCTTACGAAGGTAAGTGTTGGCGGGTTGGTACTGAATCAGCGCCAAAGCATGTAAAAGAACTATGGATATACTTCATCTTATTGATCGATTAGAAACAATTATTCAGGAAGGTCGCCCTGTTCCTTTGGCGCGCCTGATTATGGTCGATGAAGACCGCATCATGGAATTGATTGATCAGATGCGGGTATCTATTCCTGAAGAAGTGAAAAAAGCGCAAAAGATGATGGCCGACCAAGCCCGTCAGGTTGCACACGCGCAAGAAGAAGCCGAACGCATCCGCAAGCTAGCGCAAGAAGAACGCGAACAAATTATTGACCAAGAAGAAGTGGTCAAGTCTGCCCAAGTACGCAGCACTCGCATTATTGAACAAGCCCGCTCTGAAGCAGAAGTGGTGCGATCTGATGCTGACCTGTACGTGATTGAAACGCTAGAAAACTTAGAACTTGAGTTACAACGCACGCTGCAACAAGCGCAGAATGGTATTCACAAGCTCAAAGCAGACCGCGGCATGCTAGACATTCCACCGGCTGAAGATTAAGGCTTGACTCTTGTCTGTGCAATTCATATAATCTGACGGCAGTTTTAAGAAAGAAATAGTCTTGCTTATCAAGTATTACGAAGCACCGCGAAGCAAAACGCGCTTGGTGTGGCTTCGTGACCCTTTATGGGCAAAAGAAAAAATAACAACAAAGCCTTAATAGGCACGTTGAAGGATTTACTAAAATGGGCGCATTACCTAAACGAAAAATTTCAAAAGGCCGTCGTAACCGCCGCCGCGCACACGACTTTTTGACTCCACCAAACTTGGTTGCTTGCAAAAACTGCAGCGAGATGAAAATGTCTCACCAAGTTTGCTCAAACTGTGGCTACTACAAAGGCCGCGTTGCTGTAGAAGTTAAGAAAAGCTAGTTCTTCTATCAGCTAAATAGACCGATTTTTAGGCCGTGTACCCTCACGGCCTTTTTCGTTTACGTTACTATTTCCTAACAACACGGAACGCGCTATATCTTTATCCAAAGTGCAGGCATCTGCGGCAATTTGCTGCGTAGAACAAGGCTTTGGCAGAACTAAGCGTAGACAGTTACACAATTTCAACGATTATGGATTTTTCTAAAACGGCATTTTTATTTCCGGGCCAAGGCTCACAAATGGTTGGCATGGGTCAGGCGTTAGCAGAGACCTCTACCGTTGCCCGCGCTGTTTTTGCAGAAGCGGATGACATTCTAGGGCTTTCTCTAAGCAGCTTATGTTGGGAAGGGCCAGCCGAAACGCTCAACGACACCATCAACACCCAACCTGCGCTTTATGTCACGAGTATGGCTGTGTTAGCCGCTTTACAAGAGGCCGCCCCTGGTGCTGCGCCAGCGTTTATTGCTGGCCACTCTTTAGGCCAAGTGACCGCCGCTGCGGCTGCGGGCAGCATGAGCTTTGCTGATGGCCTGCGCCTTGTCCGTGAACGTGGCCGCCTAATGAAGCTAGCGGGTGAACGTAGTCCCGGTGGAATGGCTGCCGTCATCCGGCTTGATATTGAAAAACTAACTGCCGTCTGTGCCCAAGCGACAGAGACAACTGGCAAGCCTGTTCAAGTTGCAAATGACAACTGTCCGGGGCAGGTTGTGATCTCTGGCGATAATGATGCGCTGGAGCTAGCCATGACGCTTGCAAAAGAAGCCGGTGCGCGTATGGCAAAACGCTTGCCAGTCTCAATTGCGGCGCACTCCCAACTCATGGAAAGCGTTAGTGCTGAATATGGCGCTGCTGTTGACGCCGCTACGCTCAATTTGCCAAGCATGCCCTTTATTGGGAACTCTACGGCTGCACCACTAGACGGCCTAGCTGCAATTCGCGCTGAATTCAAATCGCAACTTAGTTCACCCGTACGCTGGACTGAATCCATCCAATATATGATTGGCGCAGGCGTCACAACGTTCGTTGAGCTTGGGGCGGGTAACGTGCTAACTGGCTTGCTAAAACGTATTGATCGTGGCGTTTCCGGTTACAATGTTCAAGATGCAGAAGGCCTTTCTGCGTTATTAAACGGGTAAGACTTATACAGTTACTGAGTAGCGCACCTGTGCCAACGATTGGCAAGCAGGCCCCGCACAATTAGTAATTCCCCATCCTATGGCAAAACGTCGTTTGCTGCGCCTGGAACTCCAGGGATATAAAACATTTGCGACCAAAACCGAGTTTCGGTTTGGCGAAAATATCACCGCCATTATTGGCCCGAACGGCTCCGGCAAGAGTAATATTGCTGATGGGCTGCGTTGGGTGCTTGGTGAGCAATCCTTCAGCATGTTACGCGGTAAAAAAACCGACGACATGATCTTTGCAGGGTCTGAACAACGCGCCCGGGCTAGTATGGCCTCTTCAACCATTGTGTTTGATAACTCTGACCAATGGTTGCCGCTTGAATTCTCTGAGATTAGCATCACGCGCCGTGCTTACCGCAACGGCCCGAATGAATACCTCATCAATGGCAAGAAAGCGCGCTTACGCGACATTATGGATCTGCTTGGCAAAGTGGGCCTGTCGCAGCGTAACTACACCATTATTGGGCAAGGGCTAATTGATAACGCCCTCTCGCTAAAGGCAGATGATCGCCGGGCTCTCTTTGAAGAAGCCGCCGGGATTGGCCTCTACCGCAATAAGCGCCAAGACGCACTCAAAAAACTAGACCAAACCGCCCGTAACCTAGAGCGGATTGAAGACGTATTGACGGAAGTCAAGCCGCGGCTCCGCGCGTTAGAGCGCCAAGCCAAGCGCGCCCGTGAATACAACACCCTCAAGTCTGAGCTGATGGACTTGCTCAAGGTTTGGTACGGCTATAAATGGTTTGCCGTGCAGGAATCAGTGCAAGCTGCCAACCTGCGGGCCCTGACCGACTCCAGTGAGCTACAAAAGCTGCAAGCAGAGCAAACTGAAATTGATGGCCGCCTAAACGGCCTCCGGGAAACCATCAACAGCCTGCGGGCGCAGATCAATTCTTGGCGGCGCGAAACATCTCGCCAGCACAATGAACGGGAAGCCATCACGCGCAATCTCGCTGTGTCTGAAGAACGCATCCGCAGCTTAGATGAACAGCGCGAATCGGTCACATCAGAAGTGATTCAGTTAGAAGCTGCCGTGCAGTCTGCTAACGAGCGGCTCAAAGACGTAGATGCCGAAGTGCAACGCTTACAAGCTGAACGTAACGAAGCCCGCAGCAAAGTGGATGAAATTGAAGCGCAACGCCGGGCACTGGCTGCCGAGCGGCGCACAATGACCGAAAAGCAGCAACAAGTGCGGCGCAAGGTCAACATCCTCACCCAAAAGCTGACCGAACAACAAGGCCGCCGCAAAGCGCTCCTGAATCGGCAAGATCGGCTCAAGCAAGACCGTACGCGCGTCAAGCAAGAATTAGCCGACGCCGAAGGCAAGGTTGCCCAGCTGCAACGCTTAGTGGATACGGCCACCGGTAACTTCGTAAAAGAACAAGAAAAACGCAAGCAGATTCAGATTACCTTGCAAGATGTAACCGAGAAGCTTGGGTTGATTGATCAGCAACGCAGCAGTATTGGCACCGAAATTTCACAAGCGTTAGGCCAAGTAGAGCGCCTTTCATCGCGCCAAGAAATTCTTTCGCAGCAGCGTGAAAGCGCCAATGCCAATGCGGGGCAACAGCAAATCCGCGCGGCGGCCAAGTCTGGCAAGCTGGCCGGATATCAAGAAGATCTCACAGCCTTGCTGCAAACGCCCGCTGACTATGACGTTGCCATCGCGGCAGCGCTCGGATCTTCACTGACTGCCGCCGTTGTTAATAACAACAAAACGATTGAAGATGCTCTCAAGGTATTGATCAAAGGTGGGCAAGCGACGCTGTTACCCCTTGACCAACTGCGCCCGCCAGAAGTCATTGCTGTGCCTAAGCATGGTGACGGCGTTGACTGGGCTGCCAGATTGGTGAACTGTGATCCACAATATCGCCCGGCTGTTGATACGCTGCTGGGACGTGTCCTGATTTGTGAAACCCGCGCCGGTGCGCAATTGGCGGCGGCGTCATTGCCGCATGGCTCAATGGCCGTGTCACTAACGGGTGAAGTGTTCCGTGCCGATGGCATTGTTGTAATTGGGAAGTCTGCCGGTGCAAAAACGCTTGAGCTAGAGCGCGAATTACGCGGGTTACCAAAGAAAATCACCGCTGCACAGGCTGTGCACGCTAAGCTGGTTAGTCAGTCTGACAAGCTCAAAGCAGACCGTGAGCAATTGCTGTTGCAACAGCGCAAACTGCGTAATGACAGCACCGAAGCACAACGCGCCGAGCAGCGTGCCCAAAAAGAACGTGACACCGCACAGCTCAATGTTGAGCGTGCTAAGTCGAGCACGCAGTTCCAACAGAAGCAAGTCGATACTATCGAACGCGATTTGCAACAAATTGGCAAAACGGTCAAGTCTATTGACGCTGATGTAGAAGAGATTGGTGCTGATCGTAAAAAAGCAGAGCATGAGGCGCGCGTTTTGGCGGCTGAACTGCTAAAGCTCGACTCTGATGACCTGTCTGCAAAAATTGCCGGTTGGCAGACCAACCTGGCCGTTGCAGCCCAAGCCTTGAAAGGGGCGGCCAATCAAAAGAGTGACGTCCAAAGCAGCTTGCAACGCAATCAAAGCCAGCTTGGGCAGCGTAAACAGCGCCGCCAACAATTGATTACGGAACGCGGCAGCCTTGAAGCACGCATTACAGAAATGCGGTCGCAAGATGGCACCTATCAGTCCACGCTAGATGAATTGCGTGCTTTGCGTAATCCTGCTGAAGAAAAGCTGAGCGGCTTAGAAAAGAACCTGTCTGAAGCAGAAACAGCCGAATCAGCCGGACGTGGCGTGTTGCACGCCGCAGAACGCAAAAATGCAGCGTCACAGCTCGATTCGCAGCGCCGTAAAGATGATCTTGACAACCTAAAACGCCAGATTTTAGACGACTTTGGCGTGATGGAACTGGACTACGAAGACGTTGAAGTTGAAGGCGCGCAAACCACTCTGCCGCTAGACGGCATCATTGAGCACCTTGAACGGGTGGAACTAGTGCCAGATGGCATTGAGAAACAAATCCGCGAAAAACGCATTGGGTTACGCCGTATGGGCGCTATCAACCAAGACGCGCAAGTGGAATATGATGAAGTCAAAGATCGGCATGACGATCTGATGGCGCAAATCGACGACCTGAATCAGGCCAGTGAAAGTCTCAAAGAAATTATTGGCGAGCTAGACGCGTTGATGGATCGTGAGTTCCGCAAAACCTTTGAGGCCGTCGCCCGCGAGTTCACCAAAGCATTCAAGCGCCTGTTCAACGGCGGGACGGCTGAATTGCAAATGACCAACCCTGACGATGTCACCACAACAGGGGTTGAGATTATGGCGCAATTGCCAGGCCGCCGCACAACGGGGCTAGATCTGTTATCTGGTGGGGAACGCTCGCTAACCGGGTGTGCCCTGATCTTCGCACTTTTGAGCATTAGCCCAACACCGTTCGCGCTTATGGACGAAGTGGATGCGATGCTCGATGAAAGTAACGTTGGGCGCTTCCGCGATATGCTGTCTGAGCTTAGCCACAAGATCCAATTCTTGGTGATTACGCACAACCGCAACACCGTAGAAGCGGCGGATACAGTCTATGGCGTTTCCATGCGACCAGATAGTAGTAGTACCATCATCAGCTTGCGCCTAGATGGCGATAACGTTGCTAAGAAAGGCAAAGGCGATGTTATGTCGCACTTGAAGCAATAATTTTTAGCGCTGGGACTAGTGATACACCTGCCAGAACAATTGCATCATGAGTGTTTGTACAAACAAGATAGGTGCAATGATATAGAGCCCATTTTTATTTGTGGGGAGTGTATAAGCTTGTGCTGCAATAATTGCAAATAGTGGATAAATATAAATCAAGATTCTTGCCGCTTCGCCACGTGGGCTGCCTAGCATAATCAGAATAGCGAAGCCGATTATAACGGCCAGCAAGATACTAGTGGGTGCCACGCTTAGTGCACTAAACGTGCGGCTTGTTTGTTGTAAATCCCAAATCGCCTTGAAAAAGAGCAAGGCAAGCGGCGCCCCAACGAACATAAGAATGTCCCAAAACAGATAAATGCGCGCCCAAAATAGGGATCTGACAAGCGCATCATATTGGCTGAGATTTTTTTGGACGATTGCGACGCTAGAGATGCCGTAGGCGGTTGAAAAAATGAGCCAAAAGGCCAGCACGCCTAGTCCAAATAAAAGGCTTACGACAACACCCTTACGCACAATAGCGGTTAGATCTTGCCCTGTCGCTGCTGTTTTTCCCACACTGACAAAGACTAAGAATATCCCCACAACGATTAGCGCTAACGCTGCGCTTAGCGATTGGTAGAGCATCAGCCCAACTAGCAAGCCAGCTGCAATGAAAAGCCAATTGCGCTGAGATTTGATAGCCAACCAGCCTATACACAGTGTTAGGACAAATTCGGCTGTGTATAGATCATCAATAACAGGCGTGAAGATGATATGGGCCGGCACCAAGGCCCATAAAACTGCCGCAATAATGGCCGTGTTTTTAGAATCAGTCCATTCATTTGTGAGCCAAAATACGCCAGCAAACACACAGCTGCTAATTAATGGGATTAGTAAAGAAATGGCGAAACCGGCAGCAATATCGGTGTCCGTATATAGCGCTAGCCAATCCGTATTCATATGATTGCGAATAGCGTCCCCAACTCGGCCTACAAACGGCAAGTTCTCAAATAGGCGCTGCCAGTAGTATAAAAATGAGATATTGCCGGGCGGATGTGTCCAGACCCTATAAAAGGTGCTGTCTTCGGCAAAAGCAGGTGTAGTTGTGGCGAAACTCGATAGAAATTGAGATAGATTGTCAATTTTGGTCGCAGGGACGAAGTAACTGAAGTAGGCTGGATTTAGCGTGCGAGAAATCCATTGATTGCCATCTGGCGTGGCGGAATGTAACGCCAACCGCAATAGGTATGTGTTTGCGCTTCCTAAGAGTACAAACAGCCAGCTATTGATTTTGTTTTTTTGAAACGCTGCAGCCAAAGCTAAAAGCGTCGCTAGTAAAACCACGCTTGGTAGTAACCAGATACTGATCCATTGTTCTGGCACCTGATAACGCCAGCGCCATTCTTCTAAGCCCTGTGGGCCACGTAATGCAGGAAAGATATCAAGTGCTAATACTGCAATAAATAGGAACGATAGGACAGCAAGCCAACGCGTGAATCCAGAGATGTGCAAAGGTTTCATGTGTTGCAAAGTCTACCATGCAGCCTGTGTGATTTGTTACTTGATCAGTGATAGAATAAACGTTCCAAAATTGTTTTTTGTAGTTCTGAAATTTCTTTGCCCATGACCACTTACGTCTCCCTTGATCTTGAAACAACTGGCCTCGACTCCAAAAGTCATGCCATCACTGAAATTGGGATTGTGCGCTTTAAGGACGGTCAAGTTTTAGAGACCTATCAGCAGCTAGTGAATCCTGGCCGAAAGATCCCGCCAGACATTATTGAATTGACGGGCATCACTGACATGATGGTCATGAAGCAGCCTAAATTCAAAGATGTGCTGCCAGACGTGGTCGATTTTATTGGCAACAGCGTGATTGTTGGCCAAAATATCCGCTTTGACCTGAGCTTCTTGCCGCAATATCTCAGCCTAAACTCCGTTGCAGATACCTTTGACCTTGCAACTATTATGCTGCCGCAAGCCGGGCGTTATAACCTCGGCGCGCTGGGGCGTTACCTGAAAATTGAAATGCCCGAAGCTAACCAGCACCACCGGGCATTAGATGATGCGCTGCTGACCCACCAAGTCTATTGGACGCTGTACGAGCAAATTCAACAGTTGCCGTTAGAGGTGTTAGCCGAAATTGTCAATCTGAGCCGCAATGTAGATGACTGGGATGGCGCGTACGCCTTCCAAGAAGCCTTGCGCACGCGTGACGACCGCTCTGTTGCGCGCGGCGCGGCGTCTAATGCGGTGACGGGCATTCCGTTATTTGATGATAAAGAAATCCCCGGTCGCGCATTACGCGCAGCCGAAGTGCCCGAACCGCTTGACCTAGACGCATTGACACATCACTTTGTGCCGGATGGAACCTTTGCACAAGCCTTGCCGCGCTATGAGTTCCGCGCCCAACAAGTTGAAATGATGCAGCAGGTGGCCACCGCGTTTTCAAATACGGAGCACCTGATTGCTGAAGCGGCTACCGGGACCGGCAAGAGTATGGCGTATCTCACGCCATCAATTGAATGGGCTTGGAAAAACGAGCACCGGGTGGTGATTTCAACCAACACCATCAACCTGCAAGATCAGCTGATCAAAAAAGATTTACCTATGCTGCGCGATGCATTAGGGATACCATTTATTAGCGCGCTGCTAAAAGGGCGCTCTAACTATATTTGTCCACGGCGCTTCAATCAGCTGCGCGCAAGAGGCCCGCGCAACGCAGATGAAATGCGTTTGTTAGCGCGGATGCTCAAGTGGCTGCCGATGACAGAAACTGGCGACCGCACTGAAATTCGCTTGTTTGGCCCCGGTGAACGCGAAGCGTGGGGCCGTATGTCAGCCGAAGATGAAGGCTGTACAACAGAGCGCTGTTCAGTTGAAATGGCGGGTATTTGCCCTTTCCACCGCACGCGCAAGACTGCTGAAAATGCGCACGTGATTATCGTCAACCACGCCTTGCTTTTGGCCGATGTTGCCTCTGAAAGCCGCGTGCTGCCAGAATACAACTACTTGGTGGTAGATGAAGCCCATCACCTAGAAGCCGCCACAACAGACGGGCTAAGCTTCCAAGGGCGGCAAGGCGATTTTGAACGCCACATCCGTGATCTTGGCGGCCCTAGCACGGGCTTGTTAGGGCGGATTTTGACCAATCTGATGACTGCTGCGCCGCCAGAAAAGTATGCGGCTGTTAATGACACGGTCAATAAAGCCTATAACGCAATTTCTGCGGGCATGATCCACAGTGGGAATTTCTTCCAGACGGTCAAAGATTTCTTCAATTTCCATGCCCACGGGCAGGCGTCAGGTTACGATGAAAAAATCCGCATTGTAGAAAAACAGCGTGAGACAGAAGACTGGCAAGATGTAAAGCTCGCTTGGGAAAATTTCGAGACCATGCTCAAGCCGGTGTTTGAGTATCTGACGCACATCATTAAGGCGCTTGAAGAGCTAGAGCAATACGATATTGAAGACCGGGAAGATATGCAGCTTTCGGTGAATAGCCACATGCGCTATCTGGATGATTTTGCAACAGCCATGCAAGGGTTGGTAATCAAGCCTGATGAAAACCGCATCTACTGGCTAGAAATGTCAGATGATGGGCGCCGCTTAGCGCTTAATGCTGCGCCGCTCAACGTTGGGCCGCTAATCAAAGCCAGCCTATGGGAAACCAAAGCGTCGGTTGTATTGACAAGCGCCACAATGACCACCGCCGGTGAGTTTGATTACATCCGCGAACGCCTCGCGGCAGATGAACGCGTCAAGAATTTCTCTGTTGGGTCACCATTTGACTATAAGTCGCATGCGTTAGTGACCGTGCCGAAAGATATCCCTGAACCCCGCGATCGGCGCGGCTATCAACAAGCGCTAGAAGACGGTCTGCGGGAGTTATTGCTCGCAACAGAAGGGCGGGCGCTGGTATTGTTTACGGCCTATTCGCACCTACGCGACACGTCTAAAGCCATCCGCAAAGATTTAGAAGCCGCGGGCATTGATGTTTACGATCAGACGGTGGGTGCTTCACGGCATCAGTTAGTTGAAATGTTCCAAGCCGCAGATAAAGCGGTGTTGATGGGCACGCGTAGCTTTTGGGAAGGCGTTGATATCCCCGGTGATGATTTGGCCTGCGTGGCAATTGCCAAGCTGCCGTTTGACGTGCCAACCGATCCAATTATTGCCGCACGTAGCGAGACCTTTGATAACTCGTTTGCAGACTACTCTGTGCCAGAGGCTATTCTGCGCTTCCGGCAAGGGTTTGGGCGGCTGATTCGGACGCAAAATGATCACGGTCTAGTGGTTATCTTTGACAAGCGTGTCCTAACCAAAGGCTATGGTGCGCGCTTCCTCAAATCACTCCCAGACGTCTATCGCTGGGATGGCACGCTGAAGCAGCTGCCAGAAGTTGGCCGCCGCTGGCTAGCGAAGAACGAAAAGAAATAGAGCACACATGCGGTCAGGGTGCCCAACAGGTTGCCACGGCCTCATTTTGATTACGCACAAAATCCAATTTCTAGCGTAGCATTGGGGCATGCTCATTCTTTGGTTTCAATTACTGGCCTTTGCGCTAAGTCTGTGGCTTGGCTTGTATGTATTCCGGCGTGGGCAGCAGTTCCAGCCAGCCCGCCTCGCTGGCATTGCGCTGATCTTGTACGCGTTTATCATCGCAATGCAATTGGTCTGGCAATTGGCAGAAACCCCGCCAGCTGAATTTACATTGCGCTTAGTGTGGCCAATCTGGCTATTTACAAGCGTCTTTTGGATTGGCGCAATTGAACATCTCCCCTTTCAACATCAACCCTATGACTGGGCAAAACTGTGGCGCAAAGGCTTAGTGCCGTTTAGCCTCTTCTTTGCAGGCCTAACCGTCGGAACCGATTTTATTATTGACTTTGCAAACCAAGGTCGTGGTCCCTATTACGCGGTCTATGCGGCTTTTCATATTGTGCTGATTTTATCTTCATTCTTGGCAGTGGTGATTGAATATTGGCATCAGCGGCAGCGCGTGTTTGGCTGGTTGATTATTGCGGCAGTGGGCTTGGCTTGCTCTGCGCTGTTACTGTTTTACCCGTTGGGGCAACTGGCGCCATTGTGGGTTTGGCCAGCAATTGCAGGCGATATGATCATTCTGGGCGTGGTGATTGCCGCGCTAGACGCCTTTGAAACTGGCACCAAATTTCTACCGGAATTGTTACGTGCTTTTGTGCAAACGTTTGGCGTTATTGCGCTGATCGTAATCCAAGTGATTGTTATCACGCTGGTGTGGCAAGACGTACCGCAAATTGCCTTTCCAACGCTGCTGGCGCTGATTACAACTGTCATTGTGCTATTCCAATTTTCAGACGTGCTGCAATCCACGCTGGATCGATTGCTGTATCCGGTTTCAGATGTAGACCGCACGCAACTGCGTGCGCTAGAGGCCGCAGTTGCGCGGAAGTCTATTTCCAGCTTGCCCGCTGATGACTTTGAGCAGTTCGCTAAGATTGTGCGCCGGGCTTTGTCTGACCTCAACAACTTGCCGCGTTTGGCGGCCTCGCCTTTGCTAGACTTACCGCAGTTAGGTGGCACCTCGCCATTAGAAAAAGCGCAAGCACTGCGGGACGAATTGCAGCAGCGTATTCAAAATCTCAAGCCAAACACAACAGATACCTTTGATCAAAATACTGCTTGGCGACACTATAACGTGCTCTACTACCCGTATGTTGTGGGGCTAAAACCGCATAGCCGCCGTGGCATTGCGCCAGAAACTGAAGCGGACTATCAAGCAGTGCTTGCGTGGTTCCGCGCTGATGTGCCTGAGCGCACGCTGTATAACTGGCAAACAACCGCCGCCCGCGTACTTGCGCAAGATTTATGGGACAGCTACAAAGCATAATAGACCCGTACTGCTGGTTTGGCAGGGAAATTGGCAGCGTTTGGCAGTAAAACAACTACCAATGGCAGTGCGGTGTGGGCTAAAACTATGGCATGCAAGTCATTTGCAACACTACACCGCGAGTTCCTAAGGAGAATTCTTATGTCTAATGAAAACTTACGAAAATTGTTCCGCTTTGATGCCATCATCACCGTCACAAGCGGGGCGCTAATGTTGGGCGTGCCCGACCTGCTTATCAATGTCTTGCAGCTTGGGCGGGTAACGCCAATGTGGCTGCGCATTGTAGGCGCAATTTGGCTCGTGTTTGGCATTTGGCTGCTTTCTATCTGGAACGCCACCTATACAAAGGGGATGGCAACTGCTGCGGCTGTGATCTTGGCACTCAATGGCGATTTGCTCTTGCTAGCACCGCTGTTTGGTAACTTAGAGCTGGGCATCTTGGGCTGGATCTCTATGCTGGGCACTGCGGCGCTTATCTTTTTCATCGCGTGGCAATGGTGGCTGCTGCGCAAGCGCTTATAAACTACCGATGAAATACGTTTATTTAGGTCTCATGGTGCTTGGCACCGCATTGCCGTGGTATTACTTTGGCCAATACCTAATTGTTGACGGGCACAGCATGAGTGAATTCTTTAGCTCATGGTCGGCCAATAATAGCGTTAGGGGCGTGTTAGCTGATTTATCGATTGCTGGGCTTTCGTTTCTAGTTTGGGCCACAATTGATGCACAACGCAATGCCATCAAACGTTGGTGGCTTATGTTTCCAGCCTTAATGGTTGGCTTTTCATTGGCTGTGCCGCTGTACCTCTATTTGCGCGAAACGCAATTGTCAACAACCCGCTAATCCGCATTAACTACGGCGCAGTCTCAGATTTGCGCCGTAGTTTTGCAGATTAAGTCCCGATTGAAGTAAAGCGAGCGTCATCGGATTGTTTGTAGACGGTATGAATTTTTAAGTTCTTCAACATTGGTTAGGTTTCCTGCTTCACTTCCGGTGCTGCAAAACTGTATAATCTAGACATGCCGTCTAAATTAGGCCCCTGTTTACTTGCTGCTGATGCCTCTACATTCGACTTTTTAGAAGCGGGTGCGAGCATTATTAAGCTTGTCGATGATTTTTCTCAAGCTGCAGAAATTGTAGAGCGTTACCCTGATGTTCTGCTAATTGGCGGTATTACTGCGCGTGATGAAGAAGGGACCTTATGGCGGGCAGAACATTACTTTGAACGCGGCATGGCCCCAGAAGTTGCCGCCCGTTTATTCCACGACTTACACCTTGCCACGTACTTAGCTAACTCAGCCATAAAATATTGGGAAGGCCCGCATGAACCGCGCTGGAAAACTGCATCTCAGATGGAGTGGTATTCCAAATTTGAAATCGCGCGCATGTATTTACTACGTGAAGAAGGCTTCCGTGCAGTTGTGGGGAACTTTGGCACTGGGCAACCAGACCTCCCCTTATGGCCGCACTTTGTAGAAGCCATTGAAGCCTGCGTCTGGACAGATAGCATCTTAGGGCTACATGAATACACCTCACCGTGGATGTGGTGGGGCTCTGGCATGTATCAGCCCGATGACACGGATGAAGGCGAGTCGGGCTGGGCAACGTTACGCTATCGCAAGCTGTTAGATGACGTGTTGCTACCAGGCGACATGCAAAAGCTAAAAATTGCCATTACTGAATGTGGTCTTGGGGATGCCCCATTTATCTCAATGGATGACAATCCCGGTGACTGGCGGGCAAATGCCAGCTGGTGGGACCGTTGGGATGGCCGCTCAGATCCGATTGATTACTGGCGTAAACCACAGCGCAATGCGCACCGTTACTACGCTGAACAATTGAAATGGTACGACATGCAACTGCGGCTTGACCCCAACATTGTGGGTGCTGTGGTGTTTGGAATTGGCATTCAAGACGAGTCGCCGGTCAAAGAGTATGACATTGGCGGTACGGCTGTTGTAGATTACCTAACCGCCTATCTGCGCGTTGAATCTTTTGTCCAAGACACGCACGTCCGCGGTGAATTCCGTCCAGAAAATTTAGACAAATTCGTACCGATCTCGCGTCCAGAAGAATTGCCCGACTTTTTGAAAACGGGCGAAACGCAACCGCTAACCGACGACGCGCTAGAGGCCAGCATGGAAGTGCTAAGCGAAAACGCCCGCACGCAGCCTGTTGATCTAGACCCTGAGATAGACGATGACGATAGCTCAGACGATGATTTTTATGATTTCTTAGGCGTGGATAACGTGCCGGAATACATAAAAGACGATGAGCTGTTTATGGTGACGCCACAGCCCGATTTTGTGCTGGGTGACCAAGACATTGCAAATACACAAGCCCGTCACAAAAATAAACTAGACGCTGCTGAACCAAGCAATCCGGACGCGACACAGCCGTATGTCCCGATTACGCCCGCGGGTGAAGCGACACCGCCAGCAGAACCGGCATCGCCAGAGCCAGCCGACCCAATTGCAGAAGAACCGGTCCGGTCGCCTTTTATGGATGATAATGCGCCGCCACCGTCTAAAACCATCACCACAACCGAAGCCATTGCAGACTATGAAGTGCCAGACTTCCTAAGCGACTCGCGTCAAGCAACCGAGTTCTTAGATGATGACGGGACTGAAATGGTCGATATTGATATGAGTGCCGATTCGGCCGACTCGCTGTTTGAAACAGACCTGCTATCGCATGGGGCTGAAGTGGTGACAACCTTAGACGTTGAAGCAGAAGCAGACACGCCCGTAGCGGAAGCTGAGTTCGTTGAAGACGACGCCAGCGCAAACGACACGGCCGAATTGCTAACGCCCGTCCGTGGAACTGACGCGGTAGAAAGTGCCGTGCCAGACGCAGCGGACGCAGAAGCCACGCCAGAATCGGAGCCAGTAGACGATCCACCCGCAATTGCCTCTGCGCAGCCCGATATTCCGGCTGACTATGTGGCCCTAGGCCAAAATCTCTTAGTCAATTATGACTTCTCGGCGGGGTCTTATGATATTACCGATGATGCGATCTCTGTTCCAAACGATTGGAACTTATGGTTTGCATCTGAATCTTTAGGCAAGTTAGCAGGCCAAGACCATCCGTGGGGCGTGCCAGAAACGCGTGCTTATCGGAATGGCGAACCGTCACCATTTGAGCAAACGGGGATCTTTCGCGAGTCTTCACACGTGTTGCATTTGGGCGGCGCGTGGCATCCGATTTGGTTACGCCTGAGCCAAAAAGTACGCAACCTAAAGGTTGGGCAACCGTATCGTTTTGATGTCAATGTGTTGCCGCGCTTAGTCAAATCATTCGATGCCACTGGCCAAGTCATGGCGCAGGATGATCTCGCAGGCGAACACCGTTTACTGGTCGAAGCTGGCGAAGACGTTTTTGATAGCGGCTGGATTACCAGCAAAGATGTGCATGTTGGCACTTACACAACGTTAGCGCTTGACTTCATCGCGACCAAATCCGCGGCACAAATCACTATTGAACTGCGTGGCCGTCGGGGACTTGTCAATACCGGTTGGTTCTTAGAAGAGCCGGGGTTACATCAACTTGGCTTAGCCCAATCAGAGCCGGACATTCCAGCAGAATTAGACACAGCCACGGTTACAGAGGCACCAGCAGCTGCGCCGCTCAAGGTCAACACTGCTGAACTCACCGCAAATCTACGCAATGGGGCGTTTACCCAAGCGACCTATTTGCCAAAAACGCTGCTGCCAGAACTGCGCGTACCAACCGCTTGGGAATTCTGGTTTGCTAGCGCCACAACGCCATCCATTAGCCGCCAGACAGAAGAATGGCAGCCACCGCGGGCAAACGTTATTACGTCTGATATGGCCCGTGAGGATGATGCAATTGCCTTTGATAAAGGGTATTCGCATACGTTTCGGGTGTATGGCTCATGGCGTGGGCTGTGGTGGAAAATGTGGCAAAAACTCAAGCTAGAGACTGGCACAAAATACACGTTAGAAGTGGACCTGCTGGCAGACCCAATTGTAGATTTATTAGAAGGTGGCATTCGCCGCTATCCGCATCAGGTAGATGCGGGTGAAGTATGGCTTTCTGCCCATTATGGTCGCCGTAAAGACGAGCGGCTCTATCTGCTTGGGCAAGACTTTGCACCGGGCGATCCGGCAACGTTAGCGCTAGACTTTACGCCAAAACGCGACCGCGTGTTTGTGGCGTTAGAGGTTCGCTCGCGCTATGCCTTTACCCATAACGCTTGGCACGTAGCGGGTATTCGGCTCTTTCCAAAAGCGAGCTAGCGTTCCACTAGAAACGCATCTTGCACCAACTCCCACTCCACAACCGTATGCCGTAGCGCGGCGTTATAAGAGAACGCAAACAAGGGGCCGCGCTCTGGGCCATCTAAGTTGAGCACCTCGTGCGTATCTGGCGCAGGGGGATAGTTTGCTTTAATCCAGCGCCCAAAAAGCGGTAAGCGCCACAACACAAACCACACCAGCCCACCGTTGCCAGAAATCAAATTTGGATAGTTGCGTGAATCTAGACACAGCGGCACGGCGTCGGCTGGTTGTGTCGCAAGATCAGGCACGGTTGCGCCCCAATCATGTAACCAAGTGGAATGTGAGTAGAAATCTTGCCGGGTGTGAAGTAAACGGCCAAAGGCGCGGAGAGCAGCCCGGCGGCGGCCTTGGCTTAGCGCTGTAAAGACACGCGCCCGCTCCGCTGCGATATACGCTTCTGCTTCGGCAAAAAGGCTGTCATCAAAATGAATATAGCCCCGCCCGATTTGGTTGCGTGGCCGATCTTGAAGCATATTTGCCCAAGCCATCACGCGTAATTCAGCCGTTGAAAAATGTTCAGCAAAAACGGTGTTGAGGATGCGACGATGAAGGTGCGGGTGCAAGATGGCTCAACACTTAAGATCAACAGATGATCTAGTGGTTAGTTTTCTTCTTTAGAAGATATTCTCATTTTGCGAACACGGCCAACAAGACGTTGCCCAATTAGGTAAGCTAACAAGAAAAAAATAAAGAAGAACAGCGTGAAAAACGAGATCGATAACAGGTTGCTAATTTTGAATAGCTGCGCCCAAGAGGTTGATTCATAGTCTGCCCAGAAGGCACCTAGTGAGGCAAGAACAGCTAAAAGAAATAAAGACCCTGCAATAAGTTTGGTGACTTTCATCTTTGTCGGTGGTTGAGAATACGGTGATAATTGCACGCTGTTAATGTAACATTAGCAGCGTGATCAAACAATTCTATTTCCTAAGCGTATTATGCGCGATTTCATTCTGGTTGCCTACGTGTACCGTACGCACCGGTCCTCCCACCTTAGACGACTTTTGGAGTGGTAAGGCCACATTTGAAGTTGACATTCCAGACACAGGGTTACCCATGGGCGAATCTGAAACCATCATTCAGCCAGACGGCGCTTGGTGGTCTTACGTCCATGCCAGTGATCGGTCTGCTGGAACTGTTGATAGTTGTGGTGCGCCCGTTGAATTTCCCGGCTGCGTTGTAATTTATGAAAGCACCGATGCGGGACAATCCTTTGCGCCACAGACCTCACCACCCACGTGTATGTTTGAGTGTAATGCTTGCCCGTGTGAACGGCTGGTAGACAACACAGACCAACAGCAATATCCCCGCTTAGCCAATGATGGTGATGACTGGGCGATGGTCTATGAATTTGGTGCAATGACGCGTCTGCGCACCTCCGATGATGGCATCAATTGGTCTAATGCTGACCATATCCCCCAAACAGGCGTTTGGTATACAGACTTTGCGCCCTGTGATGACGTAATGGAAGTTGGCGACCATCCGCACGTCGAAAGCGACTATGACTGTTTAGCAGGCGGGCCGCCGGGCGTCTATATTGAAGATGAAACCATCTACATTTTTCTTGGCCTTGGTAAAAATCCAGCCAGCTTAGGCTGCTACACCGTGCCGCTGGGCGGCAGCGTGGCTGAATATGCGCATTGTAAAAATAACCCACTCTTCAGCGCCGTCGATGACTACGGCCCACTTGATGAAACAGGCGTTGGCACAGAACCATTCTATGGATTCCGCACGCTGACCTCTTCTGAAGTTGTCAAAACTGGTCGGCACTATTACATGCTGTTTGAAGGTGTGCGCGGCCCAGCAGCGGGCGAACCGGGTGACACGCAATTTGGCCTTGGCTTAGCGCGTTCCCGCAGCCTTGATTCGCAATGGGACGTGTTTGATGGGAACCCAATTCTCATTGACCCACCAGGCAATATTGGCGTGGGGCATGCTGACCTTGTAATTACTGAAGGGGTGACATACATGTACACCTCGCTAGACGGCGTCACGCGTAGCCGGCTCAAATTAGAGTGGAATAACTAAAACGGAGAGGTCCAAATGACAGACGCAACCCATCCCTTAGCAATTTATTTCAACCATAATCGCTGGTCAAACCTGCTCTTGATAGACGCTTGTGCGGGATTAGATGCCGAGCAAT
>JAHDBW010000248.1 GCA_020630175.1 Anaerolineales bacterium
ATGCGGATTGGGTCGCCAGCGGCAACTTCCACACAACCAATTGCGTCTTCACAAGTCATTTCTTCCATGACTTCTTCTTCGACGACTTCTTCAGCTTCGCCAGAGTCAGCCACGTCTTCTGCAACTTCCGCGACATCTTCTGCCACTTCTTGTACGGCTTCGTTAACTGCCTCTTGTGCGTCACTGCTACACGCAGTTAGCACAAATGCTCCAAGCACCAAAGCGCTCAAAAGCAATACGAGTTTGTTCATTTTCATAGTTCTTCTCCTATATAGCTAAAACAAACATCACAATCTAAAGGGAACTAATAATCCCTTTATAAACAACAAAATCGATTCGACAAATCAGAGTGTTAGTTTTCAGTTATTTTTACACCCAAATGCGATAGTTCACAAGTCCAATCGACTACTGTCTTTCTCCTAGCCCCAGTGGGGTCAGGGGCGTTTCTGTAGGGTTACGCCCCTGTTCTTCAGGCAATGAGATTGTTTTAAGCCGCGGCAACACGTGCTTGGCAAACAGCTCACATTCCTGTAAATGCGGATAACCAGAAAAGATAAAGGCCCGCATACCCATATCCATATAGCGTTGAATTTTTTCGACAACTTGGTCAGGGTTGCCAACAATTGCCGCGCCACAGCCAGAGCGTGCGCGACCAACACCTGTCCATAAGTGCGGTTCAACAAACCCGTCTTCATCTGAGTTTTCGCGGGCTTCGGCCTGTAGCGCAACGCCTAATGTCTTGGCATCCAGCGCCCGATTACGAATTTCAGCGCCGAACGCATCATCTAATTTTGAGACTAACCGTTTTGCGGCTGCACGCGCTTCGGCTTCAGTTTCACGCACAATCATATGTACCCGTAAACCAAAGTCAACCTTGCGCCCGTATGCCGCAGCACGCGCGCTCATATCTGTCATATGCCCCAGCAAGTTTTCTTCTGTGTCTGGCCACATGAGATAAACGTCACAGTGTTCGGCGCACAAATCTTTGCCCGGCGGTGAGTAACCACCAAAGTAGAGCAACGGCCCACCATTTTGCTGATATGGTTTTACCGGATCAGTTGTCTTGAGTTTGAGGTTATAAAAATCGCCTTGGAAATCAATTTCGTCTTGCGTCCATGCTTGCTTGAGGATCTCAATCACTTCTCGTGATCGTTGATAGCGGCTAGCAGAGTCAAGATCTTCGCCCGGCAAATTGGACGAAATGATGTTGATTGTCAATCGCCCTTCTAAGATGTGATCTAACGTGGCAATGGCGCGCGCCAACATTGGCGGGTGAACTTCCCCACAGCGCACAGCGGCTAGCAAGTTGATATTTTCAGTGGCAGGCGCAACCGCTGACGCAAAGGTCAGCGTATCTTGCCCGACTTGGTAAGACGATGGGCACAAAATATTGCGATAGCCGAGCTTATCTGCGGTCAGCAATATTTCTGAAGTATTGGCGTAGTTGGACTTATACGCTGAGTCAGGAACTCCTAAATATTCGTAGTCGTCACTACAAATAGGCGCGAACCAAGCAACTTCAGCGCCATCAAGATGAGGAGAACGGATTGAAACAGCAGGCATTTAGAGGTCCAGGTTTAGGCTGGCAAGATAGTCGTTGATATCTACAACAGCATTTTGTTTGATTGATTCTTGAGCGGCAGCCGTCACGATAATTGACCACAATCCATCTTGGGCAGTGGCGGTCGTTGTCGGCTTACCTTCAATGTTATTCACAAAGTTGACGTGCTCGTAATACGTCGCGCCATGGTGCCCGCTATTTTGGATAATTTCTGGGTAACTTGGCGTCATGCGGCGCGATGGTTGGTCATCGTTAGCCATGATTTCTAAGTGCGTGGATGGCCCAGAACTCGGCAAGAAGTCTTCGTTTTCCCAAGCTTTGAGACGTCCATTATCACCACACAGCACCAATTCTTCATGGAACATTGGCGCAAACATACACAGGTTGAAATTGGCACGCACGCCATTTTCATAGTTTACGATCACCATGGCATTGTCCATAATGTCCGATTTTTTGCCGTCTTTTTCAAAATCTAAGAAGTTGACATCCATGCCGCCTGAGGCGTATACCGAAACCGGCCGTGATTGCGCAAATAAATTGAACAAATCAAAGTAGTGACAGCATTTTTCAACCAGCGTATCGCCAGAGTTCTCGGCAAATTTGTTCCACTGGTCAACCTTGTCTAGAAATGGCGCGCGGTGTTCCAAGATGCTAATTGTCTTGATATTGCCCAGCGTGCCACGCGTCATGGTTTCATAAATCGCTTCTGAGTAAATTGCTTTGTAACGGTATTGCAACCCAATTTGGAACACACCGCCATAGTTTTCTGCAATTTCAGTAATCGCGTGTGCATCTGGCACGGTCGTCGCGATTGGTTTCTCTAGCAAAATATGCTTACCCGATTTTGCCGCGACTTTTACCACGTCTAAGTGGGTAAAGTTTGGCGTACAAATAATGAGCCCATCTACGTCTGGGTCATTACAAGCTGCTTCTAAGGTGTCATATTCCACTAGCGTTTCATCTGGATGGAACAACTGATGCGCCCGTTGCGCACCAGCCAAACTTAGCGGATTTGGATCATAGATCCCGTGAATAGTTGCCCGCCCTTCTAAGTTCGTAACATAAACATGCTCTTGACCGTTGATACCAACGCCAATCACATTGAATTTATATTTTGGAGTGCCATTTGTGATCAGGTAGCGATCACTAGCCGGAATATAGTCAAAGCGCGGGTTCAGAAAGAAGGATTTACTTCCGATGCGCGGTGAGTTTTGAGACATAGATTAGTTGGTTTGTTAATTAGTTGGTTTGCTTGTTGGTTGGTTGATTGCGTTTTCACTAGCAAACTTGCCAACAAACCAACTAATAGCCTAAATTAAGGGACGCTTTCGCCGCGCGCAGCTTCTAGTAAGGCATACCACTCTTTGCGGGTCAGTTCGACCGTATCAGCTTGCACGCTGGTTGCAATCCGCTCAGCACGCAATGTGCCAATAATCGGTTGGATACCAGCCGGATGCCGCAGCAGCCAAGCAAAAGCAATCGCTTCTTTGCTGACATTGTATTGTTCGGCAAGCTGCGCAATAAGTGCCGCAGCCGCTTTGATATTGTCTGGCGCATCGGCTGCCGGATTGAATAAACGTCCACCGGCAACTGGAGACCATGCTTGCACGGTAATATCGTTAAGGCGGCAATAGTCAAGCAGGCCAGTGACGTTGTTATACGCATAGCCAGACATATTTGCCAAAATGCCATCGCTAATGAGGTGATTATGGAGTAAATTGAGTTCGAGTTGATTGACAACAATCGGTTGATCTACATAGCGTTTGAGCAGTTCGATTTGCATTGCCGTGTGATTGCTCACGCCAAAATAACGGACTTTACCCGAGCTATGCAGTGCATCAAATGCTTTTGCTACTTCTTCGTGTTCAACCAATGCATCTGGCCGATGCAATGCAAGGATGTCCACATAGTCAGTGCCGAGGCGTTGCAGGCTGCCTTCAACAGACTTCACAATATGCGCTGCGCTGAAATCAAAGCGTTGTGGTTGACCAAAATCTGGATCACCACCAAGCTGAATGCCACACTTTTCTTGCAACACAATCTTTTCCCGAATGCCAGGATGTTGTGCCAAGGCTTCGCCAACAACAAGGTCAGATTTCCCCATTGTGTAGATGTCAGCCAGATCGATATGCGTAATGCCCTGCTCTAAAGCAGCGGTGATCAAGCCTTTAGCACGATCACGGACAGCATCACTCGGTGGGACTTTGTCCCAATCCCCGCCAATGTGCCACGTACCGTAGGCCATGCGGGTAACTTCAAGGTCAGTATTTGCCAGTTTATAGGTTTTCATTAATGTGTGTAGAAATCCAAATTGTCCTTTGTGGGTTCTGCAACTGCGATAATCTTACGAGACTACAACCTAAAAAACTTATAGAGAGGTGTATTGTATTTTTATATACATTAAGGGATGATAGTCAGTAATGGCTGGCATAAACATCGAACGTTACTTCAATGAAGACTGTCTAATTGCACCGCTCAAAGCGATTGGAGCGTCGCGCCAAATGGTTGCGCGAGAAGGACTCACGCCGCACTATGAGAACTACTATGAAGTACACCTCATTCTAGATGGCACTGTCAATTGGTGGGTAGAATCGGAACAATACACCTTGCAACCGGGCTCTGTTTTTCTAACAAAACCAGGTGAAGTGCACGGTAGCTTGCAAGATTTAGTTGAGCCTTGCACGCTCAATTGGCTGCAAGTAGATGCAGGCGCGCTCTATGATCCATCGATTGAAAACGATTTGGCAACCATCAGCACCCGCCATTGGCATGGTGCAGGTGCACTGTTTGACTATATTAGCTTGATGCTAGCAGAAGTGCGGCATCCTAAAGCAGATAGCCAACGCGTGTTGTCTGCATATTTGCACTTATTTTTAGTACAACTCATTCGGCAAGAAAAATCACCGGCAAGTCAGCCAATTTTTCCAAAAGCGTTTACCAAGTTACTTCACTTTATTGAAACGAGCGTGAGCAATGGCACGCCGGTTAGCATGGAAGCACTTGGTGCAGAATCTGGCCTGAGCCGCAGTCGACTGTTCCAATTGTTTGATCAACATGTAGGGCAAAGCCCAATTTCTTACAGCCGCTCATTGCGTATTCGGCATTCACGCACGCTGCTCAAACAGCCCGACATTCCAATTACAGAAATTGCTCATAAGCTTGGCTTTTCATCCAGCCAACATTTTGCAACCGTATTCAAGCGCATTACAGGTGTCACCCCACGCGAATATCGCAAGAAACAGCACACCCTGCCAAAGGAATTCCCTGAACTCACGAGTGTTACCAGCACAAAAGGGCACCTAGAAAGCACTTGATTGGGTTATCTCCCAGAGGGGTGAATTCGGCGGTAAAGCACTGTTTATGCCAACCCTCTGGGAGTTCTTGAGTGAGAAATGAGGGGTGTATGGTC
>JAHDBW010000249.1:0-1459 GCA_020630175.1 Anaerolineales bacterium
CCAACCCAACTGCCGGCCAATCCATCAAACATATTTTGGGTTGCCGCGTTGGTCACAATTACAATCGCTTTTTCTTTTGTGGGGGAGACCATGATAAATGCCTGTCCACCTTGAATTTGACCACCATGCCCAAACGTATCGTCTCCGAAAAACTGCCAGCCCAAGCCCCATGAGGTTGACGGCTTATCACTTGGGCGTAAGTCAGCGCTTTGCGACAGACAAGCCCCTTGCGCAATAACATCATCCCCAGCACAGGCCTGAATTGATGCCTCTAAAAAGCTAAGCAAGTCCAAAACCGACCCACGGAGCGCTCCCGCACCAGCCGCTACGTCAAAATCTACGGCCTCGGTTAGGCGCCCGTTTGCATTTAGCAGTGGCGGAATTTCATCGCCAGCCCACCCTTTGACTGAAGCCGTTTCCATTCCTAACGGATCAAAGAGCCGCGTTTGGACCGCATCGGCATACGAAAGGCCAGTTGCTTCTTCAATCACTAACCCTAAAATGATGAAGCCATAGTTCGAATAAATTGCAATCTTGTTATTGTTATTGACAAGAGTCGAAGCCATTGCCGCTTCAAGTGCAGCGTGGTCAAAGGTGCGCGCATCTTCTGGTGCCATACTCAACCCCGGTGGCATTCCTGGAATACCGCCAACGTGCGAAGCGAGTTCTAAAATTGTGGTTCTTTCCCATTTTGAGGACTGAAACTCCGCTGGCAAATACTCATTTAGCGGCCCATTGAGATCAATCACCCCTTCAACGGCAAGCTGCGCAATGACTTGTGCTGTCATAACTTTCGTGACAGAACCATACTGAAATAGCGTCTCTTCAGTAAATGTCTTATTGCCTACCACGGCAATGGTGATCTCGTCGCCATCAAGGAGACCCACCATTACGCCATGCTCTTCCACTTTTGGGACGCGCGATAGCCCATCAAACAAGGCCGCATAATTATCAATTGAACCGCGTAACACCGTTGTTTCACTTGGCGTATTGCGACCGCATCCGGCAAGAAAGAAAGTCGCGACGATACACAGCCATAAGCATGTTTTTGTCTTCATTATCATCCTCGTAAAGTTTTTACAAACGTTATCCTAGCAAACATCATCAGCTACATCAGTTGTAAGCCCGTCCAGTTGTATAAAACTGAACGTCACAACCATTACGCATTGGGCACAATAAAACTAAGCATTAGTGTCATTGCCCCATTCTAACCAACGCGTGTTATACCGTTGTTTTGAAGCCCTTTGTATTCCTACAATAGTTGTTATAAAATCCAATTGATACTAAATATCAATTCATGCAAGCATTACAGAGCCTAAAGCCTTGTAATCAGTCATGCCAGTTCATATAAGAGACAACAATGCTGAAACCATACTATCCAATCTATTTGCTACTTATTTTCTTGGTTGCCTGTGCCCCAGTCGCACCTGAAGCTGCTACAACAAATGACGCTGCGCAA
>JAHDBW010000249.1:1559-4947 GCA_020630175.1 Anaerolineales bacterium
GAAGATAAAGATGAGCACGGTCATGATGACGACCACGCAGACGAAGATCATGCCGAGAAGCGCGAGCTAGGCGTGCATGAGCACGGTGCAGCTGAGTTGCTGATTGCATTAGCCAACAATGAAATTGCTATTGAATTACAAACCCCAGCATTCAACATTCTAGGCTTTGAATATGCGCCGACGTCAGACGCAGAGTTAGCCTTACTAGCAGACAGTATTGCCACATTAGAAACGGGTGCATTCTTACAAATCAATGCCGATGCCGAGTGTATACTTGTTTCGGCTGACGTTCATGCGGATGTTGCAGATGCAGACCAAACCGCTGACGCACAAGACGAAACAACGCACTCAGACATTGACGCCACTTACCGCCTAGACTGTGCTCAGCCCGAAAATATTGCGGAGCTTGACGTAAGCGGCCTGTTTGAGGCATTTCCCAACTTTGAAGATATCGACGTGCAGTGGATTTCAGACACAACGCAATCAGCCACAGCGCTAACGCCCGATAATCAGATCGTGTTGTTCAAATAAAGACAAGCACCCTAGCAACACATATGCCTGACCCTATTATTCAGCTCCAAGAGGTTCGCTTCCGCTGGCCCAAACAAGATGCTGATTTACTGTACATTCCCACGTTGACTGTTCATAAAGGGCAACACCTCTTTATTCAGGGGCCCAGCGGCAGCGGCAAAACGTCACTGCTTAACTTGCTCACCGGCATCACTGTGCCAACTTCGGGGTCAGTACGCATTCTAAACACCGCGCTGGAAGGCCTAAGCAACATGCAACGCGATCAGTTCCGGGCTGACCATTTGGGCGTCATCTTTCAACAGTTCAACCTGTTGCCGTATCTGTCACTCATTGAAAATGTGCAGTTACCGTGTGGATTTTCGCAACGCAAAAGAAAAAATGCAGGCGACTTAACAGCTACCGCCAGTCGCTTGCTAAACCAGCTCAGTATTACCGATGCGCTATTCAATAAACCTGTTGCCCAGCTAAGTGTTGGGCAACAGCAAAGAACAGCCGTTGCGCGCGCCTTAATTGGCAACCCAGAGCTTGTGATTGCAGATGAGCCAACATCTGCGCTGGACAGTGACAATCGTGACCGCTTTATGGATTTACTCTTTAAAGAGACCGAAGAACAAGGCAGCACCCTGATTTTTGTCAGCCATGATCAGCAAATCGCCGAGCGCTTTCCACAGGTTGTTAATCTTATGCAGCTGAATCAGGCGCGGGTCGCACAGGCATGATTCTTTTTCGCATCGTTATCAAAAGCGCTTGGCACAGACGGCTGAGTTTACTGCTGACTATTTTTTCAATTGCCATTAGCGTGTCGCTGCTGTTGGGCGTTGACAAGATTCGCAAAGAAGCCAAGAACAGCTTTATCAATACCATTTCCCAAACGGATTTGATCGTTGGTGCGCGCACTGGCCCTACAAATTTGCTGCTTTATAGCATCTTTCACATTGGCAACGCCACCAACAATGTCACTTGGGAATCGTACGAGGAAATTGCCGCGCTTGAGGGCGTGGAATGGTCAATTCCAATTTCATTAGGCGATTCGCACCGTGGCTTTCGCGTGATGGGCACGCAAACAAATTATTTTAGCCACTATCAGTTTGGGCAGAAACAGCATCTCTCCTTTGCGCAGGGCGTGCCCTTCGACGATCTCTATGATGCAGTGATCGGGGCTGACGTTGCCCGCACGCTGAACTATCAGCTGGGCGACGAAATTATTATTGCGCACGGGCTGGTCTCAACCGAATTTTCAGCCCACGATGACAAACCATTTGTAGTGGCCGGGATCTTAGCCAAAACCGGCACACCTGTTGACCGCACCGTGCATGTCTCGCTAGAAGGCATCGAAGCCATTCACGCCGATTGGAACGAAGGCGCACGCTCTGGGCTAGAACTTTCCGCAGAGCAAACCCGCAAGTTAGCGCTGCAACCGACCGCAATTACCGCGTTCTTGGTGGGCCTCAACAATCCCATCGAGACCTTCCGGCTACAGCGGGCAATCAATGAATATGACGAAGAGCCGCTCTTAGCCATCCTGCCCGGTGCAACGCTGGCCGAATTTTGGCGTACGGTTGTGCTCTTTGAGCAGGTGCTACTCATCATTTCAGGCTTTGTGCTAATTGCCGGGCTGCTAGGAATGCTGACCATGCTGCTTTCAACATTAAACGAGCGCCGCCGCGAAATGGCCGTTTTACGGGCAGTGGGCGCGCACCCATATCACATCCTAATTCTGTTCATTTTAGAGACCGTGTTTATTGTCTCAATTGGCTACGCGCTGGGGATGGGGTTGTTATACGCCTTACTCGCATCGTCGCAGTCGTTGCTTTTAGACTGGTACGGTGTGAACATCTCGCTAAGCTTACCGGACGCGCAACAGTGGCTGCTGTTTGCAGTCGTTCTATTGCTTAGTATTTTGGCAAGCTTGATTCCGGGGCTGATTGCGTATCGGCGATCTCTACAAGACGGCTTAGCAGTCAAGGTCTAACTAAACGGTTAGCAATTTACATTACATAATCATCATGACACTATCAAACTATATTCGTAAATTTCTTGTTCTTGCGCTGGGACTCGTGAGCATCGTATTGCTAACGGCTTGCGGCACTGCCGAGCCAGCCCCAACAGTTGCGGCCGCGCCACTCCGCGGAGAAATGCCCGAGCTTGACATCACGCCAGAGGTTGAATATGGCGCATCGCTAAGTGACTGGGAAGAAGCAACCCAGAATGATGAACCGCAAGCCAGCAGTCAAGACGCACCAACCAATCCGCCTGCGCCAACGTCAACACCAGAACCAACAGCCACACCAATCCCAGCAGCAGACGCAACAAGTGCATCCGCAGACACCGCATCGTCTACAGCAGCCACGGACACAGAAGAGATTGCCACGAGCATTGGCATTCCCGTCATGTTTAGCGGTGTTGAATATCAAGAAATTCTGTGGGATGGGCTAGTCCCACCCGGCTTTTCTTCGGAAGACATTTTCGCCAAGTATGCAGCACAGCTAGCTGAATTTGAAGATGGGTCAGAAGCAGCATCTGAGTTGTATTCTCAAATGCAAGAAGAGTTTGATAACGCGCCCGCCAATGAAGGGCTTAACGACGTGGCCGTCCGCATCCCCGGCTTTATTACGCCGCTAGAATACACAGACAATACCATCACTGAATTTTTATTGGTGCCGTATTTTGGAGCTTGTATTCACACCCCACCACCGCCGTCAAACCAAACCGTTTTGGTAACAATGGCAGACGGACAAGGCATCAAGATCGAAGATTCTTATAACCCAATCTGGGTGATGGGCGTTTTAGAAGCCGAAACAATCCAAACGGACTTAGCCGCCGCTGGCTACAACATCGGCGACGCCATCATTGAGCC
>JAHDBW010000250.1 GCA_020630175.1 Anaerolineales bacterium
ATGTTTCGCACCTGCATAGGGGCGGTGGGTATGTGTATGATTTGCTGATTTCTAAGACAAATGATGTGGGACGATGTGTTAATAACTGCGTTACATTGGAATAGATTGTGAAATCAGATATATGATATATGCCGGATGGTAAATTGATAGACGGATTAGGTTGTGCAACTCAGGAATTGGCTGGAAATGGAACGATTATTTTTCTTAAAAAGAGATCCGCTTATTACGCTTTATAAGACCTTTGCACGCTATCTTAATGGCGCTAGAGATCCGTCTGATATTTACTTGCTTTATGTCTCGATCCACAGACTTTGGCTAATCGTCCTGAGCATTGACTTGCTGCTGGTTATTTTTACTGAAGGCCGCGTAGAGATCATTGATCGCGGGGCGCAAGTGCTTTATGCGGCTACGTGGTATGGTCTCGCCCGTCTTGGGGGACGTGACAATTGGTTAAATAAGCGGCTAGATCTTTCAACAATTCTATGGACAACAGGGTATTTTGCGTTGCAATGGGTGCTAATCGCTGGCGTGTATCCCACGCAGGATATTGAGGGCTTTATTGGCGATATTTCTCTGTCTGTTGTAGGCATGGCGCGGATGCACGCAATGTTGGTTATGCCACTTGTTGTATTAAGTTGGTGTAACATCCGGGCACTTATTGTGTTCCCAGTTGTGTTTTCAATAAGTTTAATAATGGCTGCCGTAGTGTTATACAATGCTGCTTTGTTTGGGCAAGGATTGCTTAGTTATATATTGCTGATTTGCTTTGGTATTATCTTGCTTTCACAACATATGACCGGTGCGTTACGGTTACGCAATCAGCAATTACAAGAGACAAACAACGCGCTTGCTAAGCGGATTGCGCTGGGTGATAAGTTAGCTGCCGAAAAAGAACGAAGCATGCTTTCGCAAGAGTTGCATGACACGTTGGCAAACTCGTTGAGCTTACTCTTATTACAGTTAGAAGCCTCAGAAAGTTTGATTGATTCAGACATTGATCAAGCCCGTATTTTCTTACGTCGCTCCAAATCCATTGCGCAAGAGGGCATTCACGAGACGCGAAATGTCTTGAAAATGCTGCAAATCTCAGATGTTGAAAATCTAGGACTGCAAGACGCATTGTATAAACTTGGAGCTAAGAAGACCAATGGCACACCGACAGTATTTCATTTAGAATTTCCAGATAACTTGTGCATCAATGTTGAGCGCTCACATTCTATTTACCGAATTGTGCAAGAAGGGCTAACAAATGTCATTAAGCATGCGCAGGCAAATGATGTTTGGGTTCGCTTCACCGAGTTGGATGCTGATTGCTGGCAATTAGAGATTCGCGATAACGGGATTGGATTTGATCTTGGGCACTCTAAATCATCAGCGACGTTAGGAATTCAGAACCTTAGAGAAAGAGTTCAAATGATTGGCGGTAATTTGAAGCTAACCAGCGCGTTAAATGTTGGCACAACAGTGTTGATTGAATTTCACGTTTGACCCCCCATGTTAGAGACAGATACAGATCAAATTCGTATTTTTTTAGTTGATGACCAAGAGTTTGCCTTAGATGGGCTAGCTGCTATTTTGGGGTCAGACCCGAGGTTCATCATTGTTGGCAAAGCGTTGTCTGGGGCTGAAGCCTTAGCACGCGTTGATACGGCACAGCCAGATATTGTGTTGCTGGACTTAAATATGCCGAAAATGGATGGCATCATCACAACTAGACGGCTCACGGCGCAGTGTCCAACGCTAAAAGTATTGATTGTATCGGCCTATGCAGATGAAGATGCCGTTTTTGGATCTTATTTAGCGGGGGCTAGCGGCTATATTGTGAAACATGCGGGTCGTGAAAATTTGATTGATGCAATCCGTGTGGTCAATACTGGTAGCGCTTTCTTTGATGCCCAAGTTGTTCCTAATCTGAGAGAGATGCTCAATAAGATGATTGCCCGCCAAGCGCCGCAGCGCAAGTCGCAGTTGTTTGAGATTTTTACTGAACGTGAAATTTCAATTTTGCGCTTGCTTTCCAAAGGCTATAACAATCAGCAAATTTCAGAGGCGCTGTCACTTGCCCTAGGCACGGTTCGTAATTATGTAAGCAGCGTGATCGCCAAGACAGACGCTGTGGACCGCACACAGCTGGCAATCTGGGCGATTTCTAATGGCCTATTGGACGAAACTCAGCCCAAATAAGCCGCTGTTGCCCTGTCTATTGTCTTCTAACCAAATTTTTTCTTAATAAACATTTTTGTAATAATTTAGCCATTACTTAAACATACTGTTCCGTTCTGATCTCACCAGTATGCTGCGCTTTATTCTCCGGCTGCTAGAAACTCGCTTTTGTTTATAGCTACACAGTACTTTTGTTCTTCTTAGATAAATAGTCTAAATCGCTTGTTTTCTCACAGTAGGTTTATCTCCTCAGATAAAGAATAGTGAGATTTTCTTCTTCTTTCCTCATTACTGATCCGGTATTACATTTTTGATAATAAATTTTTCTGAGTAGTCAGGTGTTCTTAACGATTCCTAAATTTAGACCATTGGCACGCATCGCTAAGCTGTAGGGGTGAAAAGCCGACTTTTGTCGAAACAAGGATTATTAATGCACGCCCTATTTCCATCGAAAAAGCTATTTATTTTAGTAGCGACCTTATTTTTTATAGCGCCAACCTTTTCTGCTCACGCCGCTGGATTGATTTCCGGCAGTGTTTTCAGAGATATCAATCTTGATAACCAACAAAGCGTTGGCAATACAGAGCTTGGTATTGCAGGGATTGTTGTCAGCGTTTATGACGCAGACGGTGATTTCTGTACAACAACTACCGATGGCACAGGTGCCTATAGCATCGATACTGCTGCCTGTACCTCTGATGCAGCTGATGGGCTAATTGCTGGCCCCTATCGGGTTGAATTTACAAAACCTGCTGATGGCAGCTTAGATTTTCTAGAGCCGGCAGTTGCTGGCGGTACAAGTGTCCAAATTGTGGCAGACGGTGGTGGAATAGTAAACGCTGCTTTCCATAACCCAGCTCAATATTGTGACAGTGCCACCCCCACTGTTGTGACAGCCTGTCACGTCAATGGTAATCCGCTTGGCCCAGACGGGCTGGCAAACACCGGTGATGAAGGGACTTCTGCAACGATGGATGCATTTGTTGCATTTCCATATACCTCAGAAGGCCAGACGGCTGGCACTAACGTGATTTGGCACACTGAAGCGCAAGATGTTGGTGCGCTCTGGGGTGTTGCATATCAACGGACAACCAATACAATTTTTACCGGCGCAATGATGCGCCGTCACATGGGCTTTGGCGAGCTGGGTATTGGTGGGATTTACACCATCAATCCAACGACTGGTGCTGCCACCCAATGGCTAGACGTGAACACGCTTGCCGGTGTTGATGTGGGCACTGATCCACGCACAACAGCCGCAGGCAATGACTTTATTCCAATCGACTTAGACCAACCAAGTTACGATGTTACCGCCCATGAAATGGTCGGGCAGTCTGGGTTGGGTGATGTTGATATGTCAGAAGACGAAACCACGTTATACGTGATGAACGCAGATGACAATGAACTGCTTGCTATCGATATTGCAACCAAAACGCTGGTTGCTGGCTGGCCAAAAGCCATCCCAAATCCAGATGGCGCTTGTTCAAATGACGAATATCAATCTTGGGCAATTGAAACCCACGACGGCGAAATTTATGTTGGCGTGGTGTGTACTGCATATACCAGCCAAGCTGTTGCCGATCTTGAAGCATATGTAATGCGCTATAACGGCACCACATTTGAAACCGCCTTTACCTTTGGCTTAGATTACCCACGATCTTTTGTGCTCTGGACTGCTGCTGCTGAGTGGCAACCATGGGATTCAACTTTTGCCCGTGAGCATCCAGAACCAATTTTGTCAGATATTCAATTTGATGAAACTGGCGCAATGATCCTTGGCTTTATGGATCGGACCGGTTTCTCTGGTGGGAATGGTCAATATGATATTTCTGGCACGTCTACCAGCTTAAATGAAACCCACGCCGCAGGGGACATCTTACGTGCTTGTCCAGATGGTGCCGGTGGCTGGAACCTTGAAAGTAACGCAACCTGTGGCGGTGTAACAACCTCAGGTGCAGACACTGGCGAAGGGCCGCCTGCGGGTCTTGACCCATCAACAACCACCGGTGCCGGTGAATTCTACTGGCAAGACTGGTTGGGCTATACGCCTGTTGGTGGCACACCAAACGTCAACCACTATGAAACTGCACTCGGTGGCCTCACGCTATTGCCAGGGTCTGGCGAAGTACTGGCTTCTGTGTTTGACCCAATCGATATTGACTCCGGTGGTGTCGCTTGGTTTGACAACACAGACGGTAGCGCTGATCAAAAATTTGAACTTTACTTCTCTCCAAATGATGACCCAACCACCTTCGGGAAGGCGGGGGGGATTACCGATCTTGAACTGATCTGTGCCCCAGCGCCAATCGAAGTTGGCAACTATGTGTGGATTGACACAGACCGTGATGGTATTCAAGATCCGGACGAAGCGCCAGTTATTGGCGCAACCGTTGAACTGCTAGATGCGAGTGACACCGTCATTGGAACCGCAACCACAGACGCTAATGGATACTTTGTGTTCTCAAGTGGTGCGGCACCGGCTAGCCCGTCAACGGGTGGCGTGTATAACATCGCTGAACTGACTTTCAATACTGCTGACTTTGAGCTGCGTATTGATGAAGATGATGCTGCCGTTGATGCAGTTATCGATCTTAGCGTGACGCTTGAAGACACAGACGCGTCTACCAACGGCGATATCCGCGATAATGACTCAGTCTCTAGCGGTGGTTATGCTGTCATTAACTTCAGCACGGGCGGCCCTGGGCAAAACAATCACACCTTGGACTTTGGGTTTAGTGAAGCACCTGCTGCAACGCCAAC
>JAHDBW010000251.1:0-3086 GCA_020630175.1 Anaerolineales bacterium
TTCGGAAAACTGCACATTTACTAGCGGATTGTCTCGGTTATGCCAACCAAAGCCAAAACCACCGTCTCACCGTATCATGAGGTGACATGAACACATTACCTGCCGTTTGGCCCGTTACCGATCTTGTTATTTTTGACTGCGACAGCACCCTTGCTGCTATTGAAGGCATCGATGAACTTGCGCGCCTTACTGGCAAGCAAGACGATATTGCCGTGCTCACCAAGCGCGCTATGGAAGGCGATATCCCACTAGAAAGCGTCTATGGGCAGCGGCTGGATATTTCCAAACCCACGCTCACCCAAGTGGAGCAAGTCGCGCAGCTCTATGCCGATAACGTCATTGCCCATTCACGCGAGGTCATTTCGGCGCTGCAAACCGCTGGCTGCAAAGTTTTTATCGTTAGCGGTGGTTTATATGAACCTGTGCGCCGTTTTGGCGAATGGCTGGGCGTGCCACGCGAGCACATTCACGCCGTAAAAATGCAGTTTGACCAGCTCGCTGGCGAATGGTGGCGCTATTGGGAGCAGCCCGGTGGCAAAAACCCAAACGCGAATTACATGTCTATTGGCACCTCGCCCTTAGCAGGCACCAACGGCAAAAACCTCGTCATTGATCAAATTCGCAGCGCCCACCCCGGCCGCGCCATGTTGATTGGTGACGGCATGAGCGATTTCGAAGCACACCCGCATGTCGATCTCTTTATTGGATTTGGCGGTGTGGTGACTCGTGAACGCGTACAGCGCGAATCGCCCATCTACCTGACCGCACCCAGCCTAGCCGCTATTTTGCCGCTGGCGCTTGGCCAACGTGGCAACACGGCCGCCTCCAAAATGACCTTTGATGCTGGCCTTACCGAAATCAATACCGGCACCGTTCAATTCCAAAATCCTGACTTAAAAGCACTTTTTGACGCCACCGTCAGCAGCTAGCACACCTTTATGAATACCATTGTTATTTCTGATCATCTTGATGCTGCTGGCCGCCATCAGCTAGAGGCCACGCCTAACACTAACGTGGTGGGCCCGTTCAATTCACCTGCCGATTTTGAAGCCGCCCTCGCTACGGCTGACGCGCTGATTGTGCGGTCGCAAACCGTGGTGGATGCCGCATTACTAACCAAAGCACCCCGTCTCAAAGTGATTGCGCGTGCGGGTGCGCGTCTCAACAATGTGGATATTGAAGCCGCTACCCAGCAAGGCATTATGGTGGCTCACGTGCCAGATGCTCACATTGAAGCCGTGGCGGAACACACCTTAGCGATGATGTTGGCGGCTGCCCGGCAGTTGCCGCAAGCCTACCTGACGCTACATAGCACTGGTAATTGGGAGCGACACGGCACCCTCGGCTTTGAATTGCGGGGGCGCACCTTGGGGATTATTGGCTACGGTCGGATCGGTTCACGTGTGGCGGAACTGGCAAACGCCTTCGGGATGCAAGTGTTAGCCTATGACGCGCAAGCAGATCCAATAGCTGCTCGTGCTGAAAAGGTCACCATCGTGCCATTGAATGAGTTGCTAGACCGCAGTGATATTGTCTCGCTGCATGTCAGCGTCACCCCCAGCACGCAGCACATCATCAATACCAAGGCCTTGCAGAAAATGCGGCAGACTGCGTGGCTCATCAACTGTTCGCATGCAGAACTTATCAATGAAGCTGACTTAGTTGCCGGTTTAGATGCCAATCAAATTGCGGGTGCAGCCTTAGATACCCTCATGCAAGAACCACCGGCGGCTAACCATCCGCTGCTCAATCATCCTAAGGCATTGATTGTGCCGCACCTCAACCAAAACACGATTGAAGCGCGCAAGCACACCAGCCTCAAAGTTGCCCACCAAGTGTTAGATGCGCTTGCCGAACGCGACTATGCCGATTTTGTAAACCTACCCTTTGGCAAAGACAATGCGTACAAGCATTACCGGCCTTATTTACTGTTGGCAGAAAAACTAGGCCGCATGCAAGGCCATCTTGCCAACCCAGCGCGTATTCGTAAATTAGAAGTCGAAGTCCAGGGGGATGGCCTCGAAGCCTTGGTGCGTCCAATCGCCACGGCCATGCTGAAGGGCATGCTCAAACCTGTGGACAAGCGCCCCGTGACCTATGCCAACGCCCCCATGCTAGCGCACGATCAAGGCATTGAAACGCAGCAAACGCTCGGTCTGCGCGTGGTAGATTATCCCAACCTTATTTCTTGCCGCGTGCATTGGGATGGCGGCTCACAAACGCTAGCAGGCGTATTGTTTGGTGGCGATCAGATTAGGCTAGTGCAGTACGGTGATATTCGCGTCGATGCGCGGCCAGAAGGCAACATTCTGTTCTTAGAAAACTACGACCGTCCCGGCATTATTGGCGAAGTTGGCACTATCTTAGGCGCGCATAACGTCAACATTGCCGGCTGGCGCTACGGACGCAATGCCACTGGCGACCGTTCCGTTTCATTTATCAATTTAGATACGTCTTGCTCAAAAGCCGCTTTGGCAGAAGTCCAAGCCTTAGACGGTGTGATAGACCTCAAATTCTTACGCCTGACGTAGCACGTGCAGTTTCAAACGTACATATAACGCGCCAAATACACAAAGCCGTTTAGAATTCATGCAACTAATCTTGACAAGGTATCAGTGCATGACAACATTTCTAACGCGCTTCTGGATCCGTACAAAACACATTTATAGTCGGCTAGCAAAAATCCTTGGCATTGCCGGCCGAGAGCAGGCCGTTGTTATCAACCTTGCCAATCAGGCCGTCAATGCTGCTCAAGCGCGCGTCACTCCGGGTGAAATTACCGAATACTCGGCCAAGACAGCGGATCACGCCGACGGCAAACCGCTGCCAATCGAAAAGATTCCACCGCTGCCGTATGCGTTGATGAGCTCCGCCTGTTATGGCAATGAACCACCTTTTGAGCGTTTAGTTGCCCTTGGTTGGCGAAAGCTGATGGATTATTCAGAAGAAACCCACGGGTATGACGGTACGGCCTACTTTCATGCGGCAACCGGCGAACTTGTGTTTGCCCATCAAGGCACTACCGACTGGTCACTGGCCCCCGGCGGCGATGGTGATGACAACGCCCAACTCGCAACGCAATATAC
>JAHDBW010000251.1:3186-4899 GCA_020630175.1 Anaerolineales bacterium
GGCACAGCCGAAATCATCCGGGAGAATCCGCTCGTATTCCCAAACGCCGCGCAAGCAGCGCACATGGCTTGGCAAAGCGAGCAAGGGATTATGCGCCATCAAGGCAACCTGCCCGGTAAAGCTGCCGCCCTATCGCTAGACGACGCCAGCGGCTATGAAGACCTGCTCAGTGATACGGTGAACCATATCAAGACCAACCACGATATCAACCGCATTGTTGCGTCGATTGGAACACAGAGTGGGTTTCCAAAACGGCACAGTCAAATTCAAACAGGCAGTGCAAGCTATACCAAGGATCAACACTACAACCGCTAAGTTTCAAATCTTCTGACTGAATAACGCGCCAAAGCCTTCAGCGCGAATATTTCACACAGCAATTACAAAACCACGCCGAATTCTTCCGAAATCTTTCATTTATTCGGCCAAATCTTCTTTTGACCGAATAATCTGCAATAATATCTACACACCACAGAACATACTCTGAGTGCAAGTAGATTTATATGACCCTTGATTCCATCGATTTAGAAATTCTCCGCCAACTCCAAGAAGATAGCCGCATAAGCAATGCTGAACTTGCGCGACGGGTGCATTTGTCTCCGCCTGCAACGCACGCACGCGTCAAACGCTTGGAAGAAAGCGGGCACATCAAACAGTTCACCGCCATTCTAGACCGCGACCTGATGGGGTTTGATCTGCTGTGCTTTGTGCACATCCGCATGCAGATGCATGAGCTCAACTACTTAGAACCATTTCAAGATTATGTACGCGGTATTCCGGAAGTCTTAGAGTGCCATCACCTCACCGGTGAATTTGACTATGTGCTAAAAGTTGCCCTCCGCAATCGGCGCGGCCTGCAAGACTTCATCCGCACGCGCCTTGTTCCCATGCAAGGGGTGGCACAAATCACCACCAGCGTCTTGTTAGAAGAGGTCAAGTCCAGCACGCATTTACCCTTGTGGGATCCAGAAGACGATACAAAGAAATAAGATGCGCATTTCAATTGAACTCGTTCCCCGTAATACAACAACCCTGCAAGCCGAGCTCACACGCATCAAAACAGCGCTACCAAGCGTCAATGCGATCAATATTCCAGACTTAGTGCGCCTGCCAACCCGCAGTTGGGATGCCTGCACAATGATAAGCGCCCACTATCCACATAGCATTCCCCATATCCGTGCGATCGATCTAGATCCGGATGCCCCACTGCCCATGCGCGATTGTTTCGCACCGGGCAAGCTATCTGAGGTTCTAGTCGTCAGTGGGGATCTACGTCCCGGCGAAACAAAACGCCATTTTGACAGCATCGGCCTTATTCAAAAATTCAAACGCGAATTACCGCATGTCCGCGTCTATGCTGCGCTTGATCCATACCGCCAAAGTTTTGCCACTGAGGTTGACTATGCCAAGCAAAAGCTCGCCGCTGGTGCAGACGGCCTTTTTACACAACCCTTCTTTGACATCAAGCTCATGGAAATCTACGCCGACTTGCTGCCAAACGTCGAAATATTCTGGGGACTAGCCCCAGTCGCAACAGACCGCTCGCATCAATACTGGATCAACCAAAACCACGCGATTTTTCCCGCCACATTCGAACCCACATTAGCCAGTTCAAGACGCTTCGCCAAACACGCCTTAGACTTTGTGCGCCGCCGCAACGGCCACGTTTACTTTATGCCAATCAAAGTTGATGCCGTGCAATATTTGGGCGGGTTG
>JAHDBW010000252.1 GCA_020630175.1 Anaerolineales bacterium
TTGCACCGTCTCCGCAATGGTCGTAATTAGCAATTGCTTATGTTGAAAAATCTGGGTCTGGTTGGCTTGCACTGCATCTTCGAGGGTCTGAATTTTAGCGGCAGCAACTTTGCCTTTCAAGCGCGTTTCGTAGAAGGCTAATTCATCTAGTTGCAGCGCAACCTGCGTTTCACGCTGAATCAGGTCTTCCACAATTTCCGGCAGGCTTCCAGCAAACGCGCTGCGCACAGTCTCTAGCAAAGCCAGCACATCTTCGCCATCAACCAGGCCTATTTGCAGCGGCGGCACTTGGCGAAATTTCTCAAACATAACGGTTTTGGGTGGATTGAAGTTCAAGGCGTCTAATAGCGCTTGAACGTTGCGAATCGCTAAAACTTGAGCGTTCTTAACGGCAGAGATCGCTTCAACAGCCCGTTCAAAATGCCCTTGTTCACGGTTCTGAAATGCTGTCACAAGTTGCTTGCCAAATGTTTCACTATTCAGCGTGCCTAGCAATGCTTGCAAGGCCGACATTTCTAGCGGTAAGTGCGCAAACGGCGCTAAGTCTGTGGCAATAAATTTACGTTGTGGTTGTTGCATCCCTCATCCTCCCAAATGTGGTTTATGCGCCGCCTAAGCGTCCGTTATAGACGAGTTGTCCAGTACGCCCAAACTGCGCTAGCACTGTGCAGGCTTCGGCACGCATCACATCGGTAATGACTTCGATACCGCGCTTTTCAAGCTCGTGGATCCAGTTTGGATGTACCGGCCCTTCATCAAAGCCAGTCAGCGCTTCTACTTCATAGCCCATCGCCGCTGTCACCACGGAGCGCACGCCCGACCACGGAATAGAGCCAAAGCACATGGCACACGGTTGGCCGTTGATCACAATCTGATGGTCGGGCAAGCCCTCACCACCCAGGTCAAACGTGCCCAAAATCTTTTGGGCGGTAGAGAGCGCCATAATTTCAGCATGGGCTGAAGAACAATTCGATGGCACCACGCGATTGACGCCCATCGCGATCAATTTACCGCTTTCTTTTTCAAAAATGCCAGCCGCAAATGGACCGCCGGTTTTATTAATAAAATTCTTCTGCGAAAAGCGAATCACCTGCGTCATTCGGTCTTCTAATGTTGGGAAATGTGTTGGTAATTCAGCAATTTCTGAAGTGACCCAATCTGGAATTGAAAGTGTAATATCCATGTCTCTATCTTACAGGATTTGTATCTATTCTCCGCATAAAACTGCGCAAAGTTTGTTACAAACCGTTATGGCGCGTGGCAATGAATTTCAGGCAGTAGACGCGCGTATTCGTCATCAACAGCGGTGTTCAGTCACAACGCAAACAAACAATCCCCGCTAAAATCACTGTCATACAGTCTGATCAGACAACAGCTCTGACCGCTAGCGTTACGCGCTAAACACATCTATAGAAATGAGGCGAAGCATACGATGAGAATTGGATTTATTGGCACCGGCACAATTGCGGCCGCGATGGTAACAGGCATTGTGGCAGATGGGCACCAAATTGTGGTCTCTGAACGCAACCATGAAAAAGCAACGCAGTTGAGCAATGCCTATGAAAATGTCAGTATTGCCAGTAATCAAGGCGTTATTGACCAAACGGATGTCATCATCTTGGGATTGATGGCAAATACTGCACGCGACGTGTTGCCAACGCTCAACTTCAAAGCACATCAAGAGGTCTTTACCGTGATGGTCGGCATTGATCTTGAAGAGATGCCAGCACTCGTCGCACCAGCGACCATCTGCAGCATCTTGATCCCGTATCCGTTTATTGCAAAAGGCAATTCACCAGCACTTGTCTATCCGGCGCACGCAACGTTAGACGCGATCTTTGGCGCTCGCAATGACCTCATCGCCCTACCTAGTGAAGACGCGCTCAAGTCTTACCTTGCCGCGCAAGCAATTCTTTCGCCAATTATCAAACAGTTGCACATCGCCAATACTTGGTTGATCGGAAAAACGGGTGATGAAAAATCGTCTGAGCAATTTTTGCGCAGCCTAATTGGCAATTACCTCACCTCGGTGCCAGTGGGGGAACCCGGCGCGCTGACAGATATGTTGGTGGATTTAGGAACCGAAGGCGGACTCAACGCCCAATTGCGCGATCATTATGAAGCGCACGGCGCGTATGCGATGTTAGAAGATGGCTTTGAAATGCTATTGAAACAACTTTAGTCAGTAATTTGCGTGTTAGAAGGCGCAGATAAGGCCGCTAGATTGTCTTCGTCTTCTAGCACTGTGCCGTGCAAAATCATCGATTTTTGCCAGATTTGAGAACAAAGTGTCGTGGTCAGATTTTCTAACTGATTGACAGACGCTAACAGCACTTCATCATCGAAGTGTTGCGCATGCAGCGCAGCCAACTTCCCCACCAGCGAAAGTAACTCACTGCAATAGTCAAAGTAGCGGCTCAGTTGCCACGGCGTCAGGTTTAACACTGGCGAGTTAGGCGTGCCAACCCAATGTTTCCGTAGCCGCGCCGGATCTTTCGTCAACTGATGCATGTCGATGACGTGCGCAATCGAGCGCAGTTCATGCAAAGCTTTCAAGGTGCGATTGCGCTTGATGCGCCGCTCTAATGAAATCAGAAAGATGAGCGCCGCCCCTAGCAAGATCAGGTCATTGATGCCGGTCTCTAAGATCTGAATAGCATCAAGTAGCGTAATTCCCGCAACTTCTAGCGGTACCGCGCTCAACGTCACCACCGGCACCGCGATAATAATCAACACAATCACCCCAACCGCCGCCCGGAGCGACCAAATGGGTTCATTGATCACTTCAATCCGATGCGCAGCGTCTGCTGACACTTCTGTGAGCTGCAACGCCACCCGATACAAGCCCGATTCCGGAAAACGCTCTTCAATTCTGACCGCAAGCTTCCGAAATTGTTTGACGAGCAGTTCAGAATCTAGCGAGGTGTAACGGTGTGGCGGCATGGTTAGATTATAGTATAAGCAGGTAGACTGCCCTGAAATTTCGCCTCTTTTTAGCCTAAAACAGCCCCAGCAAGCCCCAAACCGAAGATTCGGCGCTTAATACCATGAGTACTATGCCGAATGCCTCTCTAAGCTAAAACTTTAGTGAATTTGACTGGATAAAGGCGAATCATGCCGATTCGGAAAGACAACCTGTTTTTTCTAACCAAAAACAAAGAGTACTGTAACGACTCGTGAATTGAATGCGTTTCTGGCAGATCATATACTTATTGTGTAAGAACGAAAACGTGTTTTTCAGGATTTTTTATTATGAAATGGTTCGATCGATATAAAATAAGTCTCGTATTGACCGGTTTATTGAGTGTACTGTTCTTAGCAGTTGCATTCGCCAACAGCCGCGACGCAATGGCCGGCTATGTTGCAATGGAATCTTCATCTGTGACAATTAGCCAGCCGCAATCTTCTTCCATCAAAGTTGGTGGAGACGTGGACGACGAAGTTTTGGGCATCTTTGCAATTCCAGTTAGCGGTCAGGCTGACTTGGTAGGCATCGATGTAGAAGCACTCGACAGAGAACTGCTCGAGCTTGGCATCAACCTCGAAACAGACACAAGCACGTCATCAATTTCATTCTCTGCTGACGAACTGGCAGAAATGGCGGAAGAAGAATAAGTTAGATAATTCGTTGTCACCATAAGGGCAACAAGTTCGAAATGTGCAAAAAAAGCGCTGGCCTACGAAAGTAGACCAGCGCTTTTGGGTTAATTAGAATAAGAAATGTAGATGCGAATACGCAGCAAGCTAAACATTGTTTACAGCAAGTCTGCTAGCTATCACGACAGTCAAAATGTCATCCCGGCAGCATTTGACAGCACACTGAAGTATTGAATCCTCTGCGCTGCCGGGATCCCTTTACCGCCCGTGTGATGTTCAAGACCAGCGATTTAAGGGGATCCCCGCTGCGCGCTAGGCTAATTTTGCTTTTGCCTGCGCCAACTGCGCCTCTAATGCCGCTTTAGACGTGCCGCCAATCGCGCTGCGGCGTTCGGTTGCAGTGGACATATCCAAAATTTCGCGAACGTCTGCGGTAAACAGATCACTGATAGTTTGCAAATCATTCATTGGCAAGGCATCAATCGGCATTTGTTTGACTTCTCCCAACCGCACCACGCGCCCCACCACGCCATGCGCCTCACGAAATGGCATCCCTTTCTTGACCAAATAATCAGCTAAATCAGTCGCTAACAGGCTCGCTTCAAGCTGCGCCGCCATCTTCTTTGGATTGATGTTGATTGTCCGGATAACGCCCGCCATGACTGGCAGAATCAGCATCAAGTTATCGTACGTATCAAAAAGCGGCTCTTTGTCTTCTTGCAAGTCTTTGTCATAGCCGCTGGATGGCAGCCCTTTGAAAATAGTCAGCAAACCCACAAAGTTGCCCAGCAAGCGCCCCGCTTTGCCGCGCGTGAGTTCCAACGTGTCTGGGTTTTTCTTTTGCGGCATCAAGCTCGAGCCAGTCGAATACGCATCATCAAGACGCACAAACGCAAACTCAGCGCTGCTATAAATAATCAGTTGCTCAGACAAGCGGCTGAGGTGTAACCCAAGCAGCGTACTGGCATACAGAAAATCAGACGCAAAGTCACGGTCAGAGACGGCATCCAAGCTATTTGGAATGACCGACTTGAAACCTAAATCAGCTGCTAACGCTTCGCGATCAATCGGAAAGCCGGTGCCCGCCAAGGCCGCAGACCCCAATGGTGAAGCGGAAGCCATGTCCATTGCACCTTGCAAACGGGTAATATCACGCTCTAACATCCAGAAATACGTAAGAATAAAATGTCCCCACGTAATCGGCTGCGCATGTTGCAAATGCGTGTAGCCCGGCATCATCACAGTTAAGTGTTCTTCAGCCGATTCGATAAA
>JAHDBW010000026.1:0-27140 GCA_020630175.1 Anaerolineales bacterium
AAGCTCAACCATGTCCGCTTGCCCGTCGTCGTTGAGCCACCACGCGTTGGCGTAGGCACCACTTGGATCCGCAAAGTCCTGAAGCGTGCGATAAGCACGCGGCAGTGCAGTATCACCAACCAAGTAGTTGGCATAGTATGTAGAGTCAACGCTAAGCGAAATATTTTGTTGAACCCGGCCCAATTCAAGTAGTGTACTATCGGCAGCGCTTTGACCAACTTCAACACGTGGTGTTTTAGTTGGTCGCAGCGCATCAAGTTCATAAACTGCAGATGTTGGTGTACAACCGATAAGCACCAATACGTAGCAAACAAGCGCAGTAACGCGGCTTATAGAACGGAGCAATGGTTGCTAATCCCAACCAATCTGTGCCGATACTGCTGACATGTTAAACCAATCGGACAAGCTCCCTGAAGTACTGCTGGGCAACGGCGTTACCGTAAAATTATCGTTCCAAGATTCTTCATAAAGATTACTTGTCGGACTTGTAGCTGGCGTATTCAACGCTTTTACCCAATGTGGTACAAAACGCACCTGCAAATCGCGACCGGCTCGCCATGCAAAATCCGTCTGCTTTGCAACGTCTTCATACTGGGTCCAGGCGCTAATTACCTCGGTCGTTCCATCTGACCTTGTATAAGTAGAGTCGTACCACTGTGCCCTAAAAAAGCACTGTAATGTCCATGTGCCAGCCGAGGAATTAATGTTGCTGACAAGGCACTCATCCCCTGATTGGTCAGAACTATGCATATAGTCGTGCAGGTCATACCAATTTGTCCAAGTCCCGTTGGCACGGTCATAAAAACGCATTTGAAAATCGCCATGTAAATCGGCGCCAGTAAAACCGGTATTGTATCCCCCACTGTCCACCACACGATAACGTGCCCCCCATGAAGGTTGACCAATCCATGACTGAGTGTGGTGTTGTACTTGAATATCAAGTGTCCAATAACCATGAGACTCATAGCCTTGTGAGCCGTCGCCATAATTCGTATCTGATCCTCGAGAAACAGAAACAATTGGCGTGTCGCGCAAACCGAAGACAAATCCTTTAGTATCACTATCAAGGAAAAGCGCAGTTGCCGCAGCCGCAGTATTGTCATACTTCATATCCATACTTTGACGGCCTAGATACCAAGGTCGCCAATTTGTGAGTGAAGTTGAAGCCTGCCCCGATGAGTTCAATGTTCGGCTTGTGTACAAGCTACCGGGATTAGTTGGACTTCGTACTATCGAGGTGTTAGGTGAGTAATATGAACCCGATACATAAGCCACATATGCGTTGCCTTCGTTGATCGCGGCGGCACTATTCAGCGTGGTAAAGCTAACTGTCAACGCCGAATCCACATAGCCTTCTACATCAAACAAGAGATTTAGCCGCTGCGATGATGCATCTACAATAGCACCCGTATCGGGAGCAACTGTAGAATTCAAATTCGCCTCAGGGTGCATAGTAATCAGTTGTGTATTTGCCTCTGTGACAGCAGCATTGTTATTAATCGCGGCTACGCTATAACGCACCTCAGGCGAGGTGTATGCAGGATCTAAGTTGACAACAATTTCAGTTGACAAACTGCTAAAGAAATTTTCCGGCGTTGTGCTTGGAACATATTGCCCTTGTACTTTGAAAGACCGTGTTGCAGCTCCACTTGCAAACAAGTATGACGCAGATCCGGTTGTCAGCGGAACATCTACAGTCCCAATCCCATTGATACCTTGAAAACCGAACTTGACTTCACCTTCAGGCTGCAAATTGCCATTTGCCCCTGTCACAGTACTCTTGATAGTAATTGGCTCCCCAACAACTGCATTCGCTGGCGAAGGATTGTACAAAGATTGATCTTGCACAACTGTCGTCGTTGTATTTTGCCGATTTACTACAAATAAACTGGGGCTTAACGCAGTGGTAATTGCATTCCCACCACCTGGCGCTGGATTGCTAACAAGAAACGAGTGATTCGTTGCAGAATAAAAAATTTGTTCAGGCAACAATTGAATTTCCAAGACACCTGTACTGACATAGTTTGCAATGACTGGCGTCCCGTCATAACGCACAATCGCATCAGACACAAAGTTCTTCCCTAAAATCTTGACCGTTAATGGCCCATCACCAACATCTACAACAGAGGGTGAAAAAGAGAACATTTCAGGAACTGGATTGTTCACCGTGAATTTACCGCTTGCAGAAGCGCCGCCGCCAGGAGCCGCATTTTCTACAGCAACCGCGAGTTCAGCAGCTTTCCCCATTAAGCTCGCCGGGATTTTTGCGCTAATTTGGCTATCACTCCCAACAGTGGTCTCAACTGGCGTGCCATTTACCATCACCAAAGACTGGCTAATAAACCCAGTCCCTGTGATATTGATCACATAATCATTCACATTATCGGGGTCCAACACTGTGCTTGAGGGGTTAATAGCCGTCAAGCTTGGCACTGGATGCTGCAGCGAAACCTTAGCAGTATTACTGGCTACCCCACCAGCTGATTCTGGGTTCACTACACCAACTTCAAGGTCTGCTGCAGCCGCCAAATCACTCGCAAGTAGCGTAACTACTAATTCAGTTGCACTCTTGAAAACTGTTGGCCGATCTTGCCCATTGACTTGCGCCTTTGCGCCGTCCACAAAATTATTTCCCGTTACAGCTACTTCTAAAGATGAAGCACCAACAGCGGTTGACAGGCTCGGCGTCAATAACGTGACAACTGGGTCGGGCACCGTGACGTTAATAGAAACTGCTTTTGAAGATTTTTTGCTCACATCAGCAGTATTGACTGCTTCAAGGGTGAATTCCGTATCTGCTGTCGCCTGAACCGTCAAATTACCTTGTAAAGGCAATCCTTCACGCACCCCTAACGTCCCACCACTAATCTGTACTGTTACTTCGTCATCTGAGTGCCCCTTAATCACTGACCATGCAAGTTGCACGTTTTGTGAAACAGAAGACCCTTTTTCAACCGTATCGGGCGAAATCGTGAAAATTTCGATGTTTGGCGCGCCAGGCACTGGGGTTGGCGTCGGTGGCAAATTGACCGTGACCTCACGCAAGGCGGGATTCAACTCTTGTTGCCCATTCGTGGCCTTTAATACATAGGCCAAACTTTCTTGTGGAACATCCTCTACCGACCCTTGCGCTGGGTATTCCCCAAGAGGCTCAATAATCACACTTTCCGCGCCTTCTACATTCCAAGTAAGCCTTACAGGTTGACCTTTGGTTACAACTTCCGGTTCCACATTGAATGAATTCAACACAACTGGCGGCAACGGTGTTGGCGTCGGCACTGATACAACAATCTGTGTCGATTTTGAAACGCCATTGGCATCCGTATAACGATTAATCGCCTTAATCGCTATTGTGCTATCTTCTTGTAATGTAATTTTACGTTTTGCACGATGTTGTTCCGCCGGAATAGTTTCAGCAGCACCATCAATTACAATAAAAACCTCGTCGGCATTAGAAACGCTCCAGTCAAGCTCCACATCTTCTCCGACTAAGATATCTTCGCGATCAACAGTCATCCGGACAACGGGAAAGATTGGCTCCACAACAATGCGAATTTCGGTACTTTGCCCAAACAAGTTTGGCAAAAAGTCTGAAATCAGGTTGCTTGCCTCAAGGGTATACACCGTAGTGTCTAAGGGAGAAACAGAAACCGTACCGCTACGCTCCTCCATTTTGCCAATATTAGGCTCAATTGTAATTTGAGTGAAAATCGGTGCATCCCATGAAAGCTCTACACTTTCACCAGCAGCAATAGTTTGCTCAACGGCAGATCCGGTGTTGCGCGCCGATGGAATAGTCATCGCTAGCCCACCAATATTCACCACTTGGGGATTACCAAAGCTCCCATCAGAGACCTGCTCAGCGGGAAAATCTGCTGCAATCGCACCAAAATCACGGATACGAGGCCGGAACGAGTATGCAAGCAACGCAACACAGCAAAACAGAAGTAATAGCATCAGCGGCAAACCGATCAGTGGTGATTGGCTCGCTTGCCCCATTCTTTCTGCGGGAGGCTCTAACCCATTTAAGATAGAAACGCCGATATTAAAATTATGGCGCTGCCGCCGCGCAGAAAATATCTTGCGATCTTTTGGTAAAAGTTCTAAATCAAGCTGCTGTTTTTCGCCAGGTTCCAACCGCAGTTCAGTTTGTCCACCATATGACATGCCGTCATCCATATGGAACATGAACCGAATTGCCTGAGAGCCATCACTGCCTTTTACCAAGAAATCAGTGGCGGTATTTCCACGATTCATCACATCGAACTTAACGCGGCCTGCATTTTTACGATAGCGGATCGTCTGGTCGCGCGGAGACATGTCTCCAATCGTAAATTCGCGGAATGGCGCAATATCAATGGTCCCATACATGATTGCGCGCTCAGCGGGATAGTCCGGTGAGGTAACCCAGATAGAAAAATAGTCCTCGCCAGCAGTGCTTTCATAACTACGCGTTGGCGTAACTGTAATTCGCACAGTTTCCTTTTGCCCCTCAAACAAATTGAGTTCCGGTTTATCGATGGTGATCCAATCTGGATTCAAGCCAACAACTTCCGTCACAAAAGTACCAACTAACATGCCGCCATTCGTGATGGTAAAAGCTATTTCGACCTCATTCTCAACTTCAGTTTCAAACAACCGCTCGGGCAATCTAGTGACAATAACCTTTGATGTTTCATCTGACCCTAAGCTTGTATCGTCATACCCCTCTGGCAAAGCTTCTACAGGCAGCCCCGTGGTAGCCGCATCTTGTGTATTTGGCGTCGGATCCGTCACTGGTTCTAACACGGGCGCGGCAACGGCAACTGGCCGCTCAACGACATCAGCACTGCCAGATGAAAGGACAAACAACGTGTGTCCTTCAATGCTCAACTCATCTTCAGGGGTAACTGAAATTGGTGCAGCTAACGGTTGCGCAAGACCATTAAGTGAAACGGTTAAGTGATCAACTAGGCATGTTAATAGCGCTGGCTGCTGAATGACATCAAGTACAGCAACGGTAGCATCATAACCATTCGCCTGGATCTGAATACGATCCGTTGCTGCTGCACCAATATAAATTAGGCCAGATTGAGGTGCCTCTTCAATGAAGGCAATCTCACCATCTGGGGAAACATGTTGTACAGAAATCGAGGTATTACTCATAATTTACAAATCACTTGTTTAGTTAGTCCTGCGTTGCAACAGTAGCCAACAGCGTATGTTCAACACCACCGATCGTTGTCTTGATAGTCAACTCATTATTGGCAGTGTTCGTTATGCAGGCATTCCCTAATGCAGCAATAGTCACCTTGGTTTTCCCACTGTTGACTGTTTCTGCAACGGTTGTTCCACCGTTAGGGCACGTCACGACCGTCTGCCCGGCTGTGCCGAAGTTCGCACCATTAATCGTGACCTTATGATCTACGCCCGGTACAGCCGGTACGGGGGTTGCAGCAGTTGCGTCTGCCGGCGTGCCAGCCTGAACACTTAGATCTAAAGTATTTACAGGCGTGGTTGCCCCCCCACTCGCTTTCACTACAGCGACTGAGGTAACGGTTGGTGCTGTAACCGTATCGATGGCAGCAGTAGTTGCAGTAGTGCTAACCGGCGCAGGCAAATTTATCGTCAATTTTTGACTAGCGGCCGTCAAACAATTCGCTGGCAATGTACCTGAGATTGTTCCACTACCAGTTGTCGTAATTGGAGTCGAAACTGCTGGATTTGGACATGTCACCGTCGCCCCGTTCAAGCCAGATCCGGCAATTGAAAATGTCAGCCCAGCTGTTGAGCCGCCTGTTGCGCTAAATAATGGCACGCCAATATTTGTCGCGGCCGCCGCATCAAACAATGTAACACCGCCATTTTTAATCACTAGATCGCCAATCTGATACGCATCAATTGAATGCGTATTACGCGGAATTTTTAACGTCCCACCTGCACCACCAAACGCAAATTCCAATGCTAAAGTTGTATTGTCAGCAGTAATACAATCTGCTGGCAACGTAATAGTAGCGACTGTCGCAGAGCTAGCTGTAGAGGTTGCTGTGGCAGCTGGCGCAGCACCAGAGCAAGTCGCAATCACGGGCATGCTACTAAAGTTCGTACCAGTAAGCCTAAGCGTGAGTGCAGGCGATCCACTTGACGTTAATGCAATTGCGCCAGATGTCCCAGCAGGCGTACCATCCGAGGAAAACTCTACCGTAGCCCCAGTTAGCAATTCAGTCTTATCAATCGTTGGGACAGGAATATTCTTTACAGTTGTTGTGTCAGCAGAAAGAGCGGTGGTAATACCATCATTATTTTCAACCGTTAACTTTTCTAAGTCATTTGAGAAACAGTCTGCAGGCAATGTCCCGCTTATTTCTTGCGCAGTCGGGTCTGTGGTGACATCTACAGCACTAACAGTGGCATATTTCACACCACCCGACGCATTCGGGCACTTAACCTTTGTGACAGTCGCATCTACAAACCCAGTCCCGGTAATCGTAAATGTATAGCCCACCAATCCACGAACCAGTGGATGGCTACTGCTTACCTGAATTTGGGCAGCTGTTGTAGCAGGCGGAACAATTGCAGATTCTTGATTGTTAGGGTCACGAATATCAAGCGTGGTGATAACGGGTTGTGGCGGAATTACCCGAACAAACACCTTGCGCTTTACAAAGGTATTAAAAGTTTCAACCGGTGGAGCGCTAGTGGTATCTTCTACTTTTGCCGAAAGCTCAAAGGAAGCATATTCAGTTCCAGAGTAGCCAATTGCATAAATGTTTACAGGAATACAATTGCTGGCCGCTTGACCAGCAACTTTGGAGTTGTCTGTCGCTTGACCCGCATTGTCAAAGGCGGCAAAGTTTGCAGCACCTGCGCGCATACTGATTGCACGCGCGGCAAATTGTTCACGCGTTGAATTTGGCAGCTGATCAATAGCAATATAATATTGACCAACAGAACCTAACGTAATATCTGGTAATAAATTTGTCGTTGCTTCAGCAGACCCACTATGCGCAACGCGATTCGCTGCCGTACAAGGTGTTCCACTAAATACTTGTAAGTCAAAGTTCTGCACCGTAAAGTCTTTTGTTGCGCTTGGCTGCGAAGCCTGCACTGTCCAAGCCGTGTAGGTACCTGATTCTTCTAAGTAATTAGGCGGTACGCTAAACTGTACAGATCCACTAGCACCAGTAACACATGTGCCAGAAATAGGTGGAATTTGAACTGAACTTTCGCCGAATTTTGCACTCTGCCAGTTTAGAATTATCGGTATATTACAGACCAATTCCTCACCAGTTGGCGGCTTCACTGTAATCGTAGCGGCGTCCTTTTGCCCAGCAATCAGTAAATCAGTCGTTTCAATGACGACGTTTGCCGCATCAAAAATCGGGAATGTTGGATTTTCAACTTTTAAGTTGACAACATTTGTAGACGCACCACCACCCGGCAGAGGGTTGATTGCGGTTAGCCCATACGTCGCAGCCCCATCGTTATACTCCACAGGAAACTTAACGGTGGCAGAAGTTTCGGTGGGGGTGCCATCGATCGTCAGAATCTGCCCAGCAAGCATGAAGGTTGTATTAGCTAAAAACCCTTCCCCTTTAATCTCAAACGCAATTCCACTTGCCTGAAGCGCCGTATCTAAATTATCAACACCATTCGTAACATCTGTAAGTTGAATAGTACTAACTGAACCATCTGTTGTCGTCGTCGTGCCGGTAACGGTGCTACATGCACCATCCGTTGAGCGGCAAAACTCTGTAATTTGCGGTTGCGGATTTACAGCCGTCATCTTGAACTCGACCGTTCCTGACGTACCGCCTCCCGGCGATGGATTACTGACTGAAACATTGCGGCATTCATCATCACCACAATTGTTACCGGCATCGGTATCACTCGCCAACAGCGCTTCGGGCAATACGATCTCCAGCTGGCTGGCGCTAATATAAGCAGCAGGCAGTTGTTCACCATTCCAGTTGACAATAGAGCCCTTTACAAAATTATTCCCACTTAGCGTGACCGATTGACCAGCACTGTCAACCTGGACTACATTCGGGCTCAAACTTGTTAGCACTGGCGAAGGATTGACCAAATTAAATAACTGCCCACCGCTTTCTCCACCGCCGGGCACAGGATTTGTCACCTTGAACTCACCACTCGAAGCAACAGACAACTGATCGCCGGGCACAATCGCAATAAGTTCTGTGGCGCTGACAAAGCTAGCTGGCACAATCGTGCCATTGTAAGTAACCGTTGACGTTTCAAGGAAATTTTCGCCACTTAACTTGACAGGCAAACTACTTGACCCAACCTTGTCACTTGTTGCCGGGTCAAGCGCACTCAACACCGGAATTGGGTTATTCGCGATCACTTCAAAGGTCTTACTGGCGCGCAGGTCACCATTAAAGGCTGTAATCACATATAAAGTACGTTCATTTACAACCGTTGAAATTGTGCCTTCACGATCTAAACCGCCAGCATTGAGACTGCCGCCCTCGATCCGTACATCTGTAACTTCACCGGCACCGTCTACAGTCACTTCCCAATTTAAGTCTGCTGTATTTCCGACGATCACTTCAGCATCGCCATCAAATTTAGCGATAACAGGCGTACCCGGCTCTGGCGTAGGCGTCGGGGCTGGATCAACAATCACTTGACGTAATTGATTAACACTAGCCTCACCCGTGTTTGCAATTAGCACATAGTCTGTATTGCCGGTTGGCGCTTGCTTTAATTCCCCTTTCGGCGGCAGTTCCCCAAGTGGATTGATAGTGACAGACGTAACATTTGCGACATCCCAAGAGAGCGTAACTGTTTCACCTGTTGTAATACGTAGCGGGCTAACGCTAAACCCAGCAATTTCCGGCAACGGTAATGGTTCTGGCGGTTTTGTAGACGCGGTAACCGTCAATGTTTTTTGGACGCCACTTTCAGAGGTGTAACGATTTTTTGCAATAATCGTAAATGTTGTGGTTTCACGGATTTTGAATTTGCGGCCGGTCGCATAATCACTGGGTTCAAGCGTTTCAGCTGAGCCATTAATCAATAAAGATACCTCATCTGCTTGTCGCACATCCCAACTAAGAACAATTTCTTCATCAAAAAAGACATTTGTACGATCCGCAGATAGTTCGATAATTGGCATATCTGGCAAAACCACAATTTGGGTTTGCTGAGACCGCTCTCCAATTGCAGGACTGAGCGCCTTAAGCGGGCTTTCTACAACGAGCTTATAGTTTGTGGTGTCTAGTGCTGGCACCTCAATGCTGCCCTTTTTGGTTTCCATTTCGCCCAGCGGTTCAATAATTACAGTTCCAAACGGCACCCATACATCCCAAGAAATCGTAAGCGTTTCACCGGATGAAACTTCTAATGCAAAACCTGTTGGAATTGCGTCTTGCGGGAGCGGTGCCATTAGCCCACCACCTAGCCGATACGGTTGCCAGGCTTGATCATCAGACTGCTGAGGCACAACATTACCGTTACTAGCAACGATATCGAAACTACGTACACGTGGCATAATGGCAAACGCAGTAACGCCTGCAAAAACAAGCAGCATTAACACTGCAAATAGTGGCCCCAAAAGCGGCTTAATCTTGGCCTCGCCAACAATTGAGCGCTCTGCTTGGCCAGTACCCGTCGGCGCAACCTTGAGGTTATAGTCATATTTGCCAGCGCCAAGCCCAAATATGGGGTGTTTAACGGTCGAAACGTGTAAGTTTAAGTATTTCTCTTCGTTTGGCGCAATCTCAATATCTTTTTGAGATGTATAAACGGGCTCACCGTTTTCATCTTTAGATCCAGTGGCAAATTCAAAAACAAGCTCTTGTTTGGTATCCTCACCTTCCAACCGATAGACAACTGGTGAATTCCCTAAATTCAAAATACCAATTGCAACATCGCCAAGTTTTTCACGATAGGTAACACTAATATTTTGTGGGGCTAGATCAGAAACTTGGTAGTTATAGAATGGCTCAATGACAAGCGTACAGCCTAAGATCGCTGCTTCAGAGGCATGCTCTGATGAGGTTACTTTGATCGCAAAGTGATGCTGACCTGAAGTTGAATCAGGATGTCTGGGCGGAGACACAACAATTACAAACTTAGCTTTCTCACCTTCTGTAATGTTGCGAGACGGCGGTTTTATTGTGACCCAGTCTTGAGGCAAGCCTTCAACAGCGACATGAAATCCAGCAACTAACGCCCCTCCATTTACAACTTCAACATCAAATGTAGCGTTGTTTTCAACCTCAACTTGTACAACGCGGGTTGCCGCTGTCGCAATAATTGTTGACCCAACTTTGTCTTCCGGGATTGAATCAAAAGTTGGTGTTTGTGGAGGAGAGGCATCAACATCAGTAGTCTGCACAAACGCAGTTGCAGCACTGTAGTCTGGTGATGGCGTGCTTGTTGAGACTTCAATTGGTGGGCTTATTGGCACCCCAACATTAACCTGCTCAGTTTCAAGCTCTGGCACAGCAATTAACATATACTCGCCAAATGTCAGCACATCACCAAAATCCAATTCGGTTGGAACGCCCAGTTCTAAAGACACTGCGTTTACAAGCGTCTCAAGCGCATTCGACGCCACCGTAACTTGCAATTTATGGGCAGGATTGATTTCCAAATAGAGCTGAGGATTGCCAACTTGGGAATCAGCGATCTGAATATCATTGTAGTGATCATTGCCAATAGTAAGCGGTTGATCTGCTACAGAGTGCTGCGTAACAACACCAGAAGGATGAAAAATCTCAATAGATAAATTGAATGACATTTGGTCTCTTAGTCGCGTAATGTTTGGATGAATAAATCAACAAGCTACTAGCCGATAAGCTTAGATACACTTTCACAACACTATATTAGTTGTCACAAAACAGAAAATTGCGGGGGAAAATAAAAAAAAGGCAGGAACAATTCCTGCCTTTTTGGAGTACTATCTATCAGAAAAACAAAATTACTAAACTAAACCAATTGCATAACATGAGAATGCTTACTTATTTTTGTCATCCTCTAACGTCTCATCAAAAAGCCCGATAAGTCCGGAGCGTAATGCGTACTTTGCAGCCTCAACGCGGTTGCTCACAACCAGTTTGTTGTACAAATTACTAAGCCGATTAGAAACCGTTTTATTAGCAATTTGTAGGCGCTGCCCAATCTCTTTATTGTCCATCCCGATGCCAATCATGCGCAATAATTGCAGTTCAGACTCTAACAAGTCATCTAAGTTTGAGGCATATTCTGCCTGACGATTTTCTTTCAACTCATCGCGCATAAAGTCCATAATGTCTGAATCAATGATAACGCCCCCTCTTACCACAGCGTTGATTCCATTAATAAGATAGCTCTCTGAAATTGCATCCTTATACATGTAGCCGCTAGACCCAATACGCACCGCATCCATTGCTTCAATCCGCTCATTGATAGCCGTGAGAATAATGACTTTGCAATTGGGCGCACGGCGCACAATTTCTTTTGTTGCCGCAATGCCATCCATATATGGCATATTGAGATCCATTAGCACAACGTCTGGCTCTAGTTCTAAAACTTTCTTTACCGCAATATCACCATCCGGCGCCTCAGCAACAATTTCAAAGTTCTCTTCTTGCTCAATAGACATGCGAAGACCGCTACGAAAAAATTTGTTGTCGTCAACGATTAATATTTTGATCTTTTCAGACATCACACTATCCCCTGTGAACTCCAGGACTTTCGATATAAAACTTGTTGTCCACCAATTGCCATGGATTGACAAGGCAGACAATTACAAACTATTTCCGCAACCTCAGAATGACAGTTTTTGGGTAAAATTCCCTCAAAGTTAGTCGCATTAGACTTTATACTTTGAATACTATGTTCTTATTATCACCATCTTCAATAAGTCACATTGTGCTTGTAATACAGACAATCGCGACTCTTATAGTTACGATACGGGTGCTAAACAGAACACCGGAGTCAATGCAAAAACAAGCCGCTAGGCATTTGCTAAGACTTGTTGTGATGGTATGTCTGTTCACAATCACAATTTTGATTATCGGATTAGCAGCAACGATAGAGACTTATACACTGCGCTATCTGAGAAATCTCGCGATTATTACACTATTCTTCTCGATTTTTCGCTACTTGGCGAATATCAACGCAATTGCGTTACCCCACATCCAAAATCCTCGGGTATTGCGCATTGCATATGCAATATATGCCGTTGCCTTCTTGTCCGAGTTTGGCTACACATGGTATCGCTTACGTAGCGTACTTCCTTTTACAACACCTGCACCAACATACTCCGATTTCATCAGTATTGCTGCGCGGCCTGCAATCTGGCAGCTTCCGCTGTTACTAGCGGTCTTACTTAGCTATATTGCTATTTTGAATGGCTATTGGCGCAGCAGGCCAGATCAATTGAAAAAAGATGCAAGCGTGTCTCTGCACATTAACGCCTTTGAGATTTACAAGTTTTTTCTATTCTCGGCGACATTTATGCTGATTACACCAATTGTTATGCTTAGCCCAATCCGCAATCAAATCCGAAGTTGGATGGTGCTGATTGTAGATATTGGACTGCTATTGTCGCTTTTAGGAATGTCGCTAATTGTGCTTAGAGACAACAAGCAGATGCCTTCGCTCAATACAAGATTAGTCGCATCTGCAATTTTTTCATTCTTACTCTTAATTACTATTGTAAGTTGGTTTTGGACAGCAAGCTTCATCCAGCACGTCGCCCCAGATATAAATCTGACACACCTAAATCCACATTTAGATCTCGGTGCAGAAAATTTTCTTGAAGCCCAAGTGCACCGCCGATCATTTCATGAAACGCAAAGACCGCTAATCTGGATAGCGGTGCTGGGCTCACTAATCACCGGCCTTTCGCTGTCGAGATATTACAACTATGTATTAACAAACCCGCTCACCAACATTCTGAGCAGTATTCAAGCGGTAAAGTCTGGTAACTACCAAACCCAAATTACACACTATCGCAAAGATGAACTTGGACAAATTGCGACAGAGTTCAACAGCATGGCGCAGCGTATTTCTAGAACGAGCATCTCGCTAAAACGCTATCAATCACGCCTAGAAGAGATTGTTGAACAGCGCACAGAATCCCTACTAATTGAAACTGAACAGCGCAAAACGCTAGAAATTCATCAAGCAATTCAAGCCGAACGCGAAAGAATTGCCCGTGAAACCCATGATGGTTTGATGCAACGCTTAGCTGGCACACGCTTACGAATTGCACATTGGCATCGACTTATTAATAAAAATCCGCAAGACCTGCACCAAGAGTTAGATGAGCTTGAACATCAACTCACTTTAGGCACTATTGAATTACGCCAGCTTATCAACGACCTTAACCATGATTTCTTGCAGCACGGGCTAAACGATGCCTTAGTGCCAGTGATATACCACGCTGAAAAAGCCTATGATTTAGTCATTGACCCAAATATAGAAATTGACGAAACCAAGCTCAACAAACAGCAATCGCATGAACTTTTCCGGATCGTTCAAGAGGCCATCTCAAACTGCGGTAAGCATGCCAGAGCCACCAATTTGTGGATCACCGCACAAACCAGTACCGACAATCTCAATATTCATTTGACCATCCAAGATGATGGCAAAGGGTTTGATACTGCCAAAATCAACACAGAACAGCACGTTCATCTTGGTTTGAAAAACATCAAAACCCGTACGGACACCCTCAATGGTACAGTCAGCATTGAAAGCGAATTCACAAAGGGCACCATGCTGAACTTTGTAATTCCTTACAACGCTGACGATCAGGAATAAGATCCCGGATACTTTCCCTAGTCCACGATATTGATTTTCACTTCAATCTTGTTTGAAGATCCCCCACCTGGCGTTGGGTTCCAAATATCAATCAGATACACCGCATCGTTGGTTGAAAGCAACCGACTAACTTCAATCGGTAAGACAATTTCGCGTGACGACACGTACTCACTTGGGAAGTCAAAATCATTTACGCGCACGACAGATCTAGGAATAAAGCCCGAACCCGTAATTCGAATCCGCACTAAGTCATCTTCGCCTAGTCCAGTGGGCGTCACAACGATGGTTGCAGTGGGTACTGCTGTCGGCGTTACGCTCGGGTCTGCTGTAGCAACAGACGTTGGTGCAACCGTTGGCGGTACTGTCGGCGCTGGCGTTGGTGCAACAACCATCGTAGATGGGTTGATTGAACTAATCTGCGGCACCGGATTTTCAACAACAATCTGCGCAGAGTTAGACAATGTGCTCGCCGCGCTCACTGAGTAAACGTTGACGTTTAGCGTTGTCGTTGTCACACGATCTAGTGCAGACAGTTCAAAGGTAAGTGTGTTTTGATCTAAATAAGTAGTTGGCCGGGTTGAGTTGTTGACACGTACAACCGACTCTGGCGTAAAGCCTTCCCCAAATACAGAAACAATCAGCGGCACATCGGCAACAAACGTCTTTGGATCAGACACAGATGTAAGCTGTGGCGACGGTGTATCCTGCACAATTTGCAAAGTTTTTGATGTGCGGCAGTCGCGGTCAGTCGCAATTAGCGTCACCGTCGTGCTGGTTTCAAGGAATTGCGTCCACGTGTCTTGTGCCGCAAAGCCATCAATCTTTCCAACAATCGGACCGCGTAACTCTACGTCGGTTGTATCGCCGTCAATATCCCAACTAAACGTGACTTCCTCAGGCCGATTTGATTTCACAAATTTATCTGGCGAGGCTTCAAACGTTAGGATAATTGGGTCTTCACAAGACTCAACAACATCGGTAGCCTCGGCTTCTGGTGTTTCATCAGCATCTGGTTTTGCATCTGAATCTTCGGCGTCATCTTCAGGCTCAGTAACGCTAGGCGGTGGGTTATCTGCAACACGCGGGCGGACAATCACTTGCCGCACCAATTGCACTTCCTTACCATTGCTGGTGGCTGTCAATATGTATGAGGTAGACTGTTGCGGCTGTTGAATCAAAGAGCCAGACGCAGACAATTGCCCAACAGGCCGAATTGTGACCTCATCTACCCCGGTTACAGTCCAGTTGAGCTCAACGCGCTGACCAGAAGTAATTGAGCTAGGCGAAACCGTAAACGACTCAATCGTCGGGCCTGCGCCAACGGCTGCGCTAGCCGGTGCTTGTAGCTGCTCTGGCTGTGAAGTATTTGGCGACGTTCCAACAATTGTTTGACTTCCACCAAGTACCATCACCGTCTTAGACGCAACAACGCCGTCCTCTGATGTGTGCCGATTGTAAGCCCGCAAGATATAAATAGATGTATCCGTTGGAGAGGCTAAGCGGCTACTGACGTGCTCTTCCGCACTAAGCTCATGCACTTCGCCATTGACCTCTAACGTAAGCCGCGTGGCGTTTTCAATCTCCCACCACAAATTAACTGGCTGCCCAGCAACAACGGTATCAACATCTGAAAAGAACTTGATGCTTGGCAAATTACCATCCACGTAGACAGTCACTTGCTTCTGATCACCAAAAAAGCCTGGCGCAAAATCAGACAGGAAATTCTCTGCAATCAGTAAGTAGCGCGTGTCCTGCTCAGGCTGAATACGCGCCGAGCCGCTTGAGCCAAACAGGTCACGGCTTTCAGGTTCTAAACGCAAACGTGAGAATGGAGAGGCAACCCAAGACAACACAATCGTATCGCCGGAAACAATAACGGTATTATCAGCATCAAACTGGGCGATGCGCGGTTGCATTGCAAAAATCCCGCTTAATCCAAGTAACAACGCAAAGACGCAAATCCACAATCGGCCAAACAATGGCTTGACGGTCACTGCGGCGTTAGTCGCGCTCAGCCCCTGATTTACACCAAGCGCTTGGGCATTTACGGTAAGCAACGATTGCGGCGTTTTCCATTGGAAAAGCTTGCGTACCAAAGGCTTTACATGCACCGTGATCAGCTTCTGCTCACCCGGTTTTACCGTAAATTCTGTTTGGCGCGCATACTTCTGTGTTTCGCCTTGCAACTGCAATAGGCATTGCGCATTCTTATTATCAACAACAGCTTCCACCCGAAAGACTTGGTTGCGATTGCCCAAATTCTTAAGCGGAATGCGCGCCTTGGCACGCGTCATACGCCAAGGGATTGGCAATGCGTCTGGCGTGAGGCTGCCTAGCGAATAACTAACAAAAGGCTCTAATTCAAACGTCGCCCCGAGTTCTGCTTTCGGACCTTCAGGTCGCGTAGATGAGGCCCCAATTACAAAATGATGCTCCCCAGCTAGCCGTTGCGTAGCGCGATCTGGCGTGACGCGTATTTGTACAAATAAAGACTCACCCGGCCGTAATAACCCGTTAGCAGGCAACACTTCAACCCAATGGACTGGTAACCCAATAACGCCAAATTCCATCGTTTCTGAATTGGAACTTGTATTGGTCACAAGCACATCAAAATCAACGCGATTGTCGACTTCACCCACGCGCTTACGCTGCGAGAGTTCTAGTTTGCATAAGGCAGACTTTTTGTCTGGTGGACGTGTATCAAAACTTAGCGCCCGCGCTAAGACATCTAGCGATGGCGCTGGCTGTTGCGGCTTAGCTCTGACTATAGTGGGGGAAGATTTTGGCTCTTCTAATGCACGTGCCTGATCTAACAACACAAACATCAACGTTGTTGCGCCGATGTTCATCGCGTCATTCAGAAAGAGTTGTGTCGGCGCTGGTTCTGTATCGGTCTTCTTTTGACCAGAAGGCAACTGGAACACATTGATGTGTGAGCCATGCTTTTCGATGCCTAAAAATGGCGTATGTGCATCAAAGGGCTTATCCGTCACCACATGGCAACGTTGATTAGGCCCAATTACAAAACGCTCTGGAGCAGTTTCTAATTCAACTATTTCTATCTGCCCATCAGGCAGTAGTAACTGCAATTGTGCAGTATTGAATGAATCAGTCATTACCGGTTAAGTCACCTTATTTCTACAATTACAGATCACGTTACTTGCTATCAAAATAAGCCAGAAATCCTTACAGTAAATAAAGGAAATAGCGTAAGGCAACTAAAAACAGCAACACTGCCAACAACACAATAATGACTGGCAGCAAGCGAATACTAAGTGGCACACTAGGGATCATCGCCTTAAACGTGTTCACTTTTTCTTGCCGTTCACTTGGTGATTTTGTTAATGGAATTGAAGAAACGCGCACCCCATATTGATCATCCTTGACCCGTTTCCGGCGTGACATTTGCAGTGTCAGGGAGATTTCTTCACCCGGTGCTAACTCTGGTGTCACAAGCCAATTGGAATAATTAGCCCACACATTTTGGGCTGCCGTTGGGCGCTGCGCCGCCCCACGTGTCAGTGCGGCTGGGGCCGCTGCTTTTGGTGTTGTTCTATCGCTATGACGGGTATTTGCAGCAGTCGGTTGCTTACCTTGCAATTTCTCAATTTTGGCTGAGGTCGTTTGCACTTTTCGTTCTGTGTTGCTCACCTTGCGGCTAGTCGCAGCAATCGACCGGAATGGCGCGCTAAGACTCTTCGGTAACAGGCTTGCCAGCGTTGACGCAAACCGACCAACAGATTTATTCATCGCGCTTGCGCGTTCAGTTTTACTGGCAGTGGTGGTGGTTTCTTCAACAACATCAACAACAGGGTCAGGACGCTGTTCGACCGCAACTGGTGCAGGTGCAACCGCAGATAATTTGAACTCTTCAGACACAAGCGGCAACGCTTGCCCATTCAAAAAGGTCTTAATCCGTAAAGCAGAGCCGACATCCTCAACAAACACAGCATAGCGACTTTTGACATTACTATTGTTGGCAATGGCTAAAGCAAATGGTTTTTGCACAATGCGGCGCTGGCGTTTGAAGATCATGTTGACAGCCAAGAAACTAAGCAATGCCGTCAAGATCATTGCGCCAGCCGCCAATGAAAGCTGTACTAAACGCTGTTGGAAAACAGAGGTGATATGTTCAATTCGTGAATAGGCGCGCGTCTCACGCCCTAAGCTGTCAACAATTACAGCGGTTAGCTCGTATTCCCCTTGGGCCAGCATTTCTGTTGTGAGTTGTGCCGAATAAGGCGGCGCATCAAACAGTTGCAGGAGTTCTTCATTGATAAAAAAGGCAACCGTTTCGATTTCATCATTTTCATCGTAATCGAGCGACAGATCGATGGCCTGATTTGGACCAAGTTCATAACGGCTTTGGACAAATCGCGCTGACGTAACCGGCGTTTGAATAAACCGGATAGGCGAGTCAATCCGCCCGTAGTTTCCGTCGCTATCTTCGGCAATTGCGGTAAACGTATGGTCGCCTAATTCAAAAAGGGATGTATTAACTTGGTAGACAAACGGTGCTTGATAAAGCGTTTCTTGTAAAGCTCCATCAATGTAAATTTGAACCTTTTCAATTGGTGCTTCACCATTGCTTTGGGTTGCGAACTTGAAAACGCCAGAGACGCCATCTTCAGGAATAACCGGTAGCCCAAGCCCAATGCGCGTTGAAACCACGGGTGCCGTTGTAGACGCCGCGACAGTGCCATCGGTAACATCATGCGTAATCTCAATAGCAAGATCGTTCGGTAAATCATGGCTAGACACGTACGACACGCGATAGGCGCTTCGCATTGTTGAGAGTAACGTTGCCGCCTGCGCAGACAAGCCATCTACAGCCGTATTGAGATACGTGGCGCCGCCGGTTGATTTTGAAATCCCAGCTAAGCTATCTAATTCATCAGCAGCGCCTAAGCCAAAAACATAGACTGATGTATTTGCAACGCGTGAACTCCGCGCTAACGTACTCAGAGAGACAGTGCCCTCTTCAATTTGATTATCAGTTAGTAGAAATACGGTGCGTTTTTGCGCAGTTTGTGCCTCTAGATGTTTTATCGCATCAGCGACACCGGTTAGTGAGAAGTTCAGGCTAGCTGAAACCGGTTCAAGCTCATCTAAGATCGCGAAGTCGAATGTTGTTGCGTCTGTAAACTCAGCAACCGTATCTACCCCATTGCCAATCGTCAATACTTCAACTTGATCGGCCGCAGTTAAGCTACTCACAACCTCTTCTGCTAGCGTGGATAAGTCTTCAAGCTGCTCGGTGCTAGTGGTCGTATCAATAACAATGGAAACCGCCAAAGGAACATTATTCAGATAATCTAAGGTCAAAAAGTCATTAGAAATTGGCACGCTATTTTCAATGAGGCCAATATCTGCCGCCGTAACCGGCGTTTTTAACAAACCTTGTTTATTTAAAATGGCAAAGTCAAGTTCCACCAATGGAAAGCGGCTTGTGTCAGCATTAATAATTTTGACAAACGTATTTGTGATGCCAGCGGTCTCTGTTTGCGCAAATAAGTTGCTCGGGGTGAATAATGCCAAACCAACCAGCACCCCACAAACCAGTTTACAAAGTGAACGTAATGTTGAAACGCGATAAAGTTTCATGATTTATTGCTCTGTTAGGACAACTGCGTGATCGAGAAATTCCATCACTTCAATCGTTTCTGTAATGACAGTCAACTCACCCGGATACGATTCTGGCGCACTGACATACACGCGCAATCGTAAGGGCCCAGCCAATGTCTCGCTCGATCGTGGGTGGGAAATTTCGATAGGAACACGCTTCTCTGCACCGGCAAACAAAATAGGACCCGGCCCAATTTCTATCGAATCTTCCGGCAAGCCTTCAACGCCTATTTGGAATTGAACATTGCCTTCATTGCCCAAATTCATAATCAGCAAACTTGCTTCAATCACCATTGTTGGTGAAAGTTGACGATGTGCCAGCGATAGCTGCGCGCCGATTTTGTCTGAGGACTGAGTTTGTTGTTTTGCACCAACGTTGCGCGCCCGTGATCCAGCCTGAATTACTTTTGCTTCACCTTGGATTTGAACTTTGAACTCACCCACATGCAGCGTGCGGCCTGTATCAAAATCAATAAAAGCCCTTGGCGGCAGCGCTTGCCCATCTGCGTCTACATCTGCTTGGGAAAGATTCACAACCCGATATTTACCAGTAGCAGGGTTAGGCAAAATCTGAATATGGCGTGGCGAAACACCCGCGCCGCGTGCTGGTTCTAAAACAACATCGTTATGCGGGCTACTGCCTAAATGTAATAAATTACGCTTAATTGGAAACTGTTTTGTCCAACCGTCTTTATCTGTGACGTAGATAAAATTTTCGCTCATTTAGTTACCCATTGGTACAAATAAATATGTGCAGCGTTACTGCACAACAATCACTTATCCGCTAAGAAAGTCTTAGGCAGTAAGCAAAGAATTTTCAAAATATCGCTGTAAACGCTGTGAAATTTCGGCTTCGATTTGGCTCTTGATCATGCTGGCGCTGCCGGCATACCCTTCACCATCAATCGTCTCAGTAATTTCGTTGGCTTGAATTTGATCAAACATCCATGCAGCTAGCGCCTTACGCGTTTTCAGAAGTCGTAGTTGCGGCAATATTTTGTGATCCACCAGATCAATCACAATAATTTCGTGACGCATATTGACAACTTGTAGCGAGCCTTGACTTAGCTGTTGTTCGGCCAGCACTGTTGCCGTTGGCAAGTCATCTTCAAGCGATGCCGCAATTGGCGGTGCCCAATAATGGATTTCAACCAAGTTTGTGCTGTGTGTAAACCCGCGCAGCAAGTTGCGCTTTAGGATTTCAACATCGTCTGGATCATGTTCTGCGTCTGCCAAGAGTTGGTAGCTTGCGGTTGTCAACGCCCCAAATTGCACAGGGTGCGGCCAATGCTGCTTTAGGACTGTCAAGGCACACTTGGTTAATGGGTGTGCCGATGTAATTGACGTGCCACCGCGATGTACAAATTCAACGCGATCTGAGGTCGTTAGCGCCACATCTTCAGTTTCTGCTGGTGCGATAGAAGACGCAAAGGCAGTGTCTGCCGTGATTATGGACGTCTCTAATTCACGCTGTATATTGACCGCTGAATGGCAAAGTAACGTTTGTCGAAATGCATTGCTGCTAAAAAAGTCTAGATACTGCTCATGTTCGATGATGCTGCCAGCGTTCTCAGCTAAAAATGCATCGCGATTCGAATCGGCTTGCTTTTGCCAAACAACGCCTGAGCCATATGCATTAGACAAAAATTGCAGCGAAAATTCAGCTGCGTAATCTGTAAAGTCAGTAAAGTAAAACGGCTCGTTGATATCTTCCATAAAGTCATGAAACATATACGTGTCCGATTGATTAGCCAATAGCTCAGCCGCTTGCCGCAGTGCCAACTGGTGCGCGTTCAAGGTTTCTACCGCATCAGAGAATTCAAACGAATTCAACAACGCCCGCGCCGCTTGAATCTTTTCAGCAGGATCAACCAAATCACGAACGTGAAAATTAATAAAATCACGCGTGATCCGAAATAAATGCCAGCCCGGCAACACGTTATAGCTAATATAAGCAACGCCCTGCGGCGTCATGTAATCACGGCAAATTTCAAAGATTGCAGCCTGAACATGCTTTGGAATCCAACTAAACACCCCATGCGAAATGATGTAGTCAAATTTGCCGGTCAATAGCGTTGAATAGTCAGCAATATCGCCTTGGATTAAGGTCAAGTTCTTGACACCTAACGCCTCAATTGCCGCCTGGCCGCTATCAATCTGAACCTGTGACAGATCTAAGCCAATAAATTCAGCATTTGGTAAAGACAGCGCCATTGGCAAAAGATTACCGCCATCAGAGCAGCCAATCTCCAGCACACGGCAGTTGTTGAGGTCGGCAGTGTCAATCCCACTAATCCGGCCCAACATTTGCAGGTACATCGGATGTGTCGCTGTAAATGCCCCGCTCGGATACGGAACTAAATCGTAAAGCGTTGGATCTGACATCATTAGTCCGCTGTTTGGCGTTTCTTTCTAAGCTGGAACATCAGCAAACTGCCAAACAAGACAGAAGAAAGCGAGCCGTATACCGCCATCCGCAGCAGACCAACCGGAAATGAAAAACCAGTTGCTGGAAGCGTTTGCGGAGTCAGTGTCACCAAGCCAAACTCTGTAATATCAGCTGGCATTTGCCAAATCTCGCCGCAAACTTCGGTGTGGATACCATGCACGCCCCGCAAATTTGGAGATAGGCGCAACGGCTGCCAAATACTGTCCGCAAATACGCCCACCCGTAAGTTGGATTGCCGTCCGCCAGCTAGTGCGGTATCGCCCGGCTGCAAAGGCACACAAATCGTAATATACGGGTCAAAGGTAGATTGCCCATTCGTCGCTTGGACGGAACAAACTGCACGAATAAATGTTGTCTCTTCAACTGCGTTTGTATTAAGCGGTGCAAATAGCTTCTCGCGCACAAATTGCGTTCCAGCAGGCACCACCCCTGCATACGCAATAACGGCCATATCCTGATCTACACAACTACCAGATTCAGAGGGAGCCCCAATCTGGGCTTGGGATGGCATTACAAAAAACAGCGTTGTGCTAAACACGCCGATTACCGCAAGCAATCTGAACCAAAAGAGGCGCTTTGTAATAAACATTTTTTTCATAATTTCTAAGCATTCACGCGTGACGCGCGGACCGCCACACGATGCGAGTTTCCAGTAAATGGCCAGCAAGTCATTAAGGTAAGCTGTGCCGATTCTGTCTGTGAAAACCAAGTTGCAAACCGATCGCGGCGTAACCCGATATCAGCAGCGGATTCATCAAAGACCACAACGTCTTCAACGACATATTCCCAAACCGAACCGTCTAAAGACCGCACAACAATCAGGTTTCCTTTTTCTAACTGATCTAAGTCTTTGAAAACCTGACCCAACACATTGTTGTGTGCATATAAAATCGTATTCCCCTGCCCGCTTGGCGCGGCGCTACTCACGGCAAATCCAACCGAGTCTTCAGGAGAATCCCAGGCAACACCATTCTCAGTTGGCCCCCAGCCCACGGGCACTACGGGAGAAACCACGCCAATTGAGCCAATTTCAATTTCGACTGGCAGATCATTCCCAAACAAATCGTTTGCCAACTGCCCCACTTCTGGTGGCGGTGGGTTCGGGTTTGTATAGCCTTGGAAGAAAATGCTTACTAACGTTTCTACCGGGATTGAAGTTTTGGTGACTTGCACCGGCACATCTGGATCTGGTAATTGTGTTGCGTCAGTTACAGCGACGTCTGTTAGCGTTGTAATTTCTACATTTGGCGTTTGCGTGGCGTGAGTCAGCCCCACAAGATCCACATCGCCTTCTGCATTAGCTGGTCTAAGCAGTTGTACAATGCCAAAGCCGGCAACGAGTACAGAACAGACCAGCGCGATAGACAGCAAATAAATGCTGATGTTGCTACGGTTATTAGCGCTCAAACTATTAGATTACGGGCAAATGACGACAACCGGATCAACAGTTGCCACTGGCGCTGCCGCTGTAACTGCGGCAATAGTCGCCGTTTGGCACGCAACTACAGCTTGCGTAGCTGTGACTGCTGCTGAAGTTGCTGTTCCGGCAGCCTGTGTTGCCGCTGCACTTGTTGCTGTCGCATCGGCAGTAGGCGCTACGGTAGCAGCCACGGTTGCCGAAGGTGCGACAGTTGCTGCTACCGTGGCTGTTGGTTCAACGGTTGCCGTTGGTGCAGCCGCTGCCGTTGCTGTCTGCCCAGCAACGGCTGCTGACGCTGTCGATTGTGCCTGCGCCGCAGTTGTTGACGTTGCCGCCACATTTGTTTGTTGCGCTTGAACTGCCGCCGTTGCGGTTAGGCCGACGACCTTTGCTTCAGCAGTTGCCGTTTGGAAGTCAAAATTGACTTGTTCAATGGGTTCGCCAACAACTTCACGCCAAACACCATTGAACATGAGGAACATATCTCCGCCCTCCTGCACAATGGACCCGTACGTAAACTGTTCAACTTCTAACGTGACAAGCTCCGCAGCTTCAACAGCCGGACCTAACATCAGGCTGATTTGCCCGATCTCGCACCATGCTTGGCTAAACACGCCGCGAATATTTGAAACTTGTGCTTCGGGGCAACTAATGCCATTTGGATCTGCCACTGGCCAAGTTGAAGTGTCATAAATTGCAGCAACGCGGTTGTCACTAAATGCATAAATGCGACCAGTGACGCTATCCCAATACATCCAACCGCCCGTAAACCCTTGGGCTAAGCCGGTGCCGCCAACAACATTAGACTTGCGGAAACACCCCAATTCATGTCCATGCTGAACATACAGTGCCGCATAGCGACCGGCGTATGGACATGGCGTTGGTGGTGGCGCCTGTGTTGGTGCCGGCGTGCTTGTAGCAGCAGGCGCTGGCGGAACAAACACGGTTGGCGTATCAACCACGAAAGGACTTGGCGATGGCGCAATGGTTGCTGTTTCAAGTACCTCTGCATCGGGCGAGAGCGTGACTTCTGTTGGCACGAGTACCCCGTCTGACGTTGGCGTAAGATTCAAATCAGCGCCAGCAGTTTGGGTCGCAATTTCTGCTACTTGCTCATTGATTGCGTTACAAGCTGACGCAAGAAAAAGGGCAAACACCAAGCCAATGCCTTGAAACGCAACTACAAAGGCACGGCGATTCATTTTCGGGTTGCCTCAACCCACGCTAAAATATTTTCGCCCCACTCAAAAGCAGTGCGAATATCGGCTCGTGATGCGGGTCCGTTACGGCGCTGACCAGCCCAAAGGCTGCAATAATCTTCAGCAGAAAACAGCACCCCTGTATCGGCAATCTCAACGTTCGGTTCCCCTTGATCTTCAAAGCCACTTGGCACCTGTGCAAAGAAGTTCGGCGTTGCCAGCACTTCAGAAGCAGGTATTACTTTGCTCAAGCCAATGCCTAGCGAAGCAGCTAAATCCTTGAAGCTTTTATCCGCTTTGGGATCAGACACTTTGCTACTTTGACGGCTGCTTTCATATACAACACACCCATCTGCTTTTAAGAACTCATGCAATGCTGTTGTTTGCGGATTAGAAAGCTCAAACTTCGCCTCGCCTGTGATGTACAACAAATCGTATTTTGACAACGCTTGGTCAAGCGTGCCGACAACGTCTACTGTAATCTGCAACGCTGGATTAGTCCGGTTGATATAACGCGCCAAATTATCTAAGCCTTGTACGCGTATCGCCTGATTGCTGACCCCGAGGTCTACAAGACCAACGCTCAGCGTGGAAACATTCGTAGACTTCAGTTCCACACGGTATCGCAAATCCAGTTCATTCTTTTCCGGATGATTTAAATTACGCGGTGCCAAAATCGCGCTCGAGCGCCCTTCTCTATCGATGCGGGCAAGCTCTACATGCGCAAACTCCGGCAATTGAGCCAACGCCTCGATCACAAATTCAGATCGCGAATAGTGCGGTGAATCAGTGCTGGCACCATCTTGCAAGCGGGCGCGGCTCTCACCGTAAGACATCACAAGATGAATAACGCCATCAGGCGTGTTGCCAATCTCAAAGGAGACGGGCTTCGTTACCACAATAACGTTGCCATCATGATCAAGCGCCAGACCCGGGGCCACATAAACCGATTTATCTGGCGGGTCGCTTTGCATAACATCTAAGCCAGCTAGAATGCCTTGGCCAACGCTGTAACGCGACAACACATTTTGCACCGCACGATGGTAATCATGGGCTTCACCCCAAACCTGCGCAGTTACCGCCATCCCATCCACGGGCACAAGGCGATCTACGGGGTATTTTTCCAAAAGGCTAATTTCAGTCATGCGACACAATCTCTTTAAGCTAATAGGTTCCGATAACGTCTGATTGTCAAAATCCAGCAATAGCAAACGTAATAATCAAATAAATTAAGTTAGTTCTAACGACAACTCGTATGTCGCTTGGGCAGGAATATGAGCATTAATCACAGTCTTCATTTCCTTTGCCATTTGTTTTTTGTAAGCAGTCTTTGCCTTTCCAGAAACACCGGCTGGCGGATCGACCCACATGTTTACTTGAAACGTGTTCGGTTGATTGTCATGCCCGAGTGCCATCCCAATTCCCAATTTAGACCCCGCGCCAACCTTCATACTTTGCGCCGTGCGTTCAACAATTTGAACTTGCCCGCCCGTATATATTTCCAAGATCTGTTGCAAACCACGCTTTGTGCCCCGCAGACGATGCATTTGAATGCCCATCGCTACCATCCTGCGACGTCGATCTTCTGGCCAATTCGGATCAAAATCCAAATCTAAAACATCAGCCATATACGCCAGAATGTTTTCTGGCATAAGTTGCGGATCAAAATAGTCCGCCATATTGTTAATGCGCGTCTCAATTGGCTCCAGCATGCGCTCAAAAATCATCAGGTAACGCCCCATAAATTCATCATCTTCATAAATCATGGGGAGATATTGCAAATACTTACCTTTCGCACGAATTTGCAACTCCATTTGTTTTTGCGCCAATAAGGATTCCGCTGTTAGATCATCAAAATCAAAAGCCTCTGCCGTCATTTCCACAATGACATCCGTTGTTGGCTGCCCAACAACTAAGTCAATAGGGATATCGATGACTTCACCAGATTTCAACTTTTTATCGATGTCCCAAGTCAGGATGTACCCGCCATAAACTGGGATTAATCGCGGCGCAGGCAACACGGCGGCTTCATCAACAACATCTGATGTCACCGGCGTAAGGTCATCAGGCAGCCTAAACGCGACTGACACTCCGTTACGGTTCTTGCCAACTTCAACCCGAATATGCGCCTGCAGGCTCTCACCGGGATAGAGTTGATAACAGCTCGCAATCACATCAATACGAACGTCGAATCCGGCAGCAGCTTTACGAGATCTACGTCTTGCCATTGTGGTCTATAGCTCCGCGATTGAAACTTGGTGACCAAGTGAAACAACCAGCATATCCGCTTCTAACGCTAACTTTGGCGATTTCAGTAATTTCAAGCTAGCTTCGCTTTCACCATCTGGAGCGTTAATATCAGTGCTGATATCAACTTCCTTAGAATGAATTTGAATGCTTAATACGTTCTGTACGCCCGGCAATTGTTGTAATAATGCAAAAATAGCAGACTGATAAACAGACGTACCAAATTGCCAACCATTCCATTCGTCTGGGAAGAAACGCCGGTCGCGTTCATCTAATACGTCGAGCGGGGCAAAATATTTGTAAAGCGTATCGATGACACGCGCTTGAACAGCATCAGGATCGCTTAGCGGTGCTGGAATAATTTCAACATCAACCTTGAGACCCATATAGCGCGGCTTACGAATTGCAATGCGTGATGTCAACAAACGATATTGATCTAAATATC
>JAHDBW010000026.1:27240-28670 GCA_020630175.1 Anaerolineales bacterium
CGCGGCTTACGAATTGCAATGCGTGATGTCAACAAACGATATTGATCTAAATATCGATTGATAGATTGCACTAGTTTGGACTGTAGATCGAGGCGCGTATAGTCACGCTCTGCAACAGCATCAAATACAGCGGGAACAACCAATACCTCTACCACACCGGCCGGTGTATCAACATTGTCCATATGTGGGGCTAACGCTTTTGAACGCGCAACCATCCGGCTAGCAGACAGCGTCAGGTCCTCAAAGTCTTGTGCAGTTACCGCACGATCTTGCGAACGCATTTCCCGTCTGGCTCGGAACATAGCCTCTTCGAGACTTTCAGAATCACGCCCACCAGTCGCGCGCTCAAGGTTTACAACTTCTAGGATGTAAGGCACCGACGTACGCAATTCTGTAATTCGTCCAGCGGGAACATTACCAACTTGGCCGCCGCCATATCGGTAGCTGTCAATTTCAATTGAACGGTTAGGTTCTGGGACGCGGCCATATTGTTTTGCAGATCCATCCGGTTGAATAATGCTTGGCCCAAATGAAATTTGTCCTGTTGTAGTGTCGAGCATAAAATGCCGGTCAAACGGTGATGATTCGGCAAAGGTCTCAACCCTTGTCCAAGGAACCATGACACTTTCCCCGTATTGGCTCTCTTCCACTTTCAATTTCTCATGGGCTGCAAGATCAAGTACTGGCGCATTTTCTAAGAAGAAACTTTGCCCAGCATTACCTTCGCTATGTCCAAGTAATTCATTTTGAACAACTGTACTTTGGCTAGCAATGGTTGTCGCGCCTGTGGTGACAGCCTTTAGGGAAATAACTTTTGGCGTTGCTGTATACATCCCCTGTTCGCGACGCCGTTGTTCTAAACGGCAACGGATCCAAAAGGCTTGTTTCCCATGGATAACATCGGTTTTAAAAGAGAGTGGCGTATAAAACGTGATGGAGCCAGTCGTATTGTTGAGGCCGCCAGTTGTGTCCTGTTCGCCTGTTCGCGTACTTGGTGCCATTTCATACCATTCATCGCCCCCTAAAGAACACTCCCAAACCCAAGGTGGATCACTGCGACGAATACCTGTTGCTTGCGTTTCTTCACACTCGAAATTTAGAGTGATGATGTGACCAGCAAGGTCAGCTTGATCATCAAACCCAACGTAAAAGGTGTCGCCATTCTTGGGTCGTGTTTCGCTAAATACGGGATACCCATCAATCGCAATGCGCGGCAAAAAGTTGCGGTTATAGGCACTCTCTTTACGTAATTGCGTAATGATTGGCGGCACAATCATCAGGCCGTCTTCAGTTGAATACACAACCTCTGGCGAATCTTCAGTAGCGCGTGTCGCAAGCTCCGTATTTACAGGCACCCACGCGACAGTCTCATCTTCTTCAGAAAGTGGTAGCGATGTAGTGAGGCGAAACGTCATTGGAACGCGCGCACT
>JAHDBW010000253.1 GCA_020630175.1 Anaerolineales bacterium
GGTTGTGATGTGGGCATCTCCCAGAGGGGTGAATATTGGCGGTGGGTTGTTGTTTAGGCCAACCCTCTGGGAGGTCTTGGGGTGGGCAGAGGGGGCAGGTGAATGCTTTGGTAGCAGCAAGTTGGGTCGCTTATAAATATCCATATTTAGCAGTTTCGGTTAGAGTTGTACATCACACTGTGCAGACGCAACACTTATAAAAAGGATCCCCCCACATGGCACAAGACGCTTACGTGTATGAGGCAATTCGTACGCCGCGCGCAAAAGGAAAAGCGAGCGGCGAATTGCATGAGGTCAAACCAATTGATTTGGTGGTGACGCTAATGGACGAACTGGTTGAACGCACCACAATCGACACCGCGCAAGTGGACGATGTTGTGCTAGGCTGCGTAACGCCCATTGGCGATCAAGGGCAAGACATTGCCAAAATTGCCGCTCAGAAGGCGGGCTGGGCTGTGGATGTGCCCGGCGTTCAGCTCAATCGCTTTTGTGCCTCTGGGCTTGAGGCGGTCAATATGGCGGCGCAAAAAGTGCGCTCCGGCTGGGAACATCTGGTGGTGGCAGGTGGCGTTGAAAGCATGTCCCGCGTGCCGATTGGGTCAGATGGCGGGGCAATGTCACAAGATCCGCAAACGAATTATGAAACGTACTTTGTTCCGCAAGGTATTGGCGCTGACCTGATTGCAACGGTAGAAGGCTTCGGTCGTGAGGCGTTGGATGCGTTTGCATTACAGTCTCAACAGCGGGCGGCCACAGCGCGCAGCACTGGGCGGTTTGACCGTTCGGTTGTGCCGGTCAAAGACCTAAACGGCATTCCCATTTTGGCGCAAGACAGCTATCTGCGGCCCAGCACAACCCTAGCCGGCTTAGGGCAGTTGCCCCCGGCATTTCAGGCAATGGGTGAGATGGGGTTTGATTTTGTGGCGCAGCAACGCTATCCACACCTTGAAAAAATCGCCCATGTTCACACGGCAGGCAATTCTTCTGGCATTGTAGACGGCGCGGCGTTAGTGCTGGTTGGCAATGCTGCGCAAGGGAACGCCTTTGGGCTAGCGCCACGCGCGCGGATTGTTTCCGCCGCCTTGGTCGGCACCGACCCCACGATTATGCTCACCGGTCCCGGCCCCGCAACAAAGAAAGCCTTGAAATTAGCCGGGATGGACATCAGCGATATTGATCTAATCGAAGTGAATGAAGCGTTTGCCGCAGTCGTCCTGCGCTTTATGCGGGATGTAGGCCTCGATACGCTAGACAACATCAACGTCAACGGCGGCAGCATTGCGCTTGGGCATCCGCTTGGGGCAACTGGGGCCATGCTGCTTGGCACGCTGATTGATGAGCTAGAGCGTACAGACCGTGAGACCGGACTGATCACACTTTGCGTTGGCGGCGGCATGGGCATCGCCACGATTATTGAGCGAGTTTAACCATCATGACAGCGATCACTTACAACAAAGACGCCCAAGGCATTGTCACCCTCACCATCGATTTGCCCGGCTATTCGGCCAATGTGTTGAATAAAGTCTTCTATGCGGCCTTCACAACCACCCTAGACAAAATCCAAGCAGATTCCAGCGTCACAGGGGTAATTCTTGTCTCTGGCAAGCCTAAGATTTGGATTGCCGGGGCCGATATTGACGAATCGTTTGTTAGCGATGATGCGGCGTATTACTTCAAAATGACCGAGCAGCTAAAGGCGCACTTACGCCGTTTAGAAACGTTAGGCGTGCCGGTTGTGGCCGCGCTAAACGGCACGGCACTGGGCGGCGGTCTTGAAACTGCCTTAGCCTGTCACTATCGCATTGCGCTAGACAACAACAAGATCAAGTTTGGGTTACCAGAAGTGGGGCTAGGTCTGTTGCCAGGTGGTGGCGGCGTTGTGCGAACGGGCCGCTTGATCGGCCTCCAATCTGCATTGGAATGGCTTACCCAAAACAAAAAATATACGCCGCGCCAAACGCTGGATGCTGGCTTAATCCATGCGTTAGCCACGGATATGGACGATCTAATGGCGCAAGCGCGGGCTTGGGTTTTGGCAAATCCCACTGCCAAAGCGCCTTGGGATGCCGTCAAGCGTTACAAAATTCCGGGTGGCGGCCCGAACAATCCGCAAGTTGCCCGCATGCTCGCCATCGCGCCAGCCATGATGCGCAAGCAAACCAAGGGCAACCTGCCTGCCCCGCACGCGATTCTCAGCGCGCTGGTTGAAGGGGCCGCCGTAGATTTTGAAACCGCCAGCCGCATTGAATCGCGTTATTTTGCACACCTTGCCGCTGGGCAGGTCAGCACAAATATGATCAACGCGTTCTGGACCCAGTTCAACCAGATCAAAAAAGGGCAAAGCCGCCCGCAAAATATTCCGCCGCAAGCCACCCAAAAAGTTGGCGTACTTGGCGCGGGCATGATGGGGCATGGCATTGCATACGTATCTGCCGCTGCGGGCTTGACGGTGGTGCTGACAGACGCCACGCCAGCCGCCGCTGAAGCAGGGCTGGCCAAGATCGGCAAAATTGTAGAAAAATCGGTGCGGCGCGGCCGCCTAACGGCTGAAAAAGGAGCCGGAATCTTAGCAAAGATTACCGCCACCGCAGATTACAGCCAGTTGGCTGGGTGTGACCTAATCATTGAAGCTGTTTTTGAGAACCGCGCCCTAAAAGCACAGGTTACGCAGCAAGCCGAAGCGGTGATGGACGCCACCGGCGTGTTTGCGTCTAACACCTCAACGCTGCCAATTACCGGGCTAGCCACCGCCAGCCACCGCCCAGCGCAATTTATTGGGCTGCATTTTTTCTCACCCGTAGAGCGCATGCAGTTGGTTGAAATTATTGTCGGTGAAAAGACCACAGATGAAACGCTGGCGAAAGCCTTTGACTATGTGCGGACAATCCGCAAAGTCCCCATTGTTGTCAATGATAGTCGTGGGTTTTACACCTCACGCGTCTTTGGCACGTGGACTAATGAAGGCATGGCACTGCTGGCTGAAGGCAATCATCCGCATGCAATTGAGATGGCCGGGCTTGCGGCCGGTATGCCAATCGGACCGCTGGCCTTGTTAGATGAGGTAACCCTCTCGCTCTGCCAACACGTGCGCGACCAAACCGTGGCCGATCTCGCAGCGGAAGGACAGCCTTATCAGGCGCATCCCGGTGAGGTGGTGATCGATAAAATGATGGCGCTTGGGCGTCCGGGGCGCGCCGGTGGCGGTGGGTTCTATGACTATGACGGGCGCGAAAAGCAGCTGTGGCCAACGCTCAGCAGCCTCTTTATGAACGGGCAAGAACAGCTCAGCCAAGCCGAAATGGTCGATCGCATTTTGTTTGCGCAATCGATAGAAACCGCTCGCTGTATGGAAGAAGGCGTCTTACGCACCGCAGCCGACGGCAACCTTGGGGCGATTTTTGGCTGGGGCTATGCACCACACCACGGCGGCACGTTACAGTTCATCAATGCCTATGGCGTTGCGGAGTTTGTAGCCCGCGCCGAAGACCTCGCTGCCGCCTATGGTGACCGCTTTATGCCGCCGCAGTTACTTAGAGAGATGGCCGCTAACGGAGAAACGTTTTAGAAAGCAAGCGGAGCTAGGATGCAGTTTGCGCAGTTACCCAGCGCATGACCGTCTCAAACAAGCGCATCAGCGGGCGGCCAACGGTGTGATGCCGAACGACTTGCACCAGCAGCGTATTCAGCCAGCCGGTAATGCAAACGCCGCTGCGCCCTTCGCGAATGTGCTGTAATGAGTAGGTCACGACTTGGTCTGTTGTTTGCCACATAAAGGCCGGATAGGCCGCTTTATCCCACGCGTCATAGTGGGCTGAGGTGTGGAAATCGGTCTCGGTTAGGCCGGGACACAGCGCCTGTACGGTCACACCCAACGCCCCCACTTCTTTAGCAAGCGCCCCAGACAGGGAATTGAGATAAGCCTTGGTCGCGCAGTAGTTAGAGTGATAAGCCTCCGCCATATAGCCCATCACAGACGAGACGTTTACAACCGTCCCAGCGTGCTGTGCAATCATGTATGGCAATGCCGCGCGGGTGAGCTTGGCCGTGGCTAACACGTGGAGCTGCGCCATATCATCAACAACGGATGCATCCAGTTCTGAAAATGGAATGGTGGTGCTAAATCCCGCATTATTGACCAAGAAGCTAATATCTTGCCCGGTCTTGATGCGCTGCACAACCGTATCCATGCCCGCTGCGGTGGAAAGATCAGCCGCGATATAGTCGGCCTTGACGCCATAAGTCTGCTGAATAGTTGTTGCTAAGGTGGCCAGCATGGCTTCACGCCGCGCTACGAGCACCACGTCATAGCCAAGGCTAGCTAGCCGTTCTGCATAACAGGCCCCGATGCCGGTAGAGGCCCCTGTAATGAGGGCTTTGCCAGCGGGGAACCGAAACCGCGTAGCGGCGGCGGCATATTGGCGTTGCCGCACAACATACGCAGCAGTGACCCCAGCAGCCACGCCACCAATGAGCGCTTGGCGAAATGAAGAACGTTTTGACATAGATACCCTCAGGTCTGGATAAGAGACGATCGCAATTTAGCATCGTCCGCACGGGCTAACGCCACCGTGCTTCTATCTGCTTACTGTGTTATCCAGAACTCAGGTTAGATAGACTAAGCGCGTGCCTAAAATGCGCACGCCGTTTTGTAATTGTAAGCTTGCTGGCGCGGGTTGGCATTTCATTTAGCAGCAATGTTTTTAGCACGCAGCGCTAGTACCACGCACACAGCGCAATATGCTAACACGTTTATGTATACCGCTTCGCTGTTGTGTCTGAGCGCGACTAGAACTAAATCGACACGGGCTGCGGTGGCCGCTTTATAATTTGCTGACACTGTAAATAACCTG
>JAHDBW010000254.1 GCA_020630175.1 Anaerolineales bacterium
CTGCAAAACGCTTATTCCAGTTCGCCCCAATTTCCCCAAACATAGGTAAATTCAGCCCCCACCAACAAGATATAAGCAGAAAAATAAGCCCACAACATCAAAATGACAATCGAGCCAGCAACCCCATAAAATGCGGGGATAGAGCTAAGGCTGGCATAGACCCCAATCAAGACTTCTGCCACGGCCAGCACTAAGCCCGTTAAGGTAGCGCCAACCCAAATCTCGCGTAATTCCATGCGTTTGCTGGGCACAAATTTGAAGACTAATAAACAAAACAGAATAAGCACACTAGGAATCAGTACAAAATTCACCAGCGGCACAATGCGCGACGCGCCGTCAATAATGCCATCCATCAGTTCCCAAAAGTTATTAACAACCACCCCAACCAACAATAGGATTGGCAGCGATATAATGGCACACAGTGTCATCGTTAGGCCGACTAGGTATTTGCGCACCTGCGTAATGCCCCACACTAAATCTAACTTTTGGCGCTCAATCGGCTGATAAGGCACTTCCCAGATCGTGTCTAGTGCCACAACTAGCTGCCGAAACACGTTTGATCCGGCGTACAACATCACAACAAACCAAAACAATGCAAATGCAAAATTATTGCTTGTGGGGCTATTAAGCTGTTGTGCAATGCTCGTAATAACATCTGCCATTGCGGTTCCTGTTACTTGGGCAGTCACAGTGTTGAGCTGCGTCAAGGCCTGCTCTTCTGTAAAAAAGCGGCCCGCGATAGAGATTGCCACTAACAACAGCGGTGCCAAGGAAATAATCGTGTGATATGCGATTGCAGCAGCATATGAAGCGACGTTATGTTCACCGCAGCGACGGCTAGTTAAGGAAATGACTTGTTGCGGGCTATTTTGTGGCATATGCGTATTATCTGGCGTTCAGATAATTTAAGAAAGGGATTTATCGTATCTGCGCGCAAAACAGTTGCAAAGCTAGGTATTCTCACTATAATGACTTATGGTCACTGACCGCCAGTCATCACATATTCAACACTCAATTTCACATATCTTATGCAAGCACACTATTTAACTGAAGAACATGTCATGTTTCGCGATGCGTTGCGGAAATTTATCGAACGCGAAGTTACGCCTTACCATGAACAATGGGAAGAAGACGGAATTATTGATCGTGCATTTTGGGAAAAGGCCGGTGCCAACGGCTTCCTTTGCATGGATGTGCCAGAAGAGTATGGCGGCATGGGCGTAACCGACGACTATCGTTTTAACGCCATGATCAGTGAAGAATTTTCATATGCCTGCGCCAGCGGCCCCGGCATTGGCGTTCATAATGAGCTGTGCCCACCCTACATTGTGGCATTTGGGACAGAGGAGCAAAAGCACCGTTGGCTGCCAAAGCTAGCCACGGGCGAGGCAATTGGCGCGCTTGCAATGACAGAGCCAAACACTGGCAGCGATTTGCGCGGCATTCAATCTAAAGCTGTTCAAAATGGTGATCATTACGTTCTAAACGGTCAGAAAACGTTTATTTCCAATGGGATCTCTGCTGATATCGTTGTGACCGCTGTACAAACAGTCACCAACGGCAAGCCAGACGGCCTAAGCCTTGTGGTGGTTGAAAGCGGCATGGAAGGCTTTGAACGCGGCCGCAATCTTGAAAAGATTGGCCGTCATGCGCAAGACACAGCCGAACTGTATTTCAAAGATGTGAAAATTCCACAAGAGAATATTTTGGGCGAGCTAGGTAAAGGCATGCACTATCTCATGCATAACTTAGCGCAAGAGCGTCTACTGGTTGGCATTGCTGCACTGAGCGGCGCTGAAGAGGCCTTCCGCCAAACGGTGGAATATTGCAAAAGCCGCACCGCCTTTGGGCGCGCAATTGGTAAATTCCAAAACAGTCGCTTCAAACTGGCCGAGATGAAAACCGAACTGACTGTCGGTCGCGTATTCATTGATGAGTTCATTATGAAGCAATCGCGCAAAGAACTCACGCCTGAAGAAGCCGCAATGGCAAAAATGTGGTGCTCAGAAATGTCTGGCCGCGTCATTGATCAATGTTTGCAACTGCACGGTGGCTATGGCTATATGTTGGAATACCCAATTGCAAAATACTATTTAGACGCCCGTATTGATCGCATCTGGGCCGGCACAAATGAAATTATGCGTGAGATTATTGGCCGTTCACTAGGGCTCTAACGCGCAGCACGTCCATATAACACAGCAACTAAAAAGAGAGGCCCCTTCTATAGAAAGGTGCCTCTCTTTTCTTTTTTAAAAGCAGCGTAAAGCATCTTTGACACAAATCACATCTGCGTCCTCTACTGCTGCGCGATATAAAAATGAACGCATAATACTTAGAACAATTTATGACTTAACTCGTTTTATTTCGAAATTGCGCACAAATCAGCCCAAAAAATCAGAAAAAAGTGATTACAGCTACATATTTAGCAAAAATTTAGTTGAGCCTATACATATTTCAGGGAAGTTGCCTGCTTATTTAGGTACACAGTTAACCACTTTGTAACGTATTATGTAATTATGTCGATTCGAATTATTACTGACAGTACTTGTGACTTACCGCTAGAGACGCTAAATGCACTTGGCATCCAACTGATTCCAAATTATGTACATATTAATGGGCAGGCCTATCGCGAGCTGATTGATATTACCCATAACGATCTTTATCATCAGCTAGCAGATTTATCTAATCAAATTTATACGTCACCCTCTCCGACTGAAGATATTCGACAAATATTCGCCTCCATTCCACCTGAAGATGAGATCCTTTGCATTGTTCTGTCATCTTCACTTAGCAAAACTGTTGAACACATCACCCTAGCCGCCCAAGCAAGCGAGCGGAAAGTGACCATCCATGACAGTAAGTTTATTTCAATGGGCTTAGGCTATCAGGTCCTAGCGGCGGCAAAGGTCATTCATGAAGGCGGCACGGTTGCACAAGCCATACAAGCCATGAACAGCATGCTCGACCGAACGTTTATGTACGTCTTGCTAGATACGCTCGAGTTCCTAAAACGGGGGGGCCGCGTGAGCAGCGTGACGGCAACCGTCGGGGGCTTCTTGCAAATCAAACCCATCTTAAAACTACAGCTCGGCAAGATTGAATCGCTTGATAAGCAACGTACGTATCAGCGTGGCTTCAAAAAATTTCTGCAATACAGCAAATTTCACGGCAAGCTAAACCGGCTAACGGTTGTACATGCGAACGCCCCACAACGGGCCGAAGAGGTCAAGCGCACGCTCGCCTCAATTGTTAGTACCGATATCCGCGTGACTGATGTTTCGCCGTCGCTTGGCGTGCATATTGGCCCAAAGGCCGTTTCAGTCATTGGCGTCATGCCAAATTAGGACACCTGCGCAAAAATCACCTGCCCTTAAACTAATGCTATGCATTAAGCAGCATTGCAATCGTCTAACCTGATTCGCTACACTGTTCCCATAGGGTCTCTAGTACAGGTATTAACAGTTATGACAACCTTTGTTGCAGCAACGCATAGCCAGCGTCACAAATCTTCCACGCCCATAAAATTCAATATACGCAATCTAATTGTTCCACTCGGACAAATCAGAAGCGTACTCCTCATTTCGTTCATTTCAACGCTTAGCTCCATCATCTTGACGCTATTGATTACAGTCCTGACTGGCAACATCAATCGTGAAGAGCTTTTCATTGCGCTTTCATATGGCACTGCTTTGCCATTGATCATATCGAGCGTTGTGAGTTGGCCAATTGTAAAGATCGTCTTACGATTAGATAAATTGGAAACAGAAATGCGCTATTTAGCCAGCTATGATGGGCTCACAAAAGTCTTGAATCGCCGGGCGTTTTTAGAAAAAGCAGACTATTTATTACAAGTTGCAAAGCGCCAAAGATTGTCATTCTCTGTGGTCTTGGCAGATATTGATAACTTCAAACGCATCAATGACCAGTTTGGGCATGAAGCCGGCGATGACGTGCTCCAACAAGTTGGCAGCCTATTCAACAGTTGTATCCGGGAAAGTGATCTGATTGGACGCTATGGTGGTGAGGAGTTTGTGCTTCTATTTACCACGCCTGACCCGACAAAAGCCGTCAACGCGTGTGAACGCCTACACAAACAACTACGCCAACTTGTGGTGCCGTTCAAAGGCCATTCGATTCAGGTCACAATTAGCATTGGCGTTGCGCATTTTAAGCCCACTACAGATATCAGCCTACAAGAATTGCTCAGCCAAGCTGACCAAGCCATGTATCATGCAAAAAACAATGGCAAAGACCAAACGATTGTTTTTGCGAACTAACCTAACGCTAGCACTCAGACACTAACTAATCAAAAAAAGCCCCGATGCATAGACGCACCGGGGCTTTTTTGATTAATAACTGACGGACTAAACTTGCTAGGATTCCTGCGTCAACATCTCTGCCGATTCTTTCAAGTCTGCTAATAACGGCTGGCTATACGTTTGAATTTTCAACACCATTGTTGTTTGCGTATCTGTCACGCCTTCAATTTGATGGATCTTTTTACGAAGCAATGCAGTCAGATGCGCATTATTAAGGCAATGCACATCCACATGGATGTCGTATTCACCCGCAACCATTGCCACAAATGCTGTTTCTGGCAATGCCTCTAATTCGCGCATCACAGAATCAAGCAACCGAGACGGATTAACGCGCAAATAAATCGTGGCATACGCATTAATACCCGCTTGATCTAAATCTACAAAGCCAACCACGCGCAACGTGCCCTGCTCTTGCAACCGCGTAAACCGATTCCGAACAGTCCCCGCCGAAACGTCTAGTGCTTCAGCAATATCTTTGAAAGACTTACGCCCATCATCTATTAAGTGGGCAATAATCTCATGAT
>JAHDBW010000255.1 GCA_020630175.1 Anaerolineales bacterium
TGAAGCGGCGGCGGATAGCTTCCGAGCTAGATATGCGCGACTACAGTTGGTAGACATCCGGGCGACGGTCTTCAAAGACTTTGATCTTTTCTCGCACGCGGTCTACTTCGGCCACGTCGATTTCGGCAAAGAATAGCCCCGGCTGATCAGCGGCTTCTACTAAATATTCACCCCACGGGTCGATCACGGCTGAGTGCCCAAAGAAGGTGCTGCCGTTTTCTGCACCAACCCGATTGCAGGCAATAATAAACATCTGATTTTCAATCGCGCGGGCGCGTAACAGCGTGCGCCAATGGGCCTTGCGCGGATTTGGCCACTCGGCTGGCAGTATTACAAACTGGGCGCCGTTTAACGCATATCCCCGGAACAGCTCGGCAAAGCGCAGATCGTAACAAATGGAAAGCCCGGCGTGCCCAAGATCGGTATCAACCAAGACTGGCGCAGTCCCAGCTTGCAAATATTGGTCTTCAGCCATCAGGCGGAACAAGTGCAGCTTGCTATAGTTGGCAATGACGTCGCCCGTTGGCGTATGCCATGTCATGGTATTACGCGGGCCGTCTGGCCCAGCGGAAAGGCAAGAGCCCACAATATGCAGTTTGAACGCTGCTGCAAGGGCGGCAACATCCGCAAAGATGCCGCTGTGTATATCTGTGGCGTACTTGCTGGCATTTTTGAGGTCATAGCCAGTGGACCATAACTCAGGCAGCACCAAGAGTTGCGCCTGTTGTTGGCTGGCTTGGGCGGCCAAGCTGGCAACGTGTTTGAGATTTGCGGCTGGATCTGCAAACGCAATATCCATTTGTCCGAGGGCTATTTTCATTAGGTTACTCCTCTGCGTAGAGTTCAAACGGATCTTCGCTTAGTAGCACAAACTCTAACGGCGGTAGATCGGCTATACAGCTCTGATCTGGCGCGCCGTTCGGATTGTTGATGAAGGCGGTCATCATTTCTGTTGAGCAGGTTAGCCCAGACGTAAGCGCGTGGCCGCGGTTTGGAATTTCAATGAGGTAACCATTGCTAAGCGTTTCAACGGCCAACTCAGCCCATTCTGGTGGGGTGGCGGGGTCATACGCGCCAACTAAAACTAAGGTTGGGATGTCGCTCACTACGGCGGCATCTTCACGCGGTGCGGCGGCTCCAGCTTGCCACACTTGGCAAATGTCATACTGGTTTTGGGTGCCACTGTAGAACATACCGGCGTGTAATTCTTCTGGCAACGTTTGGGTCACAATAGCTTCAGCGGCATCAATATCGCCAAAGACAAACTCATCATGGCACATCACGGTGGCGTACATGCCTTCACTGTCTTCTAGGCTTTCGTCTTGGTATAAACGGCTCGCGCCAGACCCATCACCGGCTAACTCTTGCGCGAGGCCGAAGGTTTCAAAATCGCCATTGGCGGCGTCATGAATGACGCGCGGCAATAAGTCGATGCCTTCACCGGCAAACATGACTTGATAGATCAAATTGCTAAGCGAGTCGCCAAAGATCTCGCCATACTCGGTTTGCACCGGATTGGCGTCCAGTTCCGCCACCACTTCAAGGTAGGTGCTTTGTAAATCACCATAGTCTTCATTACACCAGTCATCGGCAGCACAGGCGTTGAACATGTCTTGCACGCGGGCATAACTGTATAGAACTTCTTCGCCAATGACATCGGCGTTTGGCGGGAATGGTGAATCGAGCACAACGCTACGAATGTTGGTGGGATAGTCACGCATAACGGCCATTGCCAAGCGCGTGCCATAAGAAATGCCGTACAGGTTGAATTGGTCATACCCTAGGGCTTGGCGCAGGGCCTCAACATCACTGGCATTTTCTGCCGTGTTATAAGCGGTAAGGTCAATGCCTTCACTTAGTAAACGGTCACGGCAGGCGATATTGGCGTCTAGCTCTGGGTTGACAGCACTTGAATAAAAGTCGATATCTTCCAACTCAGGGCAGTTGAGCGATGGCCAAGAAAGCCCTGTGCCGCGTTGGTCTAGAAAAATCAAATCACGGTCAAAATCGTATTCCAGCCAGCCTTCAGGGTCGCTTTCAAAGCCAAGCACCGCGCTGCCACCGGGGCCGCCTTCTAAATAGATCACCGGATCAGCCTGTGGATTTTCAGCGCGGATCACAACAATCGCGAGTTCAATGAGGCGTGAGCCGGCAACGCTACGATTTTCTGGCACAGAGAGGATGCCGCACTCCACATTGTCTGCTGGGACTTCAATTTCACAAGAGATGGGCACGTAGCCTTCGGTTGCGCTAATGTCGTCTTCAAAATCGTCAAATTCTTCTGAGACACCACATGCTGCTACTGCAACAGCACACACTAATAGTAGGAGATATAAGTATCGTTTCATGGCAATATTTTACAAGGATTGGCGCTGCAAATAAAAAAGCGCCTCTAAACAAATAGAAGCGCTTTTTTGCTAACGGACTGAACGCAATTGCGTTTAGATTTCAATTGTGGTTGGCCCGTTACCAAGATCCTTAGGGTTTGGACCGTATATATTTCCACCAGGGTGGCTGTCTTGAATGGTAAATATAAGCAGAACAAGATTTCCAAATGGAACAAATCGTAGGAGTTGGAACCAACCAGTGCGACCGGTATCATGTAAACGGCGGGTAGTGACGGCAATCGTTGGAATAAGCATTGCTAAAGCGAAAATACCAAAAGCAATACCCAAAACACCGACAATAATGTTCGCAGCCTGACTTTCGCCTTCGGTTGGTATGACAATAGCAAACAGGCCAATATACATAACGGTCCCAATAAAATAATTGACGAGTGTGAACGTCCAATATTCTTTGCGGCGTGCGCGCCCGTCAAAGTCTGCGTATTGCGATAATACTTTTTTGTACCATTCCATAATTTGTTTGCCTCCTAAGCATATATAGGGAATACATCACGTGTCTATAAAAAACACATGACTATGGTTATAACAGCGCTTGAATAAGAATGCAAGGTATTTTGCATGTAGCCCATTATGCTGCACAAAACACCGTTATTTTGCATTAGTGCCGCTCCTAAATTTATGATTCAACGTAAAATTTGGTAAGTCTGAAAAATCAGTAGTTAGCTTGAAACAGAATTTGATGTTGAGTGTAAATGGAGACAACATGCTTACCCAAGCCACCCCCCGCGAAACTGCACTGTCCCTCACTTGGGATGATGGAAGAACTCACGATTTTCACTATGTTTGGTTGCGCGATAACGCGCCTGAAAACCGGCATGAAAACGGCCAAAAGCTGATCGATACGCTTGATATCCCGCTAGACATCAAGCCAGCACAGGTGACGTTAGGTGACGCGCTGCAAATTACATGGGCGAATGACGGTCATGTCAGCACGTATTCACGGGCGTGGTTGCAACAGCATAGTCAACCCACGCCACACGTTACCCAGCGCCGTTGGCTTGCCGCGCATTTGAAAGACAACGTGCCAAGCTTTGACTTTGCCGCTTGTGAAAAGGATGCTGGCGCATTGCGTGGCATGTTGCAGGCTGTGCGCGATCTGGGCTTTTCTGTGGTGACAGGCGTGCCAACGGATGAAGCTGCCTTATTCAAGGTGATCGATCTGTTTGGCTACGTGCGTGAGACCAACTATGGCCGCTTGTTTGACGTGCGCGTGGAGAGCAACCCCACAAACTTAGCGTTTACAAGTCGCACATTGGGCGGCCATACCGATAACCCTTACCGGCGGCCAACGCCTACGTTGCAACTGTTGCACGTGCTAGCCAATAGCGCGGCTGGCGGCGAAAGCACAATGGTCGATGGCTTCCGCGTGGCGGCAGACTTCCGTGCGCAATACCCAGATGACTTTGAAATTTTGAACACTGCGCCGGTGCGCTTCCGCTTTCAGTCTGACCATGCGGATTTATCTAACGTTGTGACGATTATCGGCACAGATCCGCTGGGCGAGATCAACGCCATTCACTTCAACAACCGCTCAATGCAAGCGTTGAATCTTTCTGTGATAGATACGGAACGTTTCTATCGGGCGTATCATCGGTTTGGCGCTGCGCTAGAAGACCCGCACTACCGCATTATGTTCAAGCTCAATGCTGGTGATGCGATGCTGTTTGATAACACCCGCGTCTTGCACGGCCGCATCGGCTATCGCTCAACGGGTAACCGGCACTTACAAGGTTGCTACGCCGATATGGACTCACTGCGCAGTAAACTGGCGGTGTTAGAGCGTAACGCATAACTCTGTTCCGAGGTTTTTATGAACATTATCGACAAAATTTTCCAAGACTATATCCAAAATGGCGGGCTTGAATATGGCGAGCGCGTCAACATTCGTGAGCATTGTTTTCAAACGGCGCACTTTGCTGAAGAAGATGGCGCAGACGACCTGATGATTGCTGCTGCCTTTTTACATGATTACGGCCACCTCATTCATGGCTTGGAAGAAGACATTGCCGACCACGGTATTGACGGGATGCATGAAGAAGTTGGCGCGGAGGCGTTGGCAGAATGGTTCATTCCAGCTGTGACAGAGCCGGTCCGGCTACACGTGCCCGCCAAACGCTACTTATGTGCCACAGATGAAAAATACTTTGCCGAGCTTTCACCGGCTTCTGTACAAAGCCTAGAGGTGCAGGGTGGCCCGTTCAATGCGGCTGAATGCGCTGAATTTGAGGCAAATCCGTTTTATAAAGAAGCTATTCAGCTGCGCTTGTATGATGAAATGGGCAAAGTGCCCGGTCTAAAAACACCAGACTATGAGCACTACCGCCCGCTGTTAACCAAGGGGCTACGCGCGAAATAACCGCCAATTCACGCTTTAAACACGGAAGTTATCAAGATATCCACAAGCTTGTGGATATCTTGATAACGCTTG
>JAHDBW010000256.1 GCA_020630175.1 Anaerolineales bacterium
AACTGCCCAATGCTGGTGTACGGCTGATATTCAAAGAACTCCCGCACCATACGACCGCTGAAGTCTGGAATTGTTTCCGTTAGCTGGTCGCGGGTCATGTTGTTCAAGTTGATTTTGCCATCAGCACTAACTGAAGCGCCGGCCGCTGCCGCAATGCTAGGGTCTGTTTCTGTTGCGCAAGCCGTCAAAAAGATGCTGCCGAAAAGGGCTAAAACGACAATTGCTAGCCGCCGCCCTGAGATTGAGTTTGTGAAAGAGGTCTGTGTTGTATTCATACGTAATTCAATATTACACAGACCTTTTCAATTGCGCGGAAATTCGATCAGAACTTCATATTGTCTTCAGATTGTGAAGTTCTAACTGTCAATAGGCTATGGCAAAATTCCCAATTCGCTCATCATTTCTACAGTTGCGCCAAGGTCGGCATAATCTGAAACGTCGATATCTAATGCGTTGCCAGTCAATTCACTAAGTGCTGGTAACCCTTCAACGGTTTCAATGCCGTCGATGACTGGGTATTCAAACGTTTCGTCAGTGAAGTATTGTTGGCCGTCAGCAGAGAGCATGTATTCTAAGAACGCTTCAGCATTGGCGCGATTTTGGCTGGTTTCCATGATGCCTGCGCCAGCAACCATAATCAATGAGCCTGGGCCACCGCCGGTTAGGAAGTGATTGCGTGCTGCAAATCCGTCGCCTTCTTCAGCTAAGAAACGATACAAGTAGTAGTGGTTTACAAAGCCCACTTCCACTTCGCCAGCAGCTGTGCCAGCAACGGTTGGGGTGTTCTTTTCATAAATCACAGGTTCATTGGCTTGAATGCCCATGAGCCATTCTTTGGTTTTTTCTTCACCCCAAGTGGCGCGCATTGCGGTGACCATTGCTTGGAAAGAGCCGTTCGTTGGCGGCCACCCAATCTTGCCCTTCCATTTTGGATCAGTAAAGTCCCAAATATCTTGCGGCAGTTCTGTCGCTGGGTCGGTAATGGCGTCGGTGTTGTAGACAATTACGCGGGCACGGCCAGAGATCCCAATCCACTGATTGTCATTAGAGACAAAGTTATCTGGCACTAGGCTAATGATGTCGGCTGGCAATTCAGTAAGCAGACCTTGATTGGCAACGGCACCCAGTCCACCCGGATCTTGTGCGAAGAAAACATCAGCTGGGCTGTTTTCGCCTTCTTCCATCAAGAGCGCGGCGATTTCACCGGTGCTGCCCCAGCGGACGTCAACGTCAATGCCAGTTTCAGTTTCGAATTGTTCAATTAGTGGCCCAACAAGGCTTTCTTTACGACCTGAATAGACGACAAGTGAGTCTGTTGGTTCTGCGTCAGCCGCTTCCGCGTCTGCTGGTTCAGTGACTGTTTCTGGTGCGGTGCTGCATGCTGTAATGACCATGCTCATGATAAGCAAAGCGAGCACGCTTAGTTTTTTGAAAGACATTTCTTTATCACTCCAAGTTGATAGTTTTTATTGTGCTGTTTGTTCCAGCGTCTAAATTATGGAGAAGAGTTTGCGTTCTCACAATCCGCGGGGTTTATTTCTAGATTGACGGCAAAGCAAGAGTTTGGGGCGCGATTGCTAAGTCAGGAGTTAACTGGGGTTTATTTCGACGTTTTGTTCAGATTTTAGAGTGGAAATAGTGTGAATCAAAAAGCGCTCCTCAAAAAAGAGCGCTTTTCTGACTTTACATACGCATCAAGTTAGAGCTAATCTGGGCAGTCTGCTAGCCATAACGCCAGTCAAAATGTCATCCCGGCAGCATTTGACTGCACGCTAAAGTATTGAAATCACTGCGCTGCCGGGATCCCTTTACCGCCTGTGCAGTTTTCAAGACCAGCGCTTTAAGGAGATCCCGCGCAAGCAGTGCGTAAATCGTTATTTAGGTCTTTCGGACTTGCACGGGATGACATCATTGCGTCGGGTCTAGCCCGCAGAATTGCTTACCTTGATGTCTATGGAGTGCTTTTCGGACTTTAGTTAGACAAATCTTAATCGGCTAACGTTGAAAGATCGCCAACATCTTCACCAAGTTCTTGCGCTTTGAGCACGCGGCGCATAATTTTGCCTGAGCGTGTTTTAGGCAAGCTATCTACAAACGCAACCGATGCCGGTTTTGCAATTGCACCAATTTCTTTGCCAACATGGGCGCGCAGTGCTTCACCGAGCTCTGGTGTGGTTTCATTACCCTGATTGACAATACAGAAGGCTTTCACAATCGTGCCTTTGACATCGTCTGGCAAGCCAACGACGGCGGCTTCGGCCACGGCAGGGTGGCTAACCAAGGCGCTTTCGATTTCTGCTGTCCCAAGGCGATGCCCCGCGACGTTGATCACATCATCTTGCCGCCCGATCACCCAAATATAGCCATCTTCGTCTTTCTTGGCACTGTCAGACGGGCAGTACCAGCCTTGTTCTTTGAATTCGCTCCAGTATTGTTTTAGGTAACGTTCGTCATCACCATAAATGGTGCGCAGCATTGATGGCCATGGTCCTTTGATAACCAAAGTGCCTTCTTCACCCGGTTTTACAGAGTTGCCGTCTTTATCGACTACATCTGGCAAAATGCCGGGGAAGCCTCGCGTTGCGGAGCCCGGTTTGAGCGGTACTGAGGGCAGTGGCGTCATCATAAAGCCGCCGGTTTCCGTTTGCCACCACGTGTCCATGATTGGCGCTTTGCTGTTGCCAACGTGTTCGTAGTACCACTTCCACGCTGCGGGATTGATGGGTTCACCAACTGAGCCTAGCAAGCGCAAGCTGCTGAGGTCGTATTTCTTTGGTAGCTCACTGCCGTACTTCATCAGGCCCCGAATGGCTGTTGGGGAGGTGTACAAAATCGTAATGCCGTATTTTTGCACCAGTTGCCACCAGCGTTCTGGGGTGGGGTAATCTGGCGTGCCTTCATACATGATGCTGGTGGCACCATTGACCAGTGGGCTGTATACAATGTAACTGTGCCCTGTAATCCAACCGGGATCAGCCGCACACCACCAAACGTCTTCGTCTTTTAGATCAAACACCCATTTGAGCGTGGTGGCGGTGTACACCATGTAGCCACCGTGCGTATGTAAAATCGCTTTTGGTCGCCCAGTGGTGCCGGAGGTGTACAGAATAAATAGATTGTCTTCCGAAGAGAGGCGGGCAGTTTCGCTTTTATCGCTAGCATCAGCCATCAGGTCGTGATACCAGAAGTCACGGCCGTCTTTCATTTCAACATCATGATTGGTGCGTTGCACAACAATCATCTTTTCTAACGACGTTGATTTTTCAGCGGCTACAGTTGCCATGGCTTTCAGGTCAACAATCTTGCCGCGCCGCCAAGCACCATCACAGGTGATTAGCATTTTTGACTTACTGTCTTCAATCCGGCCGAGCAACGCTTCAGAAGAGAAGCCGCCAAACACCACAGAGTGCATCGCGCCGATTTTGGCACAGGCCAACATAGCAACAGCTGTTTCTGGAATGTTGCCCATGTAAATGGTGACCACATCACCTTTGACAACACCTTGATCGCGCAGCACGTTAGAGAATTTACAGACCAATCGGTTGAGTTGATGGTACGTAATGATGCGCTCATCGCCGCCTTCGCCTTCAAAAATAATGGCCGCTTTGTTCCGCGTGGCGGTGTGCATATGGCGGTCTAGCGCGTTATGCACAATGTTGGTTTCTGCACCAACAAACCATTTGTAGAAGGGGGCGTTGCTATCGTCTAACGTGGTGTGCCACGGGGCATACCATTCAAAATTCTCTTTAGCAATTTCATCCCAAAAGCCGGTTAGATCAGCGACTGCTTTGTCGTTTACAGAATCGTAATCGGGAATATGGGCGTTGTTTACAATATCTTCCGACGGATAGTAAACGTCGCCGCTCATTTCATTTGCTGCCATAGTGGTGTCCTTTCCTTTGCAGCGTAAAGGCCAGCCTGCTGACCCCTGCGCGATGACAATATAAGAGTTGATGCGGCAATTGTAATATGAATAGTTACTCCTTTGCAGGGTGAGAGATTGGTGAGTTTTGCATGTTGGTAAGGCTGGCGTACGTAAGCAGTTGTGTAGGCCGCGATACTCTCCAGTATTCTTGGCCTCAACAATCGTTCAAAAAATACATCACTTACTTCTTATGAAACCAATTCCATTTCCAAAGCTTTGGCGCTACGCGCTTGTGATCGTTTTCTTATCTGTGGGTACGGTGTTTGCGCACTCAACAGATACCGCGCCAGATCCTACGCAGTATGTTGTGCAGTCTGGTGATTCGTTATCAAAAATTGCCCGCAAGCTTGATCTTTCGGTAGAAATTTTGTTAGCGGCCAACCCGCAAATTGAAAACCCAAATGCGATTTTTGTCGGACAAACATTGTCGTTACCCAATGCGGCGCCGGTTGCCCCGCAGGCGGCAGTGCCCGCTGCGCCAACTGCTGCCCCGATTGTTGTAAACCCAACAGCGGCACCAACGGCTGTTGCGGTTGCGCAACCGACGCCTGCTGTTCAGCCTCCAGCGGTTGCTGCGCCGGTTGGACCCTTGCCGCAAATTGGCTTGTTGCCAGTGACAACTGGCCTGCAAAACCCAACCTACGTAACACACGCTGGCGATAATTCTGGGCGATTGTTTGTGGTTGAACAACGCGGCATTATTTGGATTGTTGAAGATGGTGTTATCAACCCCGTGCCGTTCCTTAACATCAATCAGCAAGTGCTTGGAAACACCAGTGAAAAAGGCTTTCTTGGGTTAGCGTTTGATCCAAATTACGCGCAGACCGGTCATGTTTACGGACATTACTCAAATTTGAATGGCGACAATGTCGTTGCCCGTTGGACAGTTTCTGAAGATCCAAACGT
>JAHDBW010000027.1:0-6357 GCA_020630175.1 Anaerolineales bacterium
GAATAAAAAAGGCTGCTGGAATTTTCCAGCAGCCTTTTTAGTTATGCGCTGCGCCGCAGCGGTGCGTATTGCTACGCGGTGTTTGCGTCAGTCACGTCTTCTTCTAGATTTTCAATGGCGTCTGCGATTTTTTCCTCTACGCTTTCACGATCTCCGCCTAGCATTTCTAAGCCTTGTGCCAATAGCCCCAACTGCGTAATTGCAAGCCAGGCTAGCAAAATCGTAATCCCCCAAGAAATTTGATTGAATAGCGTTGGTAAGTCAGTTTCAAGACCGTCAATCGTGTTGTCTAGGTCAGTAATCACGTCTTGGTACTGGTCTAATACGCCGCGCGTTTTGTCTAGACTGCCGTTGATGTCGTCAATCCCACCGGCGAGGTCATAAATATCGGCTTCCACATTTTTTAGGCCGTTGCTTGCATCGTTGAGGCTTTGCTCCATCACTTCAAATGAGCCGGGCAGGTTTTCTAAGCTGCTAGCGATGCCTGCCAAACTATCTTCTAGGGGTTCGTCTGGCTCGTATGCATCAATATCCACAAATGGAATATTAAGCCCTGTAATAAACCCTAACGTATCATCAATGGCACGTGCGCCAACCTGTGCGGATTGTAGGCCGCTGCGGGCTGCGGTAATACTTGCTGGTAAATCGTCGCCTAATAAGTCTGCTGTGGCGTTGAGGGCAGGCGTTGTGGTGCTGATTGTGTCAGCAATTGTGCCCGTCATATCGACAACGGTTGTGATGTTTTCGCCAGCGGTCATGAGCGCCTCATCGGCAACGACAAGACCTTGGGATGTGGTTGAAAGCGACTGGCGTAGCGGTGCTACTCCAGCAATCACGCGTTGGCTTAGCACATCGCGCGTCTCCCACACTAAATAGATACCACCGAGGCTAATTACAATGCCCACCAGCGCTGTAATTACGAGAATTAGTCCGATAAAACGTCTGAAAAAAGTCATGCTTATATCCGCTCCAATTAGCTTTAGGGGTTAGCCCTTTTGCATAAGTGCAAGTGTTTTTTGTGCGCCTAGTTGACAACTGACCTTGGTGTTTGCCCCTCAGCAAGCAGCAAGGTCAACCGTAAACCGTGAATAAAAAAGGCCTTCTGCAACTGCCGCAATGGCAAAAGACAGAAGGCCTTCTTGGTGTACTCAGTTAGCTAAGAAATTAGCCGTCTGTGCTGCTATGTTGGTTTACATCGAAACAACCAGCGTTGAGCGGGATGTTCAGAAGTTGGCCAGCATAAATTTGGCTTGGGCTGCTGATTTGCGGATTGTACGCAATCAATTCAGCCACAGTTGTGCCAGCGCGGGTTGCGATCCACCCTAGGGTTTCACAAGGTGCAACCTTCCAGAGCGTTCCAATAATTTCACCGCTTGGTGGAATGGTAACGTCTGCACAGCTGAATTTTGGTGTGTCTGGGTTGACTGCACCAGTTGGTTGTTCATAAGCTGGTGCCGGATTTTCAACAACAAGTGTGATTTCGTTACTAACGAGATCAGTGTTGTCTGCATCACGCACGTACAGCGTATGTTCACCCGGTGCTAGTTGACAGCCACAGCGCCAAGTGCCGTCTGCCAGCACGATAGCGCCACCGACCACACGGTCACCTTCGAGAATTTCGAGGGTAATGCCGCTTGGGCCAGTCCCGTAGAACCCGTTTGCTGCGTTGCCGCTAGCATCTTCGTTTTGACCAATGATGTTCAATTCAAAGTTTGGTTCTGCGGCCGTTTCTTCTTCAGCGGCTGGTTCTTCTTCGGCTTCTTCTTCTGGTTCAGCTTCAGCTACAGTTTCACCCGCAATAATTAGCGTTTGTGAGCCAGAGCCAGCTACTGCTTGCGCACGATCATTTAGCGCGTAGGCGGCGACGGTGTATTCACCCTCTTCGTCTAGTGCTAGGTCGTAGCTCCAGTTCCCGTCAGCGTCTGCCGTGACAGTGTCAAACTTGCTGCCGTTGACAATGATGTTTACATCGCCATTGGCTGCGGTTGTACCGCTTAGGGCATAGCTACCAGGTGCATATTCACCAGTGCTTGGTAAATCGAACGTGGTTGCAGCCACGGCGGCTGCGGCAAGCGGCAAGCCAATTGCTGCGGTTTTACCAATGGTGCCATCTGCAAGCAAGCCGTGTAGGTTGATGCTATGGTCGCCAGCGGCGAGGTCTCCGTTCCAAGACCATGTCCCATCTGGACAGTCGAACGTGTCTACCACTTCGCCATCAATTTCTAGGTTGTGGGTGCGACCAGTGTCACAAACGCCGCTTAGTGCAGCCATACCCGCAACGCCCATATTAGGCTGTTTGATGCTAAGTGCCCCAACGGTTTCTGCTGCGCCACCAAGGTCACTTGGCTCAAATGCAACTACGTCAGGCATTACAATTTCATTTCCGGCATTTGCTCTGATTTCTTCCAGAGCTAAACGATCTTCAAACCACGGAAGTGTCAAAAGCAGCCCGCCAAGGAGGAGTGGAACAATCCATTTCCACCAGCGGAACCGTTTGACGACTGCGTCGTTACAAGGGGTTGCCGTTGTCATATACAGCTATCTCCTTCGCTATTACGCGCGTCCGCCGTCAAGAGCGTCTTGCCATGCTTGTAGTTCATCCCATTTGCCATCGCGTGCGAATGCAGCTTGTTGTGGCCATGTGGTTGGGTCATGCATTTGGAAGCGTGATCCACCACCGTCTAGAATTTCTTTCAAGCGATCGACGCTTGCTGCAGCGAGTTGCGCGAAGGTGTAAATACCGCCACCATTCATCAGTTCATTGATCTTTGGACCAATCCCTTCAATTTTGGTGAGGTTGTCTGGGTCGCCTGTGAAAGCGCCGCCACTAAGTGCGTAGCCAAGGGCGTAACCGCCAGCGCCGACTGCGCCTTTTGTGCCGCTAAGGAATGTGTTGCCAACAATTGCGTTTGCTTGGCGGATCCATTCTGTGGTGTCTGCGGTAACAACATCGTCACCGTCACTGGCTGCTGCTGCAAGTGCGTCAGCGTCCATGTTGGCAATTTCGTGGTAGAAGCAAACGCCGTTTGCATAGAGGCGTTCTTCGTAAACTGGGCCGATGCCGCTAATGTCTTGCAGACGGTTGCGACCGGTTGCGCTACCACCAATGATGGTGTTCGCTTGGCTAATCCAGCTTGCGGTGTCGGCTGGTGCGTCTTTGTCGCCCTTGCCAGCAACTGTTGCTAGATCGTCGGCTGAAGCAGCAGCAACTTCATAGAAGGTGGTGATGCCATTGTTGTAAAGGCGCGTTTCGTAAGCTTCGCCGATACCGTTGATATCTTGCAAGCGATCACGGCCTACTAGCCAGCGACCACCAGTGCCAAATCCGCCGCCGCTTGCACGGAGCAGGGTGACTTCTTCAGATAGTTCGGTAACTTGTTTCTTGAGCTTGCGCATGCCTTTGTTCTCTGGTTTTGGCTTGGCAGCAAGTTGGGCTTTCAAGCTAGAAATTTCAGAGAGTGAGGTGTTGTACTGCGCACGGAGTTCATCGCCTTCGCGACCAACAACGGTGTTGTCTTCCAAGATCATGACATCGCCAACTGACTTCATGCTGCAAGCTTGCGCAATCCATTCTTTGGTGTCGATATCTTGCCATTCTTTGGCTTCAACAGCGGCGTATAGGGCGTCTGCGTCTGCTGCACAAACGTCTGCAAAGTTGATGTAACCGGCAGCGTTTAGGCGGCGTTCAAATGCTGGGCCAATCCCGTTGATCAGTTTCAAGTCATCACGACCTTTGACCATTTTGAAGGCTGGGATGCCTGCAAGGCGGGCGCGCAATTCAGCGTTTTCAGTTTCTAGGCCACTGTTATCTACTGAGCCTGCTGCTGCAAGCTTTGCGGTAAGGTCTGCGTTTGCAGCTTCAAGGTCTGCTTTTGCAGCTAATTCTGCGTCAATTTCAGAAAGCTTTGCGCTAATGTCAGCTTCGTCAGCATCATCGCTGAACAACATTGCTAAGCCACCGAGAGCGCCACCAGCGCCAGCGAACAATGCCCATTTGTTGTTACCTTCAACATTCAAGCCACTGCTTGCGTCAACGGCAACGTCTGGTGTTGCTGCTAGTTGGGCGTTCAAGCCGTCAATTTCAGCGCGTAAGCGTGCGTTTTCAGCATCGAACTCGGCGCGCATGCCATCAACATCAACGCTTGGTGCGTCAACCTTGGTGTCCATTTCTGCTTTGAGGTCAGCTTTCAAGTCACTGTTTAGTTCGCGTACAACGTCTAGATCAGCTTTTAGCTTTGCGTTTTCTGCTTCAAGATCTGCTTTTGCAGCAAGTTCAGCATCGATTTCGCCAAGCTTTGCGCTAATGTCGGCTTCGTCAGCATCATTGTTGAACAACATTGCTAAACCACCTAACGCTCCGCCTGCTCCAGCGAATAAAGCCCACTTTTTGTTGCCTTCTAGGTTGAGGCTGCCAGCATTTACATCTACATCTGGTGCTGCCGCTAGTTGGGCATTTAGGCCATCAATTTCACCTTGTAGGCGAATGTTTTCAGCGCCAAGGTCGCCAATGCGTACATTTGCGCCGTCTAGGTCTGCACGAAGGCCGTCAACATCTACGTTGCCACCAGTGCTGTTATTTAGTTCTGCTTTTAAGCGTGTGTTTTCTGCGTGAACGTCTACACATTTACGTTTTTGCCAGAACCAATAATCAATTAGGAACTCGATCAACCAACCAATGATCAAGCCTAATATGAGTGCGACAATCCAATTCATACTCGGTTTTCCTCCCGGAATTTATATTATTGAAAATACTGAGTTTTCTGCTTTATTGCATTACAGAGCAAGCCTCTTTATTCGCTCTGCATACAGTTATACACGCGAACTAAATAAAAGTCACATGATTTCCTAGGAGATTACGAGTAAAACAGGGGATTTTTGCAAAAACGCCCTATTTTACAGCTAACGCAAGGCGTTTGGCGTAAAACAGGGCGTTATGAAATTGATTGCGTACGTATTTAGTACTTTGTGTTGTGTTTAGCGCGATGTTGGCTAAGCGTGTAGGTTCAGTGCAAGACGGGGTTAATTTGCCATTGCGTTAGCAAGCTCTTCGCAAGCAGGGCAGCGGCCATCGGGGCGAATAATTGCAAAGCCTGCTTGTGGGTCATCTGTAAACACTTTGAAATCAACATTCCAAACAATCAGCAGGCGAATATCATCACGTTGCTTTGCAACTTGTGCCGCCTCGCCTAGATAGCGCGCATGTTCTTCCACAGTCAGGTTGATCCCACCAATTGAGGGCAAGCCACGCCAGGTAAAGCCGTCTGGCAATTCACCCCATTCTTCACCGGATAAATAGCCTAGCTCTGTAAAACAAATCGGATGCCGATACTGGGTGACTTCACGATAAATATCGGTAATTTGGGTCATGAAGTACATGTGTCGCCCTTCATCGCCGCGTGGATCCCCACTTGTGGCAAACGGAGAGAGTAAGCCTTCGTTGTAATGGGCGCCAACGCAGTCCATTGCGTCTAGGGCACCAGCGGCAACCATGCGCTCTAAGTAAGGTAAATCATCACAACCGCTAGGTGTGCAACCATTAAAGAAGCCCGTAGGCGCTAACGCGGATGAAATGACCATTGTATTGGGGCTAATGGCTTTAATGGCACCGTAGGCTTGTTTTAGCAGCGCAGTGTACAGTTCAGGGCTGATTTCACCGTCTGTCCACTCTCGAATCAAGTTCACTTCATTCCAGACTTCAATGGCATCCGGACCGAAGCCCGCTAGCGCGCCGACAAATTGCGCGTATTTTGGGTATAGATCGGGTGAGGTGAAGCCGGGGTTGCCTTTGACACTAAGCAACACTTTGAAGCCTTTCTTGTGGGCATCATCAATCAGAAAGATGTAATCGGCTGGGTTGCTGTCTGGATACCAAACGATTTGATGTTTTGCCCATTTCATCTGTGATTGATTCATGGCATTAACCGCTGGCTCTGCGAAGGATTGCACCTGGCCACCTAGCTCAAAGCCGTCAGCCACAACGGGTGTTTCTAATCTTGAAACTGCAACAAGCTGAGCTTGTGTTGCCGTACTGTCATCGTCTTCAACGGCTACTGGTGTCGGTGCGACGATGGTCGGCAGTGCTTGCTGCGCGTAGTATTGTTCTGGTAAAAGTTCAGCCATCGTTTCTGCTAAGGCTCGGCAAGCAGGACAATCACCATCAGGGCGGATCATGGCATACCCTGCTTGTGGATCTTGGCTGTCAAAACGCGTGTAGTCCACGTTATAGATGAACATCAGCTTGATTTGTGAGTCTTGTAGGGCTTCATCTACTGCTTCAGCTAAGTATGCTGCGGCTGTTTCTGGGCGATGGCCTTGTGGGCTTGTCCATTGGAATTCTTCTGGTAAATCACCTAGGTC
>JAHDBW010000027.1:6457-21913 GCA_020630175.1 Anaerolineales bacterium
AACGGGTAAACATCCGTTGGCATTGGTGCGCCAGAAATAACGGTTGTATGCGGATTTGCTTGTTTGATTTGAATTGATGCTTCTTGCAGCAATGCAACATAGCGGCTGGGTTTGATTTCACCCGTTGGCCAACTAGACGGCATGTTTTGATCATGCCAAATTTCAATTGCATCTGTGCCTTCACGCGCTAAATCTGCAACAAAGTTGATGTATTCATCATGATAATTTTCTGCTGCGTAGACTGGGCTAGCGGTTACAGTTAGTAAGATTTTTAGCTGTAGTTCATGCGCTTCCCGAATTCTGAAGATGTGATCTTGATAGCGGGCACCAGGTGTCCAGAAAATAACGTGCTTGACCCATGTCATGCCACTTTGGCGCATGGCAACTACTGCATTGGGGCCAAAGAATTCGACTTGGCCGCCGAGTTCAAACGTTTGCAAATTAGGATCAGGCTGTGGCGTTGGGGTCGCTGGTGGTGCGGTTGGCTCAACAGTTGGGCCTGCTGTCGCATCAACCACTGCAGTAGCTTCAATGTCTTTTTCTTCTGGTGCGACATCGGTTGGCGTGTCATCGACGACGGCAACATCTGCTTCGACCGTTGGGCCGGGCGTTGCCGTAACAACCCATGGCGTTTGGGTGGGTTGGACTGCTGTTTCTTGTGGGGTGCTACAGGCTGCTAACACTAGCAAAGCGCTGCCGATAATTAATGGGAATATTTTTTTCATAGAGTTGATTTTGTTTACACATTGTTTGTACAAACCAAAAATGTTCAGCACAAAAATGGTTCAAAACGGTTTTCTACAGAATGGGCAGCGATGCTGCTGGTTTTGCATCTGAGCCTTTTCTGTAAAATTACCTGTTAATCATAGCGAAAGAGTGTTTACAGTATATAAGTTATCGGCCAATCATTTATACGCCTAGGCTACGCAGTGATTTGCAGTTGGTTTGTATAATTCAGCATGGCAAAAATAAACGCACCAGACTTTACCCCTGATCTAGATTGGATCAATTCAAGACCGCTTTCTCTCAAGCAAGACTTGCGCGGCAAGATTGTGTTGCTTGAATTTTGGACATATTGTTGAATTAACTGTCACCATAACGTCGCGCAGTTGCGCGAACTTCAAGAGACCTTTGCAGACGAGTTAGTTATTATCAGCGTACATGCTGCAAAATTTACGACAGAAAAACACACCGAAAATATTAGGCAGGCGGCAAAACGGCATCACATGGCAAACCCCGTGGTAAATGATGCTGAGTTTAAGATGTGGTCGCACTATGCAGTGCGGGCCTGGCCAACGGTTGTGCTGATTGACCCTGCCGGACATGTCATTGCAACGCAGGCGGGTGAAGTGCATGCGGATGAGCTTATCCCGACGATTGAGGAAATGATTGCGCGGTTTGCGGCAGATGGCAAGCTAGATCGGACGCCATTAGCGTATGACCGTCCAGAGGAAGATGCGCCCACAGAATTGTTGCGTTACCCGTCTAAGGTGCTTGCGGTACCGCTTGAAAACAAACTGTTTATTGCAGATACTGGCAATCACCGTATTCTTGAGGTCTTGCTAGATGCTAACGCTGCAACCGGCCAGATTATTAATACAATTGGCTCTGGGACGGCGGGTCTGCAAGATGGCAGCTATCAGGCGGCATGTTTTGATAGCCCACATGGCTTAGCACTTTGGGAAGACACGCTATACGTTGCCGACACCGAAAATCATGCAATCCGTAAAATTGATTTGCAAACGCAGCGCGTTACGACAATTGCCGGCACTGGCAATAAAGCGCGCGGGCTAAGCGTCCCGGCTGCGGCACCGCTCGCCATGAATTTACGCTCTCCATGGGCGATTAGCGTTGTGCAAGAAGGGCTGCTGCTGATTGCAATGGCAGGCTCGCACCAAATTTGGGCGTTGATTGGTGATGATCAGATTGGCGTTTTTGCTGGCAGCGGCGCAGAAGCCTTGGTGGATGGCCCCCGTGCGGAAGCAGGCTTCAATCAGCCCAGCGATTTGGTGTTGCATATGAACCATCTCTTTGTTGCAGATGCGGAGGCAAGCGCAATCCGCCTCCTTACGTTGGATGAAGACCCGCAAGTGGGCACGCTTATTGGCCAAGGCCTATTTGAGTGGGGCGATGTTGACGGTATAGGCGATGCCGTCCGATTACAACATCCAACCGGCCTATGTGGGCAGGCTGGATTGCTTTACATTGCGGATAGTTTCAATCATAAGATCAAAACGCTTGATCCCCGGACGGGTGAGGTGCTAACGTTGGTAGGCGATGGGGACGCAGGGAATATCGATGGGAAGTTTAGCAATGCGAGACTCTATGAACCGGAAGGTGTCGATATCTTGGAGGACTTGCTCTTTATTGCCGATACAAACAACCATTCTGTTCGGGTTGCAAATTTGGAGACCGGAATTCTACATACGTTAGACATTCAGGCGTAAAATAGAGCAGCGTTGCGCTTCAAAAGCGCCTACGCCAATATATACCAGAGTGCTGCAAGACGTTTACTGTCAGTGCTCCAGACATTAGCCAACAATTACTTATGCCAGTTATTACCGAAAGCGAAAAAATTCAAGGTGTTCTGAAAGTGGAATTCCGTAAGTTTGGAGACGAACGCGGTGCTTTTCAAGAAACCTTCCGTACTGAATGGTTCCCCCATGTGGATTGGTCAAAGATCCAAATGAACCGCTCTGATTCTGCGCCAAACGTGTTGCGCGGCCTACATTACCATTTCAAGCAGTTGGATTATTGGTATGTACAAAGCGGCGTGATCCGCGTTGGGTTAGCCGATTTGCGACCCTCTTCACCAACCTATAAGGCCGTTGATGCATTTGATATGGGCGATGGCGAAGGGAATGATTTTGGCTTGCTAATTCCAATTGGGGTTGGGCATGGCTTCTGCACATTGACAGAAGTAACGCACACCTACTTGGTGAATAACTATTACGATAGCAACGATGAATTTGGCGTGGCGTGGGATGACCCTGATTTAGGCGTAGATTGGCAAGTTGCTAATCCAATCCTCTCTCCGCGTGATATCAACAACCCACGTTTGAAAGATGTCCCTGCGGACATCATGCCGAAGTAACTTCTGTAAAAAAAAATTGAGTGACAGTGGGGCGTGTTATGCCGGTCGCAGCCCCATTGTCATTCAACGCGTTACTGTTCAGTTTCTTCTTCTGCGGCGTTGGCTGCGTCTGCTTCTGGTGTAACTTCAATTCCAGGTTGTGGGGTCGGGTCAAATGCGCGTGCTGTTGGCTCTGGTAGCACGGTGCCTGCTGCTTCTGGATTGTAGTAACTGTAAACAAGTTGGCTTATATCTTCTAGTACAACTTTGTTTTCATCCCAATACGTATATTCTGGATACCAAATGTAATAGACAAGTGCATAGTCACCACCAGGCGTGAAGACTAGCCCGCCATCTGCGATTGGCTCGCCAGCGGCCCATGCATGCTTATGTGCGACTTGTGTATTTTTTGGCACACCGCCTTGAATCAGTACCCCTAAATCATTCGCCACTAGCCAATCAATCATGGACTGACATTCACCTTGGGTGAATTCGTCGCCATAGGCTTCAACGAGAATGCCGGTGTGATCTTCAGCGCACTCATAAATACCAACTAACAGACTGCCAATGTCATTTGGCGAGGTTTGCATGTAGACATCGGGGGTTGTATGAATGTCTGTGCGTTGATTAGCAGGCGTATAGCGGAAGCCGGGCGCTTCAACAGAATCGTATAACCCGCCAAGAAATGTATTTTCCATACCTAATCTGACAAACAACTCATTGACGCGATACAAGCCGGTGTTGTCATTTAGGTCACCAATCCAGTTGATCAACTCATTGGACGCATAGTTGGAACTTTCTGTGATGGAGAGTTTGACTAAGTCCAACTCGTACGGCAAACCGTTACCATCATCAAGTTGACGATAGAACTCTGCCAGAATTCCAATTTTCATGATGCTCATGCCTGAGAAGGCGATGTCTGGTTCAAGTACGACTTCTTGCCCTTCAAATCGATGGAAACGAATGACTTCATCGGTTTGCATATCGCGTAGATAAATGCTGAAGAGGCCGTTGATGTTGCGGTCTGTTAGGTACTGCCGTAGCGATTGGCTTAGCATGTCGAATGTTGCTTCACCACCGCCAACAACGTTGCTTGGCAATACAACGCGCCGCTGCTCTGTTGAGAACAGGGCGGTGTGTACCAGTGGCATTGCAGTGCCTACTTCCAACTGTGCGCCAGACTTACCGTTGAACACGCGCACTTGCTCTGTATCAATAATCGCTGGGCTAGAGGTCTCGTTGACTTCAGCAGCGATGTTTTGCAAATACGTCATCAAATCGCCATTGGAGTAATTAGCACGCAGTGGAATATCCTGAGTTTGTTCAGGCCGCTTGCCTTGCAAAAAATCCATAAAATCGATTTGGCTAGTGGCCGGGCGGACTAACCCTAGCAATTCATCGGCGCGTAACTCAAAGCCAACTGCGGTCGGATCTAGTTCATAAATGCGGTCTTGATAGACAAGTTCGACCGGGGCGCTGTAAGCGTCTTCAATCATGCGCAAGGCGCTGTTATAGGTCATGTCGCCAACATCAATGCCTGCGACAGTTGTGCCAACTGGGAACGTATTGCTTAGCTGCTCATAGCGCCAATATTGATAGCCAAAGAACCCGGTAATTCCGGCGAGCATAAGAAATAACAGCCCCGCAATCCACATTAGAATGGTGGTGCTGTTGCTTGGCGCTTTCTTTTTTTTCTTAGGAGATTTTGGTGCGCTGGGCGGCACATCAGCAACGGTTGTTGCTGGCTTATTTGGCGTTTTTTTAGAGAGGCGAGAATCGATTTTCAAGGTGTGCTATTGCCGGTACTAATTTGAGCGTTTTGCTACAAAAATTTTACCAGTTCTAACTACACGCAAGATTGGCGCTTACTAAATGCTGTTAAATTTATGGGACGGTGAAGGCTGTTTGGGGTTAGCGTTCTAGTGTTGGATCTGTGGAGTCTGCTGATTGGGGATCTGGCTTGTCTCCACGGTCAATGGCGATGCTTGACGGGCGTTTATCGTCTTCAAGCGGTGGCCCAACTTCATAAGTTTTGGCAACCGAGACCATTTCAATCAAGCTGCTGTAATCGTATTGCTCTTCAAGCTCACGCGCTACGCTTTTTGCACAATAGTTGACCGCCCCTTCATATTCGCCAGCGAAGATCCAGTGAAAGTCATCCCAGAATTGATCGGTGTCGTAAGTGCCAACGGCGGTTGCGGCATCTTGCATGATCTTTTGGAAGCGCGATGGTAAGTCGATGCGGGCGGTGGCAAATGCGCCACGGCCTTTAACTGCAACTGGAATATTGCGCCAGTAGAGAATCTCAACTTTGACAAGGTGTAACGGGGCGCGAGCAGGGCGAAGTTCAGGCATTATTTGCGTGGTAAAGCGTCGATTTGCGCTGCGAGCTGGGTGTCAAATGCGGTAATGCCGCCTCGATCATGAGTGGTTAGCCGGACCGTGACGCGTTTATAACCGTGAACCAAAACATCTGGATGATGATCCATTGCTTCTGCAAATAAGCCGATTGCATTGAAGAACAAGGCGGCTTGTGCAAAATTTTTGGTGACGTAGGTTTTAACTAATTCGTCTCCGTCAACGGCCCAATCTGGTAATTCTGCTAGGCTGGCCTCTAATTCAGTTGGGGTAAGCAGGTCGCGAGAAGTCATTGCAATCATTTTACTAAAAACAAACCTGAAAACAAAACTTTTTGCGCAATCAAGTTTTATTTTCGTTGGTAACTTGCGATATGGTGTTGCCTTGATATCTCAGTCACGGTGTGGCTTTGCATTTATGGCAGCATTTAGCGCTATAAAAAAAGCGCGACTACTTCTCAGTAGCCGCGCTTTTTATTTTGAACTATAACCTGCAACGCAGTGCTAGATTCCACCACCATAGCGGAACGGATCTACCACAGCCTCAAAACCGCCGGGCACACCTTTGGTAATCACGCTGATGGCATCGTGTGAGTGGAGTGACTCTTGATGCGAGGCATACACCCGGAAATCTTTGATGCGCGCATCGGCATCTAGCGTTTTGTAGAACAAGCGCACGGCGTCTTCTACAAATTTCAGGTTTGCTGCGTTTAGCTCTGCAAAAGCTTGCTCATCTTGGCGCTTGACCATGACTTGCGTTTCCGTTTGCATGGCGTCACGGCACAGTTGTGCCAAGTCTTCAATTGGCATTTCGTCATTGAATTCAATCGCGACTTGCGCAACAGAGCGTTGGCTGTGTGGCACTGCCGCAACGCCACGTTGTAAATTGGCATGCACGCTCAGCTCATAGCTGCATGGGCAGGTGGATGAGTACGTAAAGTCCAAGTGCATAAAGTGGCGCACCCCACGGTCTGGCGTTAGGCGCGTTTCTAGCACGACGGGATAGTATTGATATCCAGACAATCCACTGCGCAAGCTTGGCTGTCGAATTGGGTAGTCAAATGCAATCGCAATTCGGGCGCTGGCTGTTTCGAGCGAGTCTAGATAGCGTTCTGTAATCTGATGCAGCGTTTCTGGAGAAAGCTCGGCATCTTCATATTCATAAAAGCTACGCATGATGCGGCTCATGTTGATGCCTTTTTTGTGGGCTTCAAGTGAGACCGTGCCCGTAACGGAGGCGTGAACGGTAAGCGCATCCCCATTGCTAGTGCGAATGGTCATTGGAATGCGGAAGTTATGAATGCCCACGTGTTGAATGGCAACATGTGCAGCAGTGTTTGGTGTGTTTTGCATATCCGGCAACGTGCTCACGTATTGTGGGGTTGCTTGGAACTCTGCATTGTAGACGCGTTTCAGGTCCGAAACGGTCTGGACCTTAGCGGTGCCGTTTGTGCCATTTTTTACGTGGCCGTTTCCATTGGCGTGCGTCGTTTTCAACATAATGTTGTACTCCTAGAGCGGTTGAGTTTGGGTGAACTTGTGCTGATTGCTGCGTACGGTTACGGAGCGTTTGAACACTGTTCTTACCCGACCATTTCACTTATTAGCGAAACATCTGGTCTTTGCCACATCTCGTGGCGGGCAATCCTAAAGGTACTGGCGATTTCTGCCAATGTCTGATTTGTTTGTGGATGAACATAATTCGGGGCAATTTCAGCCAACGGAATAGCCACGAATGGCCGCTCAAGAACTTCCGCATCTGGAATGGAGCGGCGTCCCATGCTGATAATTTCCGAATTGAATAGCATAATATCGATGTCGATGGTGCGGGCCGCAGCGCGATTTTGTGGATCACGGGTGCGTGCTAACGCAGATTCGACTGTCTCAATTGCGCCGCGTCGCAGATCCCAAGCATCTAGTTGCGTGGTTAGCGTAATACAGGCATTGAGATAATTATCCTGATTTGGGTCGCCGTCTGGCAGCGTTTCCCAAACCGTAGAAACTGCACTTATATTGCCAAAGTCACTCAGTCGTTCCACCGCAGCTACGATGTTCTTTTCAGGTTCGATATTAGATCCGAGCGAAAGATAGGCAACGTTCATGCTGCATCTCTGGTGCGTTCGATGGTAATCCCAACTGATTCTGCAAACCGGATCGCGCCTGGTTTTTCAACAGTGACCCGTACTTTTGCAACCTGCTGGTTTTCTAAGCAAACGTTTGCAATTTCTTGCACTAGCTTTTCTACTAAAAAATAGCTGGTGTCTTCAACTAGCTTGATCACCTTTTTGGTGATAGTGCGATAGTTGACCGCGTGGACAATATCGTCTGACTGTGCTGCCGGGCTGGTGTCGGCTTGCATTTCAATGTTGATGAGAATGTCTTGTTTATTTACGCGTTCATCTGGATTGATGCCGATAATGCCCCGAATGAGCAAGTTCTTTATAAATATAGTATCTGCCATAGTGTCTGAATAACGTAAGAGCGTTACGCTACCCTAATGAATATGTTGTGTTCAGCGATTGGTCAGAAAGACTTGCTCTGCTGAATGCGCTTCGTTATGCCGTGCCAGCAAGCTAATTGCTCAAGGTTGGACATAACCTGTACATAAATTGTAGGAAAAAATACGCAGGTTGTCAGTTATAAGCATTAGCAAATCCTGAATGCCTTTTTATATAGACATATTCAAAGGTAACTTTGTTACTAATTGGCAACAAGAATTGAGCAATTCGGTTGGTAGTGCATGCTAACTGCCTAATATGGTTGGATAATATTTTTAATACTCTAATGGAATTTAATAAACTAAGTGCGCTAATTATTACGATTTTGGTGTTAGCAATTGGTGGTCTACTCTGGTTGGCAACGCTTGTGGCTGCCCCAACCACGCAGCTTGTGTACTTATCAAATGTTTCTGAAGCGCCAGTGCTAACCCGAATTGATTGGCCGCCATCGACAGCAACGGTGCTTGCGCCAGAGCTAGACGTGTTCGATTTTGCTGTTGCAAATAATGGGGATCAGCTGATGATTTCTGCCTACAATGCGCAAGGCGGGATTGATTTGTGGCGCATGCCGTTTCCGGATGGTGTGCCAACGCTCTGGTTAGATTGTGGCGTTGCCCGCTGTATTGAAGCCTCTTGGGCAGTAGGTGACGAACGTCTCGCCTACACCCGCCAGTTGGATAATCACGTAGACCATGTTTGGAGCGCGACGCTTGCAGATGGGGCGGTTGTGCCCTTATTTGACCATCAGACAGAAGTTGCCGGTTCTAGCCCGCAATGGTCACCAGATGGCAGTGCGCTGGCCTTTTATGACTTCAATGCGGGCGGCATTCATGTGATTCATATCTACACCGCTGAAGAGTCGGTGTTGCCCACAACATACAGCGCGCAAATTGGCAGTTGGGCGGCAGATGGATCTGCGATGGTGTTCAACGATGCTGAAATTACCGGGCTTGGCCCAACTGTGACGATGTTCCGCGCCACGCTAGATCAGACTGATCCGCTGCCATTATTCCAAGATCAATTGCACTGGCGTGATTTTGGCCCGCCGCAGTGGGCGCCTGTTGATGATTTGATTGCGTTTAGCGTTGTGGATACCAGTGCCATCGGGCGTGGTAATGAATTATGGGTGGCAACCTCTACAGGCCTAAACCCGCAGCCAGTGGCAACAGAGAGCGGGATGGAATATGGCGGGTACCGTTGGTCTGGTGATGGCCGTTACTTGCTATATCAGCAGCGTGAGATTGGCGCTGCAACCGTGCCAACGCTGTTTGTGTGGGACAAAGAGACCCAGCGCACAACATTGATTGCAACCGATGCAGCGCTGGGGCAATGGTCGAATTGACTCAGGTTAGTTGGGTGGGTCGTCTTTTATAACGCGTAGCGCTTCACCATCGGCCCAACTGGGCTCTGCACCGGCTTGAATAAACGTAATTTCAAAGGTGTAGTAACTGCCAACTTCGAGAGGAATGTCTTTGTCTGCGCCAATTGCAGATAGGGCATCGTGCATGCGGACGTTTGCAAACCTTTCGCCACTATCAAAGTGAACTTGTAAAAAGCTGTAGTTGGCCCACACTGGCTCAACTGCTTTATAGCGCGAGCATTCAGTTTCACCATCTTTGCCAGAGAATGAAAAGTTTGTGCCATGCGTCATGCCATTTTGTCTGCCGCTGCCCATTTCAGCGTGTGAAACATCGCGTTCGCTAATGCTACACACCCGAATATTGACGTTATCTTCAGCTGAGCGGAACAGGCTATCTACGCCTAGACAGGAGCAGGCGACAAGAAATAGTGCCGCAGGGATAAGCATCCCTAGGCGTGTTTGTCTTTGATGCATGATAGGCGCTTTAGTCCTCAATTATGGTTGGTATACCATCAGAAAAGTTTTCTGGCGGGTCGCGGAAGTCCACTTCTAAGGTGTAATACTTGCCGACTTCTAAGGTTGCACCAAATAAGTCTGGGTCTTGCGTTGCGCCAGAGGCCAGAATTGCGTCTTTCAGCCAAACGTTGGCGCGCGTTTCGCCATCAGCAAATGATGCGGCGAACAAGCTATAGGCTGCTGAGTCTGGCGCAAGCGCGATGTAGTCGGTGGCCTGATGGCCATTTACAGTCTCGGTCAAGTAAACCCGCTGGCTATGGGCATCGCTATTGCCAAGCCATGCTTTTGAAATTTCACGATTACTGATATTGATAATGCGTAAATTCACCGATTCGGCTGGGTCGCGATCATTTCCGCCAAGCCCTAAACAGGCCAGCATAAACAGCATTGTTACGGTTAGGCTGCCAAGCAACCACGTCTTATTTTGATACAGCATGATTATCTATATGTTATGCGCCAGCTTTAGCTATCGCTTGCCGCAGTGAAGGAGCCGGCGTCAATGTCGTCATTAAGAATAACTTTCCAAGATCCGCTTGAGTAAGACCCGAGATCAATCAATTCATCAAATGGCACGAGGGCTTCGGTGCAGATCAAGTCTGGGTTTGTGTCGCTAAAGACGCGCACGTTGATAATGCCGTTGGCGGCATCTTCGGTAACACTGTGGCCTAATATTGCACACCCATTTGGTAGTTCACCACTCACAATAAGATTGATTTGTAACGGCCAGCTTTCTAGAATGTTGAGCTGCCATGCACTTAGATAAACCGCGCCTGCTGCTGACGTTGGTGGGGCCGCAGCCGAGGTGCCGCTGCCTTTGACCGCATCATACGCCTCATTATTGATGTAAAGCGTATAGTCTCCGTCTGGAATAACGCCGAGGCTGATGTTGTGCACAAACGGCTCTAACACTTGAATGCAGTTCAAGTCTGGGTCCGCAGCAGAGCGCAGACTGACATCTATGCGCCCCGTGCTAAAGACAGGGTCAGTGGCAACGAGTGTATGGCAGGGAGATGGCAGATTACCTTCTACAACAGCAGTGAGCTGCGGTGGCTCGCTCATGGCGGCTAGCAATTGCACTTCATCAATAAAGACGGGGCCGTCAGCAGCGGCTGTGTTTTGAGTGGTCACGGTTGCCTCTGGATTGGATGTTGGCGTTGGGCTTAGATTGTTATCTTCAGCGTCAGTGTCGTTAGGGTCAAATGCTGGCTCAAAGCCAGCAGCTTCGGTTGGGCTGGCGGATGTTGGCGGTAAGGCTGTTGGCGTAATTTTACGCGCCGCCGCAGTCGCTGGGATCTCGGTTGCTGGGGCAACAACTGCGTCTGATTCAGCGGCGGTTGGCTCGGTGTCTGCATTGAGACTGTTGGGCGTCGGCTCTGCCGGAGCACTTCCGTTTAGCAGCGGTACGGCTCCTGCACAGGCGCTCAGCAACAACATCAGCACTAACAAGTTAAGACGAAAAAAATACTTCATAAAAATTAGACGCAATCCAGCGGGGAAAGGTTCCGCTGCCTATCCGGCATCTTCTGGACCTTTGTCCATGGTGGCATTGTAAAAGTTGAGAACAGCGGCTTCATCCCATGCGTCTAGCGGCATGTAATGTTGCCACGCGAGTAAGGCATAAGGCGTGTCGATTTTTTCATCAGCACTAATCACAATCTTAGGATACCCATACTTTTCAGAAGGCGGCAAGGAACGCGCAAAGGCGACGAATTCATCGCCAGTCAGTGCACAATCATCTCCACAGTTGTAGAGCAAGACCACATATCCATGTTCCATGCTGTGAACAAAGGCTTCTGCTGGTACGGGTTCTTGATAGACACCCGGTTGTGCCCATTGACCCCAGTGCGTGCCAGAGGTTGGCGGATAGACTGGGTAGTCTACCGGCTCACCTACAGAGACGTGGTCATTGCCAAAGTCCAGCTGGACTTCTACTAAATCAACTAAGTCTGGCGGCAACACCACGCGTGAGCCAAGCTGGCTGGCTTCAACTGCGTTGTCGGCGGCACCCATTTCTGTGGGCGCGGCTTCGGGCGCTGGCTCTTCTAGATCTGCTGCAGCGTCTGCGTCAGTTGTTGATTCTTCAATCTCGACTGGCTCAGCTTGGACGTCGGTTTCTTCAGTTGTGGCACTGTCTGTGCTGTCTGCTGGGGCGGCGGCGCTGCTGCAAGCAGCGAGTAACATAGTGATGGCGACCATCACAAATAAGATGATTTTTTTAGAGTTCATAGTTGCGATATTAATGTGAGTTACAAAGAATTGTGAATATAGTGTGGGTTAGGCCCACTCTTCTAAATAGCGAGACACAGCTTGGTCTAGGGTAAGCGTTCCATCCAAAACATGTTTTGCGTAGCGGTATTCAAATTGGCCAAGCAATGAGGCGGATACTTTCAACTCGTGCAAAATGAGTTGGGCTAGTGGGCCTGCTTCTGCTAGAAAACCGCTATCGTAAAAGTCTTGTTTTGCAGCTTGCCGATCAAAGCTTACGCGTTGGATCTCGGCTTGAACAGTACCATTGCTTACTGTAAGGCGGCCATAACTAGCGGCATGGTTGCCATCAAACGGCAGTCCGACGGAGCCAACGTTAATGAGTAATGCGTTTTCAATGTTGCGGATGAAGGGGCGATGCGTATGCGCCACGCACATGACAGGAGCTAGTGGGGTAAGTAGTTCACTTACTTTTTCATTGCTTTGCCACGGAAAGGTGCCTTTCCGATTGCCACGCATGGAGGCATGGACGACGCGCAATTGTTGGCCATTCGGCAAGTCTAGCGTGTGTGAGAACGGCCACGCTTCAAACACTTTCCAAGCGTCACCTAATTGGGTGTAGGTCCAGTATCCGTTGCGGTAAATTTCAAACTGCGTGCCAGAGCGGGCGGCGTCTGGTGCGGCGTGCGCCATAATGTATTCTTCATGGTTGCCACGCACAATATGCCAGCCATTGTCACGCTGCTTCTGGAGCGCTAACGCTAAGCACTCTGGCGAACGCGGCCCGCGGTTGACAATGTCCCCCGCGATAATGACTTCATCTGGCTGCCACGCTTCAATATCGGCCACAATTTCTTGAAAGGCCACATAGTTTGCGTGAATGTCTGAAAGCACTGCAATTTTCATCAATATGATTATTGCATAGATGCACCTGTTTTGAATTAGGAAGCTAAACGAAGTTGGCGATCAGATGGTGTTAGCACCTCGGGTGTCGCTAAACTGTGTAGCTTGAGACTACGGTTGCAACACTAACTGGTCCCACGTGTTGGGATTGTTGTTATCACGCTGCTTAGTTGTAGAAACTAACGATTGTACGGCCGCTTCACCGGCTAAGTCATTATCAAATAATGACAGCGTAAATCCTAGCGTGGTGCCAGGGGCTGGTGTGCCGCGTAGAATTTCCCATGGGATTGCAATCTCAGCAAAATAGCCGGTGCCACTTGGCTTGAACGCCAGCACAATGCGCGTATCAAGTCGGGCTTCGTTGGCAGGCAGGCGTAAATACCCTTCGGTCGTGCGGGGCGCAACGCCAAAATTTCCGGGTGAGAAGCCAAATTGGAAGTCATCGCCATCAGCCGATGCGGCACCTAAGTCACCAGCAAGGTCACGGTCTAGCAGCAGTTCGATTGTGTCGCCTAAGAACATATCGGCACCATTGGCGTGCTGTGCCCAAACGTCATCTTGTACATTGAGCGCGAGATATAAGAACTTATCATCGTAGGCGGCGTTCCATAGGGCGCTAGTGTCTGCTGCGCCGTTCCACTGGTCGCTGCTATTGACAAGCCGTGTCAGCCCATATGGTAAGCCTTCCCATTCAGAGAATTCTGCGTCGATGGCGGGGGGAGTTTCCATGCGTTTTGCGCCAAACAGCGTTGGGCCTGCGGTTGGCACGACTGTGGGCACTTCGGTCGGCGCTAAGGTTTCAGGAAGTGGCGATGGCGTTAGTAAGAGCGCGGCAGCGGTCAAGTCTGCGGTTGGGGCTGGCGTCGGCGTGGCCGTTGGAATTGGCAGCGAGAACGTGATTGGATGCAAGCACGGTTGATACCGACTGCCAATGTTGATTTCATAGTCAATATCGGTACGGGCACCGGGCTCTAAGCTGATTTGTTCGCTGCCTAGACTAAACACGCGCTTGAGGCGGGTTAGCTCGGCATTATTGGCGGTTTCAGTAAACACGCGTAAAACGGAATCGGCTTGCAGCACTGGCTCTTGCGTGCTGATGGCTGGTACAAAGCCAAACCAGGCGAGGTTATCGATTGCGAGTGGCACGGTATCGTTGCGGCCAGAGTTGTTTACAATCGATACGGTTGGCAAGATCACCGTCTCTTGTTGCACGGTCTGAGGCGGGTTGAAGGCATCATCTAAGACTTGGCGCACCGCAGTCGGGTCTGGCAACAAGACGGATGCCCCTTCTGGCGTGCGCCAACTGCGCGTTTGCGCCGGGCCAATAAACTGGCTACGAATTTGATATTGATTGAGGTTCGTTGCCAATGGCAAAAAGCTAAGAGCTGAGGTCACGCCAAAGTCGGTTGTGACGTTGGAACTCCACTCGCTGTAGAGCTGTGGCGCACGGCGTAAGCCATCTAGGCTGAGGGCTTTGTCATACATCGCGCGTAGCACCTGCTGTTGTCGCCGCGACCGGTCAAAGTCGCTGGTGGTTTTGCGTGAACGGGCATACCACAAGGCTAAATCCCCATCCATTTCAACCATGCCGCTGGGCAGCACGTATTGTTCCCAGTTGTCTGGGTTTTGCAGATCTAATTCTGGACTGATCAAACGCCAATCGCGGATTGGGCAGCTGACGGGTACGGTGACCCCGCCGAGCGTATCGACTGTTCGCTCAAAGCCGCCAAAGTCGATTTGGGCATAATAATCAATTGGAATGCCAAGGTTATATAAGATGGTTTGCTTGAGCAGCGCAATCCCACCATCGGGATAATTGCCTTGCCCCCAGACGGCGGCGGTGTTGATGCGATTCATGCGCCAACTGGGAATGTACACATACAAATCACGCGGGATGCTAATCATCGTGACGGTTTTTGTGTCTGTGTTGATAGAGGCCACAATCATCACGTCAGTGCGAAAACTGGCTGAGTCTAAGGCCGTATCGCGCCCTAGCAAGAGGATATTTGTGACGTTTTTACCGAGTTGATAAGGCGCAACGGCGGCTGGAATTTCTGTTGGTGGAATATATCCTTCCCCTGGATTGGCCAGATCTAACGTTGCGCGGGGCGGCGGTGCTACGAAGGTGCTGTCGATGGTTGGCGCGGGCGTGATGGCTGGGGCGCTTTCTAACTGCGCGCGCGGCGTGGTTGCGCGTAACGGGGCGTCGATATCAAGCGTTGGCGTTGGCTGACGGGTGAGTACGCCCGCTGGTGTGGCCGCAGCGGTGGGCTGTAGCGCTTGCTGCACAGCGGCTACAACGCGGGTTGGTAGCACGTCATCAATCCCTAAGGGCAGGCCATTCCAATTTGCTAAAAATAGCATGGCCCAAACGCCAAGAAAGCCGATGTATCCAATCCAATGTCGATTATTTTTCATGAGACAGCCGTTGTAGTAACCCTGATAATTCCGCTGCTCATAGTCTACTCTGGTTATGCTTCTGTTTGTTTACGTAATAGTTACGATTGGGTTACTGTATGCGTGATGCGCGACAAGCAATGCCAA
>JAHDBW010000027.1:22013-28364 GCA_020630175.1 Anaerolineales bacterium
GTGCTTGCTTGCTGGCTTTTTTAGGTCGTCATGCTGCTTGCAATAAACGGAAGAGTTTACTAAAGTACTTTTGTAGCGCTAAATTAACACACTAACGATAGATAGACGTACTTGATGACAACTGAACTCCTCGACATTGGCCTCCCTGAAAATATGACCTTGCAGCATGATGGTTATCAAATTGAAATCAGCAGAACTTGGTTTAATTCCTCGTATATTCCAATGCTTATTTTTGCCATTGTCTGGAATGGGTTTCTGTTTTTTTGGTACACAACGGCCTTTTTGAGTGGGTCGTGGCTAATGATATTGTTCCCGATTGGACATGTTTGTGTCGGCGTTGGCCTTGCTTACCGCGTTATTGCTGGCTTTTTGAATAAAACATATATTACTGCTGACAGTTCTTCAGTAACTGTTGCGCATAAGCCCGTGCCATATTTTGGAAACAAAACGGTTGCGTCTTCAAATATCAAGCAGTTGTTTGTCAAAGACAAAGCTAAGCGGAGTAAAAATAGCACGTCAACAACGTTCGAAGTGCATATACTTACGCACGATAGAAAAAACATTGTGCTTTTGAAAGACTTGCCTGAAAGCGAGCAAGCCTATTTCATTGAGCAAGAAATTGAAAAATACTTAAACATCACAGATATACCAGTTCGTGGGCAATTACAGCAGTAACCAGATATGCGCGGCTTAAGGCTGCGCTAGCCTGTGATCTGGCGTTGCAATTTATTTAGCCTCTCTCCTCTTGTGGCGTTCGCGCGCCCCTCTTTTTCGAAATCTACACATTATCTCAACCATTCGATTTTAAATTCCAGTATTCTAGTTAGCGTGTGCTCAAATGTTGCGGCGCGTCTTGTCAGCAGAATGAATTCTGCGACTAGTGCAAGGAATATGCTTTAGCATGTTTACGCTACCAGCTGTGGATTTCAATCTATCAGCAGTAGCGGTTCTGAAGACTGCTATAGAAGCCACATTTTATTTCTAATCAGCCGTGCGCTGATGTTCTGTCAATACACGGATTGCTTATTAATCGCTTGTTATGAATTACTCTAAATCAATAAAAAATGGCTTGCTTAGTTTGGCTGTCATCCTGACGTTGCTGGTGGCGCTTGTGGTGTATTTGGCCTATATCAGAACGATGAATGCCGGGCTAACGTTTACAAATCCGTTGCATATACCGCCGATATTAGAGCCAACGTTGGAAGGTGACACCAAAGTTTTTGAGCTCGAAATCGCCAATGGCACGCACCAATTCTTTGCCGGGCAAGACGCAGCAACGCAGGGTTACAACGGCACCTATCTTGGTCCAACGATCAAGGTCAAAACCGGTGATAACGTCCGTTTCAATATTGTGAATACTCTTGATGAGGTGACAACAGTGCATTGGCATGGCATGCACGTGCCGCCAGAAATGGACGGGACGCCACACCAACCGATTATGCCCGGAGCAACGTGGCATCCGCATTATGAGATCAAAAATGAAGCCTCAACGATGTGGTATCACCCGCATACGCACGGCGGCACAGCCCGTCAATCCTACTTTGGGCTAGCGGGTCTTTACATTATTGAAGATGAGAACTCGGCCAGCTTAGACATTCCGCAAACCTATGGCGTGGATGATATTCCCGTAATTTTGCAAGACCGATTGTTTGATGACAGCGGTGATTTGGTATACGGCAACGGTGGCAACGCATTTTTAGGCGACACAATTTTGATCAATGGGACGCATAATCCCTATGTCACGGTCGATGGCAAGCTGATCCGCTTCCGGATTTTGAATGCGTCTAACGCACGTATCTATCGCTTGGCATTTAGTGACGGTCGCGAATTCCACCAGATTGCAACCGATGGCGGCTTGTTAGAAGCCCCAGTCGCATTAGATATGGTGAAACTCGCACCCGGTGAACGCGCGGAGATCGTGGTGGATCTTTCTGATGATACAGACGTGACGCTGGTCTCTTTGCCAGACCCATCTGTACTGAGCATGTTTGAGAACGCGTTTGAGAATGAGAGCGGCCGGTTTGACTTGCTAAAAATTGCAGTAACGCCTACCGAAACTGTGTCTGCTGCATTGCCTGCCGTATTAAACGTTATTGAACGTTGGGACGAAGCCGATGCGGCCCGCGTGCGCCCAATGCAATTGGCCGGGCCCATCACGGATGGCAGTGACCGGGTGATTGTGGGACAGGGCCGACAAATTCCAATCAACGGCAAACTAATGGACATGGCGCGCGTTGATGCGGTTGTCACGCTTGGCGATATTGAGGTTTGGGAAGTGACCAACGCTGGTGGCGTGCCGCATCCGTTCCATGTACATGATATTCAGTTCTTGGTGCTAGACCGCGATGGAACGCCGCCACCCTTGAATGAACGCGGCTGGAAGGACACAACGCTGGTCAATGCCGGGGAGACAGTGCGCATTATTGCCAAGTACACAGATTTTGCCAATGAAAATGTGCCATATATGTTCCATTGTCATATTATGGAACATGAAGATAACGGCATGATGGGCCAGTTCACCGTGGTCGCGCCAGACTCAGACTTAGTTGGGTCGGACGGCTATATGCTGGACCTTGATATGCACGCAATGGAGCACTAAGCGCACGCAGCGATGGCAAATACGCAAACCATATTAGTTGTTGAAGACAATTCAAATGCACAAACCTTGCTGCGGAATTATCTAGTTGATCAGGGCTTTAATGTTGCTGTGGCCAATAATGGTGAAGATGCGCTGGTTGTTATGCGTGAGCGTACGCCGCATCTCATTCTGCTAGATATTATGATGCCTAAAATGGATGGGTATCAGTTCATTACCAAGGTGCGCCGCCAAATGACGGTTCCAATCATTATGGTGACTGCCAAACGGCAAGAGCACAATGTTGTAAAAGGCTTTGAGTTAGGGGCAGATGACTATATTACGAAGCCCTTCCGTATGCGTGAACTGCTAATGCGTATTCGCGCGGTGCTCAGACGTAGTACGGACTTCAATCCGCAAAACCAAACTGAAGCACAAACGATCGGGGATATTACGTTACATCACGCCCATCAAACGGTTGTGATTAATGCGCAAAAAATTGATGTGACGCATACTGAATTTGTTGTGTTCAAGGCTCTTTTTGAGTCCGCCGATGTGCCGGTTAGCCGCGCGATGATTTGCGCGCACCTACTGCAGCACAATTATTCCGGCTCTGAGATGACCCTCAAAACGCATATTCGCAATTTGCGGGTCAAAATCGAAGCAAATCCAGTGCAGCCTAGCCGCATTGAAACGATCTACGGGATTGGCTACCGCCTCAGAACGCATGAATAGCTCACTGCGGACAACGCTAGTGTTGTCCTATCTCAGCATTGCGATTATTACAGCAGGGCTGATCTTTTTACTGACACAATTTTCTGTGACACGCAGGTTAGCCCGCGAATTGGTCGCAGAAGATCTGCGTGAAATTCATGATGAAGTCTTGCATTGGGTTAACACCGAGCCAGACTGGGACGGTTTTCCCCAGTATTTTCAAACATTGCATCCAGCGGAAGGCAGTGAGTTTGTGCGCGGCGGACGTAGCGGGCAACGCGTTACCACCCTTCAGCATGGCGTAATAGATGGGCAACGCCGGGCGCTAGTGCCATTTGCGCAATATGAAATTGGCGACCAACTGCCTGAAGCGCTCTTGATTGATGCGTTGCCAGTGATAATCGATCAAGCAACGATCGCGTGGATTGTGCCCGACGTTTCAAGTTTAGAAAACTTTGAAGTGCGGCAAACGTTATACGTCCAAAACACAAATTTTGTATTGATGATGTCTAGCGTTGCAGCGGTCTTGATTGCGCTACTGGTCGGGTTTCTCTTTTCCAAACGCATTTTGAAACCGATCTCAGCGCTGACTCAAGCGTCGGAGGCAATGGCAAGTGGCAATTTAGAGCAGACTGTTGCCGTGGTAAGGCAAGATGAATTGGGCACGCTAGCGTCTAGTTTCAACAGTATGAGTGAGCAAGTTGCGCTTTCTAATCAGCGCCGCCGTGACCTTACAGCCGCAATTGCGCACGATCTAAGTACGCCGTTGCACATTGTGGCCGGTTACATTGAAATCATTCAAGACAATGCGGCCTCTGCCACGCCAGAAACATTCGAGGTCATCACCGCTGAACTCGATCAACTCCAGCGCTTGGTTGAAGACCTCGACACGCTATCTCTAACCGATACTAATCAGCTTTCGCTCAATTTAGAACCGTTGAGATTGCATACTTACTTGCCCCAAATGGTGAAGACCTTCCAAGTTCTTGCTGAGCCAGCTGGCGTTACGTTGCAATATGAAGGTAGCCAGACTGCATTGCCGCTGGTGCTGGTAGATAGCGACCGCCTAACCCAAGTGTTTCGTAATCTCATTGCGAACTCTGTGCGTTACACCCCAACGGGCGGCGTAATTCGCATTGGGCTGCATCAGGCTGGGGATTGTCTCGTGACCTACGTTGCAGACACCGGCATTGGCATTGCGCCCGAAGAGTTGCCGTTTATTTTCAATCGGTTTTATCAGGCCGATAAATCGCGTACGCAAAACGGCAAGATGGGTTTGGGGCTATCCATTGCGCAAGGATTGATTGAGTCGATGGGTGGATCTATCTCAGCTGCCTCTGATGGCGTCAATCAAGGTGCAACCATCACAATTTCGTTACCGATCGCTTAGCGTTTGACGCTGATGCATTGTTTAGGTTGGCGCCGCTAAATTGCATCGCCTGACCGTTATTCAATTTATTTGGAGACTACTATGAAGAAAATATTTGTGCTCGCGACACTCTTCGCACTATTGATGACAGCTTGTAGCAGCGGCGGCGGCACTGGTGCCGACCTTAATGAAACGTCTGCCACCACGGCAGGCGATACCGAATTTGTAATGGAAGCTTGGGCTGACAACTGGTTCGCCGCTTACCTTGGTGAAGACCTGATTGTTGAAGACAGTGTCTCTATTACAACAGAACGCTCTTTCAATGCGGAACGCGTCACGTTTTCAGCCACGTATCCGTTGGAATTGAACTTTGTTTTGAAAGACTACAAAGAAAATGATTCTGGTCTGGAATACATTGGCGCAAACAACCAGCAGATGGGCGATGGCGGCTTTATCATGCAGCTAACCGACACCGCGCTCGGTGAAGTTGTGGGCGTGACCAATGGCGACTGGGCTTGTACGGTCATTCACACTGCACCACTGGATAAAAGCTGTGAAAGCGAAAGCGATCCGGTTGCCGGTGAAGGCGTTTGCGCGTTTGAATCCTTGCCAGAACCAGACGGCTGGAAAGCGGCTGACTTTGACGCCAGCGGTTGGACTGCCACCACCGTTCATTCAGCGGCTGATGTTGATCCAAAAATGGGGTATGACGACGTTACGTGGACATCTGACGCCGAATTAATTTGGGGTCCAGACTTAGAAACGAACAATACCGTGCTCTGTAAAGTCACGATTGATGCGCCATAAAGGTTGGCATTAGCGCAATAAGCAATAAAAAAAGCGTCTTCAATTACGAAGACGCTTTTTGTTTTAAGACCAATACGCGTCTTTATCTCATTCCGAACGCCCGTAAAACTGCTTCCGCGCGGCTGGCGAAAATACAACGCCCGGTTTGAGCGTGTAACTGAGCACAGAGTTAATGCGCGGCGTATTGCCAGACACTTGCGAAACACAGTGCGGCGAATAAATGCCTTGAAATAACGTCAGCGTTCCGGCTTGTCCAGCTAAGCTGATCTTGTCGGGATGCGTATCCGCAAGTAGCTTTGCGAGTCCTTCATAATTCTCATCATCGGCGCTGCGTAAATTCGGAATATATTCAAAGTGCCCGCCTTCGTCTGGTGCCTGTAACAAAAGCGTCGTGACAAAATCGGCTCGGTCATAGTGCCAGCCTAACTGATCGCCATCGGCCAGCATCATGATATTGAGCGGAGCCATGGTGTCCTCGTGCAAATATAGCGTGTCTTTCCCCACCACTTGGGCGATAAACTCCCGCAGCGGTTGCCAATTGTAAATTGCACGAATGCCAGCATTGGCAGGGACGCGGTCATACGCCAACGCTTTCTGACTGGTGGTAATTTTGTGCCGTGCCGGGTGGTCTTCTGGCAATGTCAGGTCATCTTTTTTGAAGTAGATATTGTGCTGCATCACCTGCACATGCGGATCTTCCAGCGCCGGCTTCACTTCATCTGCTAACGCAGCAGCAGTGTCCGCGGTTAGGAAGTTGCGAAGTGAACACTTGCCAGTCGACTGTAATTCGGCCCGGCATTTTGCAACCAGTGCTTGTGCCTCAGGCGTGCTTAGGTCTGCAATTGGATATTGGTCAAGGTTGATTAGGGTCTCTACAGTCATCAAA
>JAHDBW010000257.1 GCA_020630175.1 Anaerolineales bacterium
GTTGGCAGTTGGCAGTTGGCAGTTGGCAGTTGGCAGTTGGCAGTTGGCAGTTGGCCTGTTAACAAACCTTCTACTTTAATCAGAGATTTTTCTAACGTCAGCTTTTTATCATATAGACAACTTGAGCAACAAAACCTGCCGCATCAAGTCGGCACTCGTTCAGAAACTATATTTTAGGAGCTTACACCGTGACTTATCTCACCGTAAAACCAACAACCCGTTCGATTGATACCTTCGATCGCTTTTTCAACCAAATGGTCAAGAACACCTTGGCTGCAACCGCAAATTCACGCCCAACCACGCAGCTCGCTGTTGATGTCCAAGCCAATGAAGATGGCTATGTGCTCACGGCAAGCGTGCCCGGTTTCACTGCGGAAGACATTAGTATTGAAATTCTTGAAAATGTCGTTAGCCTAAGTGCTAGCAGTGACGTTGAAGATGACGCTGAAGGCTACGTCTTGCGCGAACGCAGCAACGGCAGCTTTAGTCGCAAACTGCGCTTGGCAAAAGAAATCGACAGTGAAAATGTCGAGGCTAGCATTGAGCACGGCGTGCTGACCCTCAGCTTGCCAGTTGTGGAAGATGCAAAGCCCAAAACAATTGCTGTCAAAGTCAAATAACTGACGATCAAGTAAGAAATAAAAAGCCCCAAGGTAAATGAATGCCTTGGGGCTTTTTTGTGTGTTGTAGCGCTATACGTCACACATGCTAGTTCGCGCAACAACAGAATTCATTCTATCTGCTACCGACAGCCCACCTGCTGCGCAGCAGACTGTACCGCTGATGCACAACCGTTCATTTTGTCAAAAATGACCTGGGCCCGCTCTAGGCTCGTTGGAACGTCTAGGCTGTTTACTGCGACAGTTTCTTCAATCCAGTCTATGTATTCAGACACGCGCGCATACACACTTAGGCTGTTTTCTTGGGCGCAACCACGGTAAACCCAACTGGCAATCCCAATTTGAATCCACTTGCCCTGAATGCCGCTACGCACCAGTAATGGCCCGCCGCTATCCCCAAAACAAGCCGCTTGCTTCCCATATGGATCTTTCAAACACCAATTGGATTCGGTAATATATCGCGCCAGCGTGTCAACGGCTTCTTTACAGGACGGTTGTGTCAACAGTGGCACATCAATGTAGTTGAGGTTATCAAATGCAGTCGGTCCGTCGTTTTCACCCCAGCCCGCCACAACGGCATTGATGTCTTCTTCACTCAAAATCTCATCGTTACTGGCTAAACTGACTAATGCTGGATTGTCTTTGAGCGGAATAGTCAGCTTGAGAAGGGCAATATCATGCTTTAAATTGTCATCATCATAATCAGGGTGCACAATCACGCGCACAACGCTAGCGCGTGTGCCATCACGTTGGCTCAAGCGATGCGCCCCTACAATTGCGTCAATATCGCCGCCACGGAGCGGACCGAAATCATCAACAACACAATGCGCTGCAGTCAACACATATTGCGGATGAATTAGGCTGCCGCCGCAAAAATGATCATACAGCGGGTCTGTTGTGCGGTGCGGGACTAAGGCCACCATCCACGGAAATGAACCTTCGAGGGCAGAGCGTCCACCTATAATGCCCATCGGCGCAGTGGTTGGTGCGTGTTGCCCGGAAATGGGCGTCGGACGGTCAACAGACGTAAAGCTTAGTTGCGTAAACAGGGCGCTCAGACAGAGCAGAAGGATATAACCGCGAGGTGTGATACGTTGCATAATCTTCAGGTAAGTGTAGCCCAAAGTACGCCTGAATTCATGTAATGTGACTTCATTATCGCTAATGCTAATTGCACTCTAACCATCCCTTACCGCCCCTTAAACATTGCCGTAGTTGTAACCTAAATAAAAATTACGGCCGCATCCACGTATAATCAAATTTATGCATTTAGGAATCGATTTTGGCACAACAAACAGCGCGATTGCGCTTTCAGATGGCAAGCAGGTGTATGTCTTCAAGGTTGAAGAAACCTTGCCTGACCTGCTACCTTCGCTTATTTATATTACGCGGCACTTTCGTGAATTTCTAGGCTCTACTGCCAAAGAAGCTTACCTTGATCGCAATACAGATCGCCCCTCATTATTTCGCAAGATCTTTGTTGGCGATATTGAAATTACTGTTGCTGGGGCGGGCTCATCGCCGATTACGTTTGATCAACAGATTTATGTCTATGTCGATATTATGGCGCCGGGTCGCCTGTTGAAATCGATCAAAAGCACACTGCGTGACAAGACCTACACTGGCACCGATATTTTTGGCCGAACCCATACGGTTGAAGAACTAATCAGTATGTTGTTGGGCGATCTAGCAACCACGGTGGGGGAAGCAATGGGATCTCCGCTTGAGTCTGTGGTGATTGGGCGTCCGGTCAAATTTTCAGATGATCAAGAAACAGACGAGCTTGCTGAAGCTAAAATCCGCGCCGCCGCAAAACGGGTTGGGATTAATAACGTTGGCTTCTTGCCAGAGCCGATTGCCGCCGCATATGGGTTCCACGTTGCCTTAGAACAGCGTCAACTGGCGCTAATTTTTGACTTTGGTGGCGGCACGCTGGATCTCACCGTTGCGAATATCGGCGGTGGGGGTGAGCCAGAAATCTTAGCTGCCGAAGGGGTGCTGATTGGTGGTGACGACTTTGATCGGCACATCATGAAGTATTTGCTGAAGCATTTTGGGCTGCACACCAAGTTGTCAGACGGTAATCCGTTTCCATCTAAGATCCTCAATCAACTGCTCGACTGGCAAACTGCTGGTGATTTGGCAAAACCAGAAAATTTCAAACTCATCAAAGAATCGGCTAAGCCCGATGCAAGCGATGACCCGCAAACGATGGCAGCACTTAAATCTCTGGTTGAGCACAACCTGATTTATAAGCTGATGCAAGAGATTGAGCGGGCCAAAGTTGAACTTTCGCGCCAGCACATCACAACAATCAAATTCAAAGAGCGTGAAGTGGATATTTATGAACCCTTCTCGCGTGAACAATTCAATCGGCTTATTCGACACGAACTCACCGAGATTGATGCTGCGCTCGATCGGGTGGTGGCAAAGGCCGGTGTTGATCCCGCGTCTATTGAAATTGTGGTTCGCACGGGTGGCTCGGCGCAAATCCCAGCATTTATTCAGTTATTAGAGAATAAATTCGACTGTAACTCCTTTAGCCAAGACGAGCGCCAAATGACAGGCGTTGTACAAGGGTTAGCTGTCTACGCGAACACGCTCGATAGTGCTGAAACCACGGCGCAAAAAACGCCATTGCTCAATGCCCTTGCGCAACGCCCGCGTGAATTTACCCGTCCGGTTGAGATCACAGAATTGTTTTCGCACTTTATCGTCGGGCTAGACGCAGACGGGCAATTCTATTGCTATCCAGATCAAGGGCAAGAGTTACCAACACCAGCCTTAGCGACGGGAACCCGCGTGCGTAGCGATCAACGCATCTTGCTGGTCACCACGTACTCACGCTTTGTGCGCATGACCATTCCAGACCTCACCGCCGCCACGGAAGACCGTAGCCGCACGCATCCCTATTTGATTTTAGATGAGGGTGAAAAATTTATCGCGGTCCACAATTGGGAGCGGTTAGTAAGCGATGAACGCGTGCTGTTACTCTCGCGCGATGCAAAAATGCGCGTGTTCCGCAGTGACTTGTTCTCGAACGAGCTTGACTTAGAAGAACGCTGGCAACTTCCACCGGATCGACGCATTGGCATTCCAGTTGGCTTTTTCCCAGCCGCTGCCGCTGACGAAGTTGTCCTCCTGACGCGCACTGGTAAAGCCACACGCGTCAAAACGCACCTTGTGCCGCCAAAAGGCGCATTGATGATGAAGGCCAGCGGTAAAACGGCAACCAGTGGCGTTGTGGCCGCCGTGCCGATGCCAAACGTGCGCCAATGGCTGTATGTAGATGCAGACGGCAACGCGCACGCTGTTGCTAGCGGCAAAGTTGCGTTGGAACAGCGCCCACCGCAGGCTGGCGCAACGCTATTGAAAACACGCAAGGCTCTTACACTCCTGCCGATTGGCGTTGATCGAACGGCCTACGCGCTAACTTCAAAAGGCCGCGCTTTGGAAATCGATTTGTCTAAATTCTATTCTAGCGAGCCAACTGCGCTGTTTGAATTGCAGAAAAAAGAAAGCATCGTGCGCATTTGGCTCGCGCATCCGGAAACTGACGCGTGATTATTTTATTCATTGTCATCCCGTTGCTCTTAGGATTTGCCCACATCAAGGCCGATTACGCTGGCAATTTGCGCCAAACGTATATTTTCAAACCAGCGACCGTCATTAGCATTATTGCAATTGCGCTCTTGCTTGCGTTTTCTAGAGCAGACACGCTGAATGATCGTCAAATTCTGTTACTCGTTGGCATGGGATTTTGCCTGCTAGGGGATATTTTTCTGATGCTGCCCAGTGACCGCTTTATGGCGGGGTTGGTCAGTTTTCTAACGGGACACGTGCTCTATATTGCGGCATTTGCAACGCCAACGCTGACGCCGTGGTTGTTAGGTGTGCTGATTGTGATTGGCGTGGTGTTGTATTGGCAACTCTATCCAAATCTTAGTGCGGTGATGCGAAAAGCAGTTGCGGCGTATGTGATTGTGATCGCAGCGATGGCTTGGCAAGCAGGCGAGCATTACTTTGCAGACACCATGGAACTGTCTATCGCGGCCTTGATGGGGTTTGTGGGGGCGCTGGTATTTATGGTGTCAGACGCTGCCTTAGCGTGGAACCGTTTCAAAACGCCATTTCATGCGGCCCAAGCCGTTGT
>JAHDBW010000258.1 GCA_020630175.1 Anaerolineales bacterium
CAACCAGCCAACCAGCCTTTATTCCACTAATCCAATTGCTTCAATTTCTACCATCACGCCAAGTGGCAATGCGGCCACTTGAACGGCACTGCGGGCTGGCGGATTGTCGGTGAAATACTCAGCATAAATTGCGTTCATCGCGGCATATTGCCCAAGGTCTGCCATGAAGACCGTTGTCTTGATGACATTGCCTAAGCTGCTGCCACCTTCTTCCAACACTGCCTTCAAATTTTGCAACGCTTGGTGCGTTTGCGCTTCGATAGTGTCTGCCTCAACTTTCATAGTTTCTGGGTTGAGCGGAATTTGGCCAGCAGTAAACACCATGTTTCCCACCTTGATTCCAGCAGAATAAGGGCCGATCGCTTTTGGTGCATTTGTAGGCGCAAGTATTTCTTTAGACATGATAGTTCCTTGATGTAATGTGTATGTAAAAAATTGGGTGATTTTTCTAAAAGATGCCTCTAATGATACTTTACGTCACGCGGTTCCGCACAGATGTAGCGCCACTCCGCGGAGTGGCGCTACATCTGTGATTTAAAACAAAAAGCCCGTGTGCTTTCACAAACACACGGGCTTTCTTTATCTAGCTATAAATTACCAAAGGCTTATGGCAACCAAGCTTTCCAGGTGTCTTCGTTGGCGTCAACCCAGTTTTGGGCTGCTTCTTCAACGCTAGCACCGCCATCCATGTCACCCAACATTGCAACTTGTGCGTCGCCGCCGTAGTTGAAGTTGCTGAGGAATGCGTGCACGTCGCCGTCTTTGTCTGCCAACCCGGCGCTTAGAATTTTCATCAATTCATCAGCTGGGTATGCACAATCGATGTCTGCTGCGTTTGCGTAGCATTGGTCGTTGTATTCTGGCAGTTGCACTTGCGTCATGTCATAGTTGCTGAACAACGCGTGTGGTGCGTAGAAGTAGAACAAGACTGGTTCTTCACGTGAGTAAGCTGAAGCAACTTCAGCAACCAACGCTTCTTCTGAACCGGTCCAAACCACTTGGAATGGCATGCCGAGGTTCGCAATAATGGCTTCGTCGTTTTGAACCCAGCTTGGATCAGCACCAAGGAAGCGACCGTTGTCACCGGTTTCTGCGCTAGCAAACATCGCGGCTGCGTCTAGGCTAGTGTAGCCTTCCCACGTTGCCAATTCTGGGTTTGCGTCAACCACATATGTTGGCACATACCAGCCGATTTCACCGAGTGGACCCAGCTTCCCGCCGTCTTCAACGGTGCCAAGTTCACCAATGTATTCTGCAATCCGTTCGCCGTGACCAGATGGCCAAACTTCAAGACTTGCATCTACATCGCCCGCTGCGAGGGCGTCCCATTGGGCATTTTCGTCTAGCGCGACGATTTCTACTTCATTGCCTAGTTCTTGTTCGATGATGATTTTTGCCACAGCAACGTTCAGTTCAGACGCTGGCCATGGGTTTTCCACCAAGGTGATTTTTTCTTTTTCGCCGCCAGCGCCGCCACAGGCAGCAGCCATGACTGCAACGATTGCAGCCAGTGCGGTCAACAAACTGTATTTACGAAATTGGTTCATACTATTTCTCCTCTATTGAATAAGTATTGTTTCGTTATTTACGTGTTGGCTGGTTAGTTTGTACATGCGGTGCTTGTACAGGTCTAGCACTAACAAACCAGCCAATCCGCAAACTAATGTTGCAAATTTGCCGCTTGTGAAAGCTTATCGGCCCAGGCTTGGGTGGTGCGATCAATCACCATTGCCAGCATTACCATTGCCGTACCGGCTTCTACACTGCGGCCTAAGTTGTCATTTGCAAAGCCTTGGATCACTTCTAACCCTAAGCCGGTTGCGCCCACTAAGCCCGCAATAATGACCATTGCTAGCACCATCATTGTCGTCTGATTGATGCCTAACATGATTTCTGGCAACGCTAATGGTACTTCAACTTTGACTAATTTTTGCCATGCAGTGCTCCCAAAAGCTGTGGCCGATTCTTTTACCGTTTCGTCCACTTTACGGATGCCAAGGTTGGTCAACCGCACCACCGGTGCTAAGGCGTACACAACGGATGCGATCAGCCCGGCCACGCTGCCGGTGCCAAACAACATAATGACCGGCACCAAATACACAAAAATTGGAATGGTCTGGAGCAGGTCTAAAAAGGGCCGCAGCAATTTATCGAGCGCGTCGTTACGGCTGGACAAAATCCCCAACGGGATACCAATCAGAATACAGAGCACCACCGCGATGAGCGTTTGGCCGAGTGTGTCCATGGCAAATTCCCACATGCCAATCAGGCCAATAAAAACAAGCATGAAGATGACGCCTACGGTTAGGCGTAGATTGCCGCTGCGGAACGCGATCAGCGTAGCTAACAGCACCATCACCGTCCAAGGGACAACGTTGGTTAGGAAATTGGTGAGCGGCAAAAAGATGCGCACAATCAGAAAATCACGGAAAGGCCCAGTGCCAATGCCGCTGTCGCCAATGTTATATAAGTTGACGCGCATCCAATCGACGAGGCCATCAACGGGGCCACTGATGCCGATGTTCCAATCCCGTGGGAAGCTATCGACGCCCAAAATCAGCAGTGGAATGGCAAGCACGGCGCAAACCAGCGTGATGCTGAGCCAGTCTTGTTGCAGACGCTGCGGCAGTCGCTTTTTTAGCCACGCATTGAATTGCCCACTGCGCCGGTAGACTACCTCGATTTGGCGTTCAACCGCTTGCGCAACTGAATTGGCTTGCCAACTCGGTGGGAAAAGCCGGAAGCCTTGGAACTGTCGTTGGCTGGTGGCAATACTGCGTTGCCCCAAGGCGGCGCTAAAGCGGTCTAGCAAAATTGCCAGCACTACAATTGCCAAGCCTGCTTCAAGTGCAGACCCCACGCGTAAGCGGCGTAGCGATTTCAACACCACATCGCCCAAGCCGCCGCTGCCGATGAGCGCGGCTAAGACAACAATGCTCAGCGCCATCATAATGGTTTGGTTGACGCCGGTGAGGATGGACGGCATTGCCACTGGAATTTGGACTTTGCGCAGGCGTTGTTTGGCTGTAGAGCCAAAGGAATCGGCGGCTTCTAGCAAGTCAGCCGAAACGCCGCGAATGCCTAAATTAGTGAGCCGGATGGCGGGTGGTAAAGCGTACACAATCGTCGCGATAGCGCTTGGCACGCGAGCCACGCCAAAAAAGAGCAGCACCGGAATAAGATACACAAAAATCGGAATGGTCTGCATGGCGTCCAAAACCGGACGTAGGAGTTGGTCAACGCGATCATTTTGCGCGGACCAGATGCCCAGCGGAATGCCAATCAGCAGCGAGATGAACACAGAAATACTCATCAGGGCCAGCGTTTCCATGCTTTCTTCCCAAAGACCAAACAAACCCATCAGCAAGAGACAGGCGCTGACCAGCAGCCCCAGCCGCAAGCCAGAAATTTGATTGGCACTAAGAAAGAAGCCCAGCATGATGATGGGCCACGGCAGCCATAGCAAGAAATCTTCTGCGCGGCGGATGATGAAGTCTAAGACGGCGCTGAGCGGTTCAAAAAAATATAAGAATATGCCGTGCGTGGTGCGGTTGATCACCACCCAACGTTTGAAGTCGTTGATGGGGTCACGCCAGCCTAAATTCCAGTCTTCTGGAAAAATCTGCAAGTGTGGCATTTGGCGTGCCAGCAAAAATAAGGCCGCAATCAAGGCACTGGCGATGAGCCAAAAGCTTAGCGTTTTGAGTTTGCTTGCGCTATTAGACATGCGTTTAGGCACTAGCGAGGGCTTGCAACACGCTAGCGCGATCGACAGTGCCAATGGGTAGGCCGCTGGCATTGACTACGGCCAACGGATCGGCGGTTGGTGCAACCAAGGGAATAAGGTCTGCCAACGTTGTGTCTGCCGCAACGGAGGTGGTGCTGGCTGCGTCGTTATTGGCTAACGGGCGCATGATGGTTTCAGCTGTCAGGACGCGCGCGCGGGGCACGTCTTGAATAAATTCACGCACATAATCGTCAGCCGGATTGGCCACAATTTGCTGCGGTGTACCAACTTGCACCACGATGCCATCTTTCATAATGGCAATGCGGTCGCCCAGCTTGAGCGCTTCTAAAAAGTCATGCGTAATGAAGATGATGGTCTTCTTGAGCGTTTTTTGTAGGTGCAGCAGTTCGTTCTGCATATCGCGCCGAATGAGCGGGTCAAGCGCGCTGAAGGGCTCATCACACAGCATGATTTGCGGGTCAACGGCCAACGCACGGGCAAGGCCAACGCGCTGCTGCATGCCGCCACTTAGCTCATGCGGAAAGTGATTGCCCCAGTCTTGCAGGTCAACGAGTTTGAGGATGTCTTCACAGTGGGCATAGCGTTCAGCGGCTGGAACACCGCGCACTTCAAGGCCATAGGCCACGTTATCAATTACGCGGCGGTGTGGAAATAAGCCAAAGCGCTGGAAGACCATGCTGACCGTGTTGCGGCGTAAGTCGCGCAGGTCGGTCTCGTTCATCTCAGTGACATTTTGCCCGTTGATGAGTACATCGCCGCTGGTTGGTTCAATCAAACGCGACAAGCAGCGAATCAGGGTGGACTTGCCACTGCCAGAAAGCCCCATCACCACGAAGATTTCACCTTCTGCAATGTCAAGGGAAACGTCACGCACGGCCACCACATGGCCAGTATTGGCTTGAATATCTGCGCGCGAATCGGTCGGCTTGATGCTGTCAAGCACATGCGTTGGCGTTGGGCCAAAAATTTTCCAAATGTTGCGTAGCTGAACAAGACTCATAAACTGTCCTTCGGGCGGTG
>JAHDBW010000259.1 GCA_020630175.1 Anaerolineales bacterium
ACGACACCATCGACACGCAACTACCAGTACAAGTTGATACCGGTGAAGGTCCAGATATGGCCCGTATCACCAACTTCGGCTTCTACAACGGTCGCTTGCTAGACATGACCGACTACATGGCTAATCCAGCCTACTTGCGCGACAACTTCCCTGGTCCAGTAATGGATGCAATGGGCGAAGCTGGCGGCGTATATGGGTTCCCAGACGGCTTCACCGTTACCGGTCCTTATGTCAACAAAACCTTGTTTGATCAAGCAGAAGTTGAAATGCCTGGTGCAGACGCAGGTTGGGCAGAATGGGCAGACGCAGCACAAGCTGTTGCAGAAGCAACCGGCGTGCAATACGCAATCAGCGTAGACCGCACCGGTCACCGCTTTGCTGGCCCAGCAATGTCAAGTGGCGCAACGCTTATTGATGCTGACGGTAACTTCACCGTTGACACCGAAGGCTTCCGCGCATTTGCAGAAGAACTCAACAGCTGGCACGTAGACGGCATCACCCCAAGCGAAGTTTGGTTGGTTGGTGACAGCGTCAACAGCTGTATGGATGCATTCAAGAGCGGCGAACTGGTCATGTGTATGAGCGGTAGCTGGCAGATCAATGGTCTGGCTGCTGACGTTGGCGACGCATTCGACTGGGTTGTAGCCCCTAACCCTGGTGGCGATAGCGGCACCGGTGTTGCTGGTGGTAGCGCTGTGGTTGCTTTGGCAGACACAGAATACCCAGCACAAGTTAGTGCATTCATGGAATTCATCGCGCAAGCAGAAAACTATGGCGAATTCTCAGCTAGCACCTTGTTGTTGCCAGCACAAACCGAAGTTGCCAACAACGGCGTAGACTTCGCAACAGAAGACGCTCAAGTTCTTGCTGCACTCGGTGCATTCACAAGTGAAATCCCACGCTTGCAAGATCAAGCTGTTCAATTGAACGTGCACCCATTTGCCTTTGCATACTACCGCAACAGCGCAAACCGCATCGGTCAATACATCGCTGGCGAATTGTCACTAGATGACGCACTCGCTGGCCTACAAGAAGACATCGACGACGCAATCGCGGAAGCATCAACAATTGCTGTTGGTCCAGACGATGTTGGTGGTGAAAACAATCCTATCGAAGTATTGTTCGTGCCTTCAGCAGAAGCAGACGTGATCGTGACCGGTGGTGAAGTAATGGCTGAAGCGCTAAACGCTGCTACCGGCTTGAATTTCACTGTTTCAGTTCCAACAAGCTACGCAGCAACTGTTGAAGCCATCTGTGCTTCACCAGAAAACACCATGGCGTTCATCCCTGCATTGGGTTACGTTTTGGCAAACAACCGCTGTGACGTAGAAGTTGGCGCTGCTGCCGTTCGCTTTGGTCTAAGCTGGTATGCATCACAAATCGTTGTGCCTGCAGACAGTGACATCGAAAGCATCGACGACCTTGCAGGTAAAACATGGGCAGTGCCAGATCTTGGTTCTACCTCTGGTTTCTTATATCCATCAGTTATGTTTGATGAAGCTGGCGTAACCGTCGGTGAAATCGTTGAAGCTGGTGGCCACAGTCAAGCAATGCTTGCTGTCTACAATGGTGAAGTTGACTTTGCAACCGCATTCTTTAGCCCACCATTGACCGACCCAAGCTGGGCTTACGGTGATGCACCAGAGCCATATGACAAAACAACCTGTGCTCGCAATGATGAAGGCCGCACATTCTGTGGTGATGTTCGTGCGCTAGATGCACGTGCGTCTGTAACAGACACTGCTGCTGACATCTTCGAAGCAACACGCATTGTGATGCTGAGCCCACAAATTCCTAACGACACCATGAGCTTTGGCCCTGATTTCCCAGAAGAATTGAAGGGTGCTCTTGTGGACGCAATGGTTGAATTTGCGGCTTCAGACGCTTGCCAAGACTCAATCTGTTCAGACGACTTCTACAACTGGAGTGGCTTGGATCCGGTAGCGGATGCATTCTACGATCCAGTTCGTGGTCTGATCGACGCCTTGGGTTACACTGACGAAGACATCTTCGGCGGATAATCCATTACAAACTGGCATAAAGACGTGTTCATATCGATAAGCGTAATGCCAGTTTGTTTAAGTACAGCAGGTGAGTATGAACTACAAACAGAGTCGTGCCCTGCTGTACAAGTCATTTTGAAAGCTAGCCTTTCAAGTTGACACGCTAAAAAGAGGGCGGCATCTCGCTGATGTCGCCCTTTTTAGATGGACAATTGTTTGTTAGTTTGCCAGTGGGGTGGTTGGTAAGGCCATAGTGCCGAATACCAAAGCAACCAACTAACTATCAAACCAACAAACCCGCGAACTACACTATGACAGACGATCCGATTCTTTCTATTCGTAATTTATTCAAAACGTATCCTAACGGCACGCAAGCGCTGAAGGGTGTGAGTTTTGATGTGCCAGCTGGTCAATTCCTAGTTGTAATTGGGCTAAGTGGGTCAGGGAAAAGCACGCTTTTGCGCTGTGTAAATCGCCTGATTGAGCCCACCGATGGTGAAATCATCTTTGATGAGATTGATATTGCCAGTGCGGAAGCAGATCAGTTGCGGCGGGCCCGCCGCCAAATTGGGATGATTTTTCAACATTTCAACTTGGTCAGTCGTTCTAAAGTGATTACAAATGTGCTGGCGGGGCGATTAGGCTACACCAATCCATTGCTTAGCTTGATCAATCGCTTTTCACCGGAAGACAAAGCGTTGGCCGTCAAAAACTTAGACCGGGTCGGTTTGGCAGATAAAGCCCTCTCACGCGCCGATGCGCTGAGTGGGGGGCAGCAACAGCGGGTTGGCATTGCACGCGCACTCATGCAAAATCCGCGCTTACTATTGGCAGACGAGCCAGTGGCTAGCTTGGACCCTGTTTTAGCACACACCATCATGCAGTATCTTGAACAGATCAATAAAGAAGACGGAATTACCGTTATTTGCAGTTTGCACTTCTTAGACTTGGTGCAGCGCTACGCGGATCGGGTGATTGCGTTGAAAGATGGCGAATTGATGTTTGATGGTACGCCAGACGAAATTGACGATGCGCGCTTCAAAGAAATTTATGGCGAAGACGCCCAACGGATCGGGTAGCAAGATGACAACACCAACGCCTCCAGAACTTCCGAAACGTACCTTTGGCCAACGACTGCGGCTGATCGGTTTTATCTTGGCTGGATTTTTGATCTACGCCTATGCTATTCAGATTACAGAAGTGGGCTTTGAAAAACCACGTGAAGAGAACCGCCAAACGCAGGTTATCAATGCCTTGCGTGGGTTGGCTCAGCCTGATTTATTTGAATACCATCTAGAAGAAATGGATCTTGACACGGATATTCTAATTCCGTGTTCTGGTGACGCACCGGCGGCACCAGACTTTGGTGATGGTCCTACCTACACCGTTTCTACTAACTGTGCCGAACCGGGCGCGCCAATTGTGATCGAAGGAACTGGATTTGATCCCGGTGAATCCGTGTTCTTGAAATTCATTCCGGAAAGCGGGGTAGAGCTCAAGCTCACGCGCAATGCAATTGTTGTGCAAGAAGATGGCACGTGGCGCTATGAAGGTGAATTGAAAGATGACCGCGAGTCAGATAGTGCCCAGCAAATTCGGGCAACATTGCGGCGTAAGCAAGGGATTTCTGGTCTAAGTGAAAATACCAAAATTTCCTTCGAAAAGATTGTTGAAACGGTATTTCTTGCCTTTATGGCAACGACTGCCGGTCTAATGCTTTCTATCCCATTGAGTTTTGTGGCGGCCCGCAACTTGATGGCACCGGTCAAAACGCCATTTGTCTCGCTAATGGCTGGTTTGGCAGTGGCCCCAGTGGGGTGGTGGCTTGGCCTAAAACTCTTTAGTATGGTCGGCTCGATCGGCACTAACGTGCTTGGCGATGCCTCAATTGAAACCACGAGTATGCTATTTGGTGTACTGGGTCTGGCTGCTGTTACCGCAAAAGGCTCTAGCGCAATTTCTAGCGACCGCTGGCGTAACATGATGGGCTTCGTTGGTGGGGCGCTCCTGTTTGTCTTTGTTGCAGGCATTATCGCTGCGTTGGGGCTAAAGCTTGGCCTGTCTTTACAAGATGCACTCGGCGATCGGTGGGGCTTTATTGGGCGCTTTGTTTATGTCATTTCTGACGGGTTACGTATCCTGATCCCAGTGCTGGGGGCGTTGACTGGCGCTTCAATTTTCTATTCTATTGTGTCTACCACGATCAACGCACTAACGCGTAACCAGCCGTCTATTGCACGCATTGTTTCACTTGTTGCGTCGGCATTAGCTGTTGGAATTATTGTGGCCGTGATTGGCGCGTTTGTAAATTGGCTCTACGCCTTAGACAACCCAGCGCGCTTGATTTATACCGCTGGCGGTATCGGGGCTGCGATTGGGTTAGTGGTTGCCCTTGTAATCCCGCCACGCCAACAGATTGCCTCTGGTCTGATGGCTTACACCATTACGCGGACCTTACTCAATATCATTCGCGCGCTTGAGCCATTGATTATGGCAATTGTGTTTGTCATTTGGGTTGGCATTGGGCCTTTTGCTGGGGTGTTGGCGCTTTCACTGCACACCATTGCCGCACTCGCCAAACTCTTCTCAGAGCAGATTGAAAGTATTGCTGCTGGGCCAATTGAAGCGATTACTGCGACTGGTGCGAATAAACTCCAAACAATCTTATACGCTGTGATCCCACAGATTATTCCGCCGTATATTGCGTTTACGCTCTATCGCTGGGATATCAATGTGCGGATGTCAACCATTATCG
>JAHDBW010000260.1 GCA_020630175.1 Anaerolineales bacterium
GCATTACATTTTACGCATCACCCCACTCCGTGCCATAATGGCAGCATGCATATCGCCATTGATGCTAGTCGCACTACAGTTGCCCGGCGCACGGGGACCGAAAATTACGCTTTACAGCTAACCCGCGCCTTACTTGCACACGACTCGCCGCATCGCTGGACGCTGTATTTCCGCGATACACCCGCACCTGATCTTTTCCCAGACACAAACAACTTTGATATCCGCGTGATAAAGCCTGCTCGGCTATGGACGCATCTCGGCCTTGCCAATGCGCTGCGCAATGATCAACCCGATGGCATTTTTATTCCGGCGCATGTTCGTCCGTTTTACTGTCCGGTGCCAGTCGTAGTGACTATTCACGATTTAGGCTATATCCACTTTCCAGATGCGCATCCGCCACGGCAACGGCGCTATTTAGACTGGTCCACGCGGCGCAATGCGCAGAAATCGCAGCATATCTTGGCCGACTCCATCGCAACGCAAAAAGACTTAAAAACGGTCTACCAAACGCCAGCAGACAAAGTCAGCGTGGTTTATCCTGGTTTTGACCCGACTGCGTTTCGTACAGTCAGCAAACAAGAGCCTCTGCCAAACTTGCCAGCGCGCTATTTGCTCCACGTTGGCACCATTCAACCGCGCAAAAACTTAGACCGTCTGATCAATGCTGTGCATCGACTACGCAATCATCCCGATTTGCCCCGCCTGATACTAGCCGGACGCCAAGGCTGGCTGAGCGAACCCATCCTGCAAAAGATTGATGACCTCAAACTGCAAAATCATATTCAATTGCTAGATTATGTTGCCGATGCTGATTTGCCCGCGTTGTATCAAAATGCGTTTGCCTATGTGTTCCCATCTCTATTTGAAGGGTTTGGCTTCCCCGCGCTAGAGGCCATGGCAAGCGGCATTCCAATTATTAGCTCAGACGGTGGTTCACTACCGGAAGTTGTTGGCGATGCAGCCCTGATGTTTCCCGCAGAGGACGAAGATGCCTTGGTTGACGCCATTGTGAAGATCTTGAGCAATGCCGAGTTACGCACCAAGCTTGTGGCACAAGGCCAGTCCCAATTCCAGCATTTCACTTGGCAAAAAGCCGCTACAGAAACCCTCGCTATCCTCGAAAAAACGTTTCGCGCATAATCCCACGGCAGATTCGTGCGTTGCAGGTAAAATTACAGTCAATGAAAACGCTCTCGATTCTTTCCACGCCGGTTCATGATGTCACGTACGCTGAAACGTTAGATTTATTCAGTGACTACGTCAAAGACGGTGGCGTCCACCAAATTTGTACGGTCAATCCAGAATTTGTGATGACAGCCCAGCGCGCGCCAGAGTTTATGCATGTGCTGCACAACGCTGATCTATGCTTGCCTGATGGGCAAGGCTTACTGTGGGCGGCAAAGCTAAAGGGCACGCAACTACGTGAGCGTGTGGCGGGGTCAACCCTGATGTACAAGATTGCCGAACGCGCCGCCGAAGAAGGTTGGCGGGTGTTTTTATTAGGCGCAGCAGAAGGCGTTGCTAATAAAACGGCAAAAATCTTAGAAGAAAAGCACCCCGACTTGAAGATTGTCGGCACGTGGAGCGGCAGTCCATCTGCGGAAGACTCGCCCGGCATTGTGCAATTGATTATTCAATCGCGGGTGGATGTGTTGTTAGTGGCTTATGGTGCCCCGAAACAAGACTTGTGGATTTATAAATACGGCAATGAGCTCAAAGTGCCGGTTATGATGGGCGTGGGCGGTAGTTTTGACTTTGTCGCTGGGGTGGCCAAGCGTGCCCCAGAATGGGCGCAGAACATGGGCATAGAGTGGCTACACCGCTTAGTTATGGAACCGTGGCGCTGGAAACGCATGTTAGCGCTCCCAAAGTTCGCCCTACGCGTGATCTTTGGCAAAGACAGCGTCAAGGTCCAATAAACACCAGCAGCCAATTGCCAATGCAGGCGACCCCACATTGACAATTGAGCATTGGCTGTTGGCAATTGATAATTTTTCTACCCCGTGTTCTTCAACCCGGCCGCAATGCCATTGATGGTTAGCACCATCGCATTGCGTAGTTTCTTGGCGTTTTCACCGTCTTGATCAGGCTCCGCGTGCAAGCGTCTTAGCAATTCAACTTGAATATAGTTGAGCGGATCGACATACGGATTGCGCACAGAAACGCTGTATTGCAAGCCCGGATCTTTATCCATGAGCGCCTGATGCCCAGTAATTTTGAGCACCATTTCTTTGGTCAGATCGTATTCCGCTTGAATGCGAGCAAACGTTTCCTGCGCCATCTTCTTATCTGGCACAAGATCCGCATAAAGCTTAGCAATGCCCATATCCGCTTGTAGCAACGAGAGTTCAGCATTGTCTACAATCGCGCGGAAGAATGGCCAATCGGCGTACATGTCTTGCAACATTTCTAACGACGCCCCACTGTTGAGACCACTGCCTAAGCCGTACCAGCTTGGCAAGTTATAACGGCTTTGCATCCAAGAGAATACCCATGGGATTGCACGGATATTGGTCACCTTCAGCTTCGCGCTAGTGCCCCGCTTGGCTGGCCGTGACCCCATATGCAAGCGATTGATTTCCAACAATGGCGTGGCGTACTGCCAATATTCCATAAAGCTTGGCGTTTCATAGACCAAGGCGCGGTAAACGTTGCGGGCTTCGGTTGCCATTTTTTCCATGGCAGTTTCCCACTCGGCGTTTAGGCTTTCTGCTTTTGGATCGTACAGTGGCGAGAGCAGTACCGCATTTACAATTTGCTCAAGGTGACGGCGCGCAAGGTCTGGCGTTGCGTAACGGGCACTAATGACTTCACCCTGCTCTGTTACACGGAAGCGCCCATTGATACTGCCCGGTGGTTGCGCCAAAATTGCGCGGTTCGCAGGGCCACCACCACGTGCAATCGTGCCACCGCGGCCATGGAACAACGTCAGCTTTACGTTTTGTTCGTAACACGTTGTCGCAATAGCGGTTTGCGCCTTGTATAAGCCCCAATTAGCGGTCAAGAAACCACCATCTTTGTTGCTGTCGGAATAGCCAATCATGACCTGCTGCTCGTTGTCACAGGTCTCTAAATGCGCGCGGTACAACGGCAAACTAAACAGTTCCGTCAGCACTTCAGGTGCATTGATTAGATCTTGGATTGTTTCAAAGAGCGGCACGACTTGCAGCCCTTCTAAACAGTCATTCCATTTTGCTAACAGCATCACAGCCAGCATGTCGGCCACGGTGCTGGTCATAGAAATAATGAATGGCCCAATCAAGGCGGTGCCATACAGTTCACGTGACCGTTTGAGTAGTTCAAATAAACGCCACGTTTTAGTGGTGTCTTCAGTAATCCCTGCGTTACGGGCGATTTTTGGTGTTTCGCTGGTCAGTTGCGCAATCAGAATTTCTTGCCGCGCTGCCGAGTCTAAGTCCATGAAATTGTTACAAATTCCAAGTCCGCGCAGCACTTCACCCACCGTGGCATTCACCACGCCAGAGTCTTCACGTAGGTCTAATTGAGCAGCGTGCAGGCCAAAAATATCGAGTTGTTTTTGGATCGGAGCCAGTTGCACATCGGCAATTTGCTTTGGCAAAGCGCGGCTAATGATGCCCAACACGCGTCGGATCTCAGCGGCTTTGACTTTCGCCACAACAACATCTTCTGAAAGCAAATTCGCTTTCATGTCGGCCTTGGTTGCTTCACCAAGATCATGCGCTAACAACGCAATTGCCAGCCGAAACGACTCGTTTGGATAGCGCGTTTCCATAAAGGCGACGTGCTCTGGTAGCGGGCGGCGTGAGTCTAGCCATTCCACCAAGGCAGGTGGTGGCGCAAGACGTTTTGTCGTCATGCTCAGGCGGCGGGCGAGTTCTTGCAATGATTTGCGATGTTTCTCAACCGCCAGACCACGATGCAAACGTAGCGTTTCTGCGGTCACATCCGCTGTGACAAACGGGTTACCGTCACGGTCGCCCCCCATCCAAGACCCAATGCGCAGCCACGGATGATTCACGCTCAACGCTGGGAATTCAGTTGCCAAGCTGTCATTTAGCGCTTGATAAACCTCTGGGATCACATCCCAAAATACTGAATCTACAAAGTACAGCCCCGTCCGAACTTCGTCTGTAACTTCTGGTTTTGCCACGCGTTGGCGGCCAGTTAGCCAGATGCCAGTAATTTCAGCATAGAGCTTGTTTTCTAGGTCTTTACGTTTTGGCAAAGAAAGCAGATCGTTATCGAGTTCGCCTAGCAATTCAAAGATGCGGTTGAGCTTACTAAGGATCGTCCGGCGTTTTGCTTCGGTTGGATGCGCAGTGAGCACTAAATCAATATTGAGATTGCGCAGCAGATACGTCATGCGGGCATTTGAGATCCCGCTGGCTTTGAGGCGCTGAATGGCATCGGCAATTGATTCACTAATTGGCGCTGGATACTGTTCATGCTCACGCTGGGCTAACCGGCGCACGCGATGATGATCTTCTGCCAAGTTGACCAGATCAAAGTAAACCGCAAATGCTGCCGAAACAGCCCGCGCATCTTCTGCTGAAAGGGCACGCACTGCACTCGTTAGCTTCACAGAAGCATTCTTATCCCCATTACGGCGCAACTTAGACAGCTTGCGAATGCGCTCTTCTGTGGTCAACAGCGCAACCGACTCGCGGTCCGCAATAACATCTCCAAGGATGTCTCCTAGCAAGTGAATCGTTTCAGATAATTTCATAAAAAATTAGCAAGGTTCCTATCGTCGTTATGCAAGCTACTGGCGTACT
>JAHDBW010000261.1 GCA_020630175.1 Anaerolineales bacterium
GAAGTGGTCTGGCCGACCATGCGTGAATTGGATAGCTTCATGTACTATCGCAAACACTGGGATGCGATGGGCGTCGGTAGCTATTGGCACCGCCCGTTGATGAGCCATGCGCGTGACGTTGGCAAAACCGCCATGCGTCCGTACACGCCAGAAGACATGGTCGAACCGTGGCAACAAGCCTGCAAAATCAGCCCGATGTTGAAAGGCGCTGAGCTAGACGTGGCCTTCAACGGGATGTTCGCCTTCTCTTTAGATGGCATGCCGATTATGGGCGAAAGCCACGTCAAAGGCTTGTGGTCTGCCAATGCGTCTTGGATTACGCACTCTGGTGGAGTAGGCAAAAGCATTGCCGAATGGATGACGCACGGCGATACCGAATGGGACATGCGGCAGGCGCACATCCATCGTTTCTTGCCGTTCCAACAGCGCGAAACGTTTGTTAGTACGGTGACGCGTAAGAACTATAAAGAAGTTTACGAACTTATCCATCCGGCGCAGCCACCAACGGAGCCGCGTAACATTCGCTTGTCTTCCTTTGATGCCCGCCTGCGCGACTTAGATGCAGAATTCACCGTGTTTGCTGGGCAAGAGCTGCCAAACTGGTATGAAAGCAACGCGCGTCTATTAGAAAAATACGAAGATCAAATTCCAGCCCGTGAAGGGTGGGGCGCGCAATATTGGAGCCGCATCCAAGGCGCAGAGCACTTAGAAACGCGTGAAAATGTCACCTTGTGGGATCTTTGCGGCCTTTCGATCATCGAAGTGAGTGGGCCACAAGCCACCGCGTTTACTAACTATCTGTGCAGTAACGATATCGACAAGCCGGTTGGCAGCGTGGTTTACACCACTTGGCTCACGCCAAGCGGTGGCGTGCGTCGGGATTTGGCAGTGGCGCGTTTAGGTATCAATCAATATTGGATGTTTACCGGCGAAGGCATGCGTTCCCAAGATTTATATTGGACGCAAACGCACGGCGCCCGTTTTGATGTCAACATTACCGATGTGTCTGACAGCTACAGCGCGCTCGGCTTGTGGGGGCCAAATGCCCGCAAAGTGCTTGAAAAAGTGACCAATGCCGATGTCAGTGACGCTGGCTTTGACTACTTCAGCGGCCGCTGGATCAACATTGGCAACATTGATGTCTACGCCATGCGCGTCTCTTACGTGGGTGAGTTGGGCTGGGAATTGCATATTCCAGTCGAAAGTTCTACCACGGTGTGGGACATCCTTTGGGAAGCCGGACGCGAGTTTGAGATGGCCCCAGTTGGCCTTGGCGCAATGAACACCATGCGCATTGAAAAAGGTTATCGCTTGTGGGGTGCTGATGTGTACACCGAACACACGCCTTATGAAAGCGGCCTCGGCTGGACAGTCAAACTCAAAAAGAAAGGCGACTTCATCGGCAAGGCTGCGGCGAAAGCGGCCAAGAAACTGCCGCTCAAAAAGAAACTGTGCGCCATCACCGTTGATGATCCAGAAGCCACGCTGCTAGGCGGTGAAGGCGTTTGGGCTGGCGACGATTGTGTTAGCTTCGTGACCTCTTCTGGCTACGGTTACAGCATCGGCAAAATGATTGCGTACACGTATTTACCAATTGAACTCGCCAAAGAAGGCACCCAACTCGAAGTGCAATACTTCACCAAGAAATATCCAGCCGTTGTTGCGTCAGATCCGATTTTTGATGCAAAGATGACGCGGCTGAAAAGATAAGAGAAGAGAGAACGCGCTCCGCGCTAGAGAAGAGAGGTAGAGACCGAACAACTCAGATCTCTGCCTCTGTCTCTTTCTCTCTACTCTCTACTTCCCCAAGGAGCCACCATGGCAAAACGAACTTCTCGTCGGCGCGCTGCGAAACCTCGCGTTTCACCGTTGGCGCACATTCCGTTCCGCAATATTCAAATTCCATTTCCGCCAGTTGAACGCATTACGCAAGCAGAAGTTGAAACCCTGCACGATGCGTCAATGCAAATTTTGGAAGAGATCGGCATCGCCTATATGGATGACGAAGCGCTTGATCTTTGGGAAAAGGCGGGTGCTGATGTTGACCGCACCAGTCAGATGGTCAAAGTGGATCGGACCATGATTATGGACCTGATTGGCAAAGCCCCCAGCACCTTTACTTGGCGGGCACGCAATCCACAGCACGACGTGATCATTGGTGGCAACTACATCGCTTTCTCACCAAATGGAGGCACGGTCTTTTACCAAGATCTAGACACAGAACGCCGACCGGGCTTGATGTCTGATTACGAGGTTTTTCTCAAGATCAACCAAAGCTCAGGCGTGGTGCACTTTGCCGGTGAACAGCTGATTGTGCCGCACGATGTTGAAGTGTCCTATCGGCACTTAGACATGGGCTACGCCGCGCTCACGCTGACTGATAAGGCCTTTATGTCGCAAGCGCACGGGCGCATCATTACCAAAGACGCCGTTGATATGGCGAAAATTGTGTTTGGGGATGATTACTCAGACGGCGAACGCCCCGTTGTGGGCGGGGTGATCAATGCCTCTAGCCCGCTGCGTTATGACGACCGCATGATTGGCGGGATGCTGGCCTACGCCGAAGCCAAACAAGCGCTGATTATGACGCCGTTTGTGCTGGCAGGCGCGATGAGCCCGATTACGATGGCATCAGCTGTGACGCAGCAAAATGCGGAAGCGCTGAGCGGCATTGCCTTTTGCCAGTTGGTAAATCCCGGCACGCCGTGTATCTATGGCGGCTTTGCCACCAACATTGATATGAAAACGGGCAGCCCGGCCTTTGGCACGCCAGAAGGCGCTTGGGCACATTTAGTTGGCCCGCAAATGGCGCGTTACTATGGCTTGCCGTTCCGTGGCTCTGGTGGCTTGAACACATCTAAAGTGGCCGATGCGCAAGCCGCGTATGAAACGCTGTGGTCAATGTGGCCGGTGGTGCTGGGGCATAACAACTTTATGAATCACTGCATCAGTTGGTTGGATGGGGGGCTGGTGGCCTCGCCGGTCAAAGCGATGGTCGATATGGAAAGCTTAGCGATGTTCCAACGTTTCTTAGCACCATTTGAAATTAGCCCAGAGACGCTCGCTATCGATAAAATTGCCGAAATCGGCCCCGGTGGCCATCACTTTGGCACCGATCACACGCAAGCCCGTTACTCCACTGAGTTCTACGCCAACATTCTCAGCACGCGTCAAAATCAACAAACGTGGGCGCTACAAGGCGCAGAAGATGCCGCCACGCGTGCCCATAAGTTGTGGCAAGAAGTCGTCACCACCTACGAAAAACCAGCCCTAGACGCCGCCATCTTGGAAGAGCTGGACGCTTACGTTGCTAAACGCAAAGAAGACCTCAAAGGCGTTGAGTTGTATAGATAGAGAATAGAGAACGCGCTTTGCGCTAGAGATAGAGGTGTGTTGCCGTATGTGCTAGGGAGCTAGTCATAACGGTTACTCTCTATCTCTAGGCACAGCGTGCCGTCCTCTACCCTCTATCTTCCGCTTACCCAAATAGGCCGAAAAGCACAGCAGTGATCAGCAAGCCGACCAAGTGGTAAGCGCCGTTGATCAGCCACAGTTGCACGGGTTTGTCTTCAAACAGATAGTTAGTGAGCGAGGTCGTGCCCCGGACGCCAATCCACACGAGGGCCGCTAGCCCGATGGCGGTGGGGACGTCTGTGCGGCCAGTGATGTTCATCAGCCAGCCAAAAATGACGACTGAAATAAAAATGTTGATCCCAGTGATGATGTACGTCAGCGGCTTGTCTTCGAGATCATCTTCAGTGAAGTTGTTCAGCGCCATCCACGGTTTTGCGAACAATATTGGTGAATACCAAAGTGCCCCAAGGCCGAAATAAAGTGCGGTCGAAAGCAGTACCAGCCATAAATTTAGTCCAAAAATAGTCATAACATCGTCTCCTGTGTTGTGCAGATTGTGCTGCAATTGTAATAACCCAAAGGGCGCTTTTTTGTTGCGCTCACTTTACCGACGAACAAAGTGGGCGATTTTCGACAGCACTATCAAAAATAAAACGAAGGCTTTTTTCAGTGGCGTTCTTTACCCGCTATCTTCCGCAGAACGTAAGACCCATTCCTTTAGCCGCGACAAAATGTTATAACCTCTCTGCCGCTAACCGCAAAAGGACAATCTCATGAAACAACGTCTCCGTGACTTACTGACCCCTAGCAACTTAATTGCCGTGTGTTTACTTGGGTTGAGTATTGCTGCGGTGTGGATTTTGCGCACCCGTTTTCAAGTCGATGTTTTCACAGAAGATGGCTTCAAGCAGGTTGTGGCGGATCTGGGCTGGGTGGCACCACTCGTGTATATTTTGCTGATTGGGTTGGCCGTTGTGATTAGTCAAATTCCGGGCGTGCCGATGGCAATCGCGGCTGGCGCAGTGTGGGGCACGTTCTGGGCCGGGGTATATAGCGTGATTGGGGGCTTCTTAGGCGGCATGATTGCCTACTATTTAGGGCGATCACTGGGCGCGAGTACGCTCAAGGTGCTTACCGGCAAGAAAATCCACTTTACCAAAGACCGTGGCGAAAAAGTGCTGGGCTGGTTTGTGTTTATCACCCGTCTACTGCCGATATTCTCTTTTGACCTCATTAGCTATGCGGCTGGTGTGGCACGGCTTTCGGTTCCAATTTACATTGCTGCCACGCTGTTTGGCATGATTCCCTCTACGTTTTTCTTGACCTTCTTAGGCTCCCGCTTTCAGCTGAATTTGTTTGGCGCGCTGGG
>JAHDBW010000262.1 GCA_020630175.1 Anaerolineales bacterium
CGCGTTGATTGGCTCTTCTTTTGGCAGCCAAACATGGGCACCCCCGCCCGTGACATGTCCCACTAACATTGTTTGATCAATTGAATAGCGCCAGACTGATTCTTGCGTGATGCCTTCAGCGTTCTTTGCAAACCAGATTGCTTCGGCAGGCGTGATATCTGTTTCATAGCTGCCGTTGAGAATCTCAAACAGCTCTGGAATTTTGGTGATGGTGTTGGTCTGCAACGCTTTGTTGTAGATGGCTAACAGCACATCTTGCTGGCGCTTGACGCGTTCTGTGTCGCTGTCTTGATGGCGCGTGCGGGCGTAGCGCAAGGTGGTGATGCCATCCATGTCATGCCAACCGGGATCTAGCCTGAATTCCATGTAGTCGTAGTCATTGAGCGGCATGGCCCAGTCATAAATCTCTTTATGCACGTAGACTTCAATGCCACCGAGCGTGTCGACCACATCGACTACCGCTTCAAAATTGACCAACATATACCGATCGACATAGATGCCATAGTTCTGCAAAATGGTTTTGCGTAAGATGGCGATCCCGCCGCCGGGCATATTGAACTTTTCGCCGAAATAATACGCGGCATTGATGCGCTGATTGTAAATATCGTAATAGTTTAGATCGGCAATCGGAATCCAGAGGTCGCGCGGAATAGACATCAGCGACGCATTCTTACGATCAAAATCCACCCGCAAAAGCATGATTGAATCCGTCTTGGCAGGCAACCCCGCCTGATCAGAGCGCCGATCTACCCCTAAGAGTAAAAAGGTATAGACGCCATCTGGCGCGGCAAGGTAAGGGTGTGGCGTTGCGGTGATGGCTGGCGTTGGCTCTAGCGCCACTTCCAATGCGATGTCTGGATCAAGCGTAGGGCGCAAGTTCTCTGGGATGCGCGTGACGACCACGGGGTCGAACAAGGCTTGTGAAATATTACGGTCCGGCTCGTTGCTAAGCAAGCTCCACAGAATTAGAAGCAAGCCCAGTAAGACGCACAGTAATATGGTTAATAACGGAAGCCGCTGTGAAGACTGCATTCGCTATGTCAGGCCTAGGACTTTTTGATAAACCGCCTGCGTTTGTTTAGCGGTTTCTTCCCAAGTGAATTTGCTGGCTTGCTTTTGTCCGGCAAGGCTCATTTGCATGCGCTTTTGCGGATCACTCAACAAGGCATCAAAGGCGTTGGCCCAACTGCGGGCGTTGTTTGGGTCAAGTAGGATGCCCGCGTTGCCAACCACTTCTGGCAGGCTAGACGTATTGGCAACCACCACCGGCGTGCCAGAGGCCATTGCTTCAAGGGGCGGCAGGCCAAAGCCTTCATATAAAGACGGGAAGGCAAAGATCGTGGCGGCACTAAGCAGCACGCTGAGTTCAAAGTCTTCCACGCGGCCAAGTAGTTTGACCTCTTTTTGCAAGCCGCTTTCACGCAGGTGTTCATAGAACCCTTCATACATCCAGCCGTTTTTGCCAACAATTGCCAGTGCCACATCTGGGTGCGATTTGCGGACTTCAGCGTAAGCATCAATCAGAACCTTGTGATTTTTACGCGGCTCGATGGTTGAGACGATCAGGATGAACTTTTCTGGCAGGCCATGTTTGTCACGCACGGCGGCCAAGCGATTAGGATCTTTGATTGGGTAAAAACGTGGTTCTACGCCTTCTGTGACGACAGTGATCTTTTCTTCAGGGATATTGAGCAACTTCATCGCGTCACGCTTTGTAGACTCAGACACGCTGATAATCGCATCCGCTTGCCGGAGAAAACGCGGGAACATTTGCGTCAGAAAGATGCGGTTAAGCGGCAAGTGATATTCCGGATAAATCAGCGGGATAAGATCATGCAGCGTGAAGACAGTCTTGATGTTGCGGAACTTTGGCAGTAAATGCCCGGTGCTGTGATACAGCTGCACATCTGGAAACGAACGGTCAAACGGGCGCGCGCCAAAATGGGTCAATGCATTGCGCAAGCGCCACGGCTTGTTACCCATGTCAGACGCGTACGAAACGAGTTTGCTATATGGATGCTCTAAGGTGACGTTCTCAGAATCGTTATAGGCAATGCTGTACTGGCCACCGGGGTCAGTATGGATTAGGCCTTGAATAAGCCCAGCTGTGTATGTGCCCAAACCGGCCTGTTTATGCACGGCAGGCGAGGCTTCAATACAAATACGATACGTTTGATTGTTGTATTTCATAGATGTGCGCGCTTAGTTGTAAGACGCTAAATGTTGCCGAATGCGGGCTTCAATCATTTCAATCGCAACCGCATTGCGACCACCTTCGCGGATCACGACATCCGCCTGCTTGATGCTGGGTTGCACAAAAACATGGTGGCCTGGTCTAACGGTATTTAGATATTGATTGATGACAGATTCCATTGTGCGCCCGCGTTCTTCAATATCGCGTTTTAAGCGCCGAATAAAACGTAAGTCATCAGCGGTATCAACAAACACCTTGATATCGAGCTGCTTTGCCAGTTGATGGTCAGAAAAGATCAAAATCCCTTCCACAATAATCACGGGGTAAGGGGGCATGGTCTCGGTTTGACCGGTGCGTAAATGCACTGTGTAATCATAGACTGGAATTTCAGCCGGTTTGCCTGCGCGCAACTGCATTAAATGCTTGATGAGTAGGTCATTCTCTAAGGCATCTGGGTGGTCAAAATCTACCAAGCGGCGCTCTTCTAGCGACAGGTGCGTATTATTGTTGTAATACGAATCGTGCATGATATGGCCGATTTTGTCTGCGCCAACGCGTTGCAAAATGAGATGCGCCAATGTGGTTTTACCACTGCCCGTACCACCTGCGATCCCGATAATTAGAGGTTTTGTCATGAGATGTGTCGTGAAAATTGGTTACGCTAAATATTCAAGCTCGGCTTGGATGCCATCGTTGGTAATGCTGAGCCAAGCAAAAGAAATTGGATAGTCAAAACGGCGGCGGCCAATACTGCCCGGATTGAGGTACAGTACATCGCCAAGGCCATAGCTTATTTTCGGCTGATGCGTGTGCCCACTGACCACCACTTGAAATCCGGCGGCATGCGGAATTAGATCTAAATGGTTGAGATCATGCAGCATGAAGATGGACGCATTACCAACCTCAAGCACTGCCGTATCTGGGAGTAGCTCACCCGTGGGGCCGTAATCACAGTTGCCGCGCACCACCGTGACTGGGGCAACCGTTGCTAATTCTGGCAAGATGGTGGCACTGCACACATCGCCAGCGTGCAAAATATGGCTGGGCTGACGCTGCTGTAATAACGGCAAGATTTCTGGTCGTAACAAGCCATGCGTATCTGATAAAACTGCGATGAGCGTCATTTACTGCGGCGCGCCTTGCGACTAAGTTTGCCTAAAAAGGCCTCAGCGGCGTCGAATTGGGCAAACTCTTTTTCTAATTTACGGAACTCTGGCGTATGCGCGTAACGGCGGCCGCTACGCACTTCCACGCCGAGGCGCTTGTGTAGCATTTCATGGTAAAGCACAAAATCTACGACGTATGCTGGCACGTCACGGGCGTCAAGCGACTTGCTGATCATGATTGTGTCACGCAGAAAATCATAATGCCCGTACTTGCGATACGTCATCCGTTGACCCCAAGTGAGGTTTGGCCGCGCCAGATTACCATTGAAATAAGTGGCGTTGATCTGATTGAAGCCCGTCTCTAAATTATAGAAATCGCCGATAGAACTGGTTTCAGAAATGCCAGTCGTGGCCTCGATGGCGGTCAGCATTTCTACCGCCTCGGTTTCATCTAAATAGCCTTTGATTAGGCGTTGATAGTGGGGCGTTTTCTTCCGGGTGAGGATATTGCAAACAATCGCCTCCAGCACCTCATCCGGCGCACCGATCAAGGCTTCACTAATCGTGATCTTGAGACGCGGCCCGTCCTGCTTGGCGCTATACAACGGATTTTGCACCGCAAACTGAAAATCTAAAATCGGCAGCTTTTGGAATAAGCCTAACTGCGCACTACAGGGTGGGGCTTGCCCAATGACCTGTAACTTCGCCAATGTGGATAAATGAATATCCAACATCTTAGGGTCACTCAAAAACTTGAAGAACTGATACGCCCGCTTACTGCGGATCGCCAAATCGACAGGGTGTCCGTTTTGATGCGCACAGGCGGCCTCGATCTTGGCCGCGTTTTCGACCATCATTGCTAACGCCGTGGCGCGGTTCTCTGCATTCAAATTGCCCGCAATGACGCCGAGATAGAGGCTGGCATCTTCAGAAAGACGGACGGCGTTGGCGATTTTGGGTTTGTTGGTGAGGCGGTTGGCTGGTTGATTGGTTTGCTTGTTGGTTGGTTTGTTGGTGCGTCGCTTGCTTGGCGTGTCATCGACAAGCGGCAGGTTCTCAAGGTCTATTTTCTTGAGCATCTGATAGGCATTGCGCGATGGCGTGGGGAGGGCGTCTGGCGTTGTATTATGCGTGTTGCAAATTGACTCGACTTGCGCCAAAACAGCCCGCACCTGTTGCTTAAAGGCAGGCGCGTCTGAAGTGGGGATACCGCTTTTTAGCTGCGAAACAATGCTGTTCTTGGCTTTTACCAAGCCATTAATACGAAGGCGACTCATCCAGACAATTGTAGCTTACACCGCCGCGCTTATGGTAAACTTTTTACCAACAAGGCCTCATCGTCTAGCGGTTAGGACAGCGCCCTCTCACGGCGCAAACCGGAGTTCGATTCTCCGTGGGGCTA
>JAHDBW010000028.1 GCA_020630175.1 Anaerolineales bacterium
TAATCAGACCGTAATCACGCCGTCTTTTAGCGTAACAATGCCCGTGGCCGCTTGGCAAAGTGCGCTGTAGTCTGGCTCTGGTAAGACCAGCACTGCTGGGCCGTGGCCGTAAATTTCTTGCGCGACGACTGCGCCTAGCGCCAAAATGCCGTCTGCTTCGGCGGTGACAATGGCGGCTGGCGCGGTTCCCGCTTTGACTGCTTCTAGCAAAATGCTGCTGGCACTGCTGGAGCCGCGGCCACTGGGTAAGAGCAGCACTTTATTGCCCACCAACAGCCCTGACTGCGGATGGCGACGGTCTGTAATTTCGCCGGTGTGTGGGTCAAGCCCGCCCCATAGGCTGAGCGGTTCAGCCAAAATTAGCGCTTCGCCCTGCGCACTGCCCGCAACAAGCACGGTTGCGTTCCATGTTTTTTTTATTGCCATCATTATTACTCCGCCACCGTTGTCCATAAGGTCGGGTCACGCCAGACTGCGCCTTTTGCGGCAGACTGCACACATTCTTCTAAGCTACCAAAAATCACGGGGAAGCCAGTGTTGCCCGGCGTATAGTGGGCAAATTTACCAGAGTTAGTCATCAACGTGCCCGCATTGGCGCGGATGATGGGCGTGACTACCACGCAGGTATCCACCACCACAGAGACGCCCATTTGCTTGAGTTCCTTGAGCCAACCGCGTTCGCGCAGGGCTTTAAGCGCAAAACGATGGGTGCAAATAATGAACTCGATGGTCGGCGGTGTGGCGCGCAGCAACGGCATCAGCTGCTCAAATTCTTGTAATGAAAAGTGCGGGCTGCCTAAGGCAATCACGCTGATTGGGCCGTCTGGCACGGTAGAGAGATGGCTGCGCATGGTGTACAGATCTTCCAGCGTGACCGTGATGTGCTCTTCAGCGGGCTGATGTTGGAGGGCGGCTTCTAACGTGGGCGCTTCGGGCGTAATGCCAACTGCGTGGAACAAGCCCACCGCACCAGATGAGGCCGTGGCCGCGCCCAACGCTTTGAGCTGATCTTCCGTGGCTGTTTTTGGCAACCCGTCGATGACCGGAATTTTGTTGCCGGACTTCGCGCCAATCAGGTAACCCAGCACGGGGTACAACACATCAGTTTGTAATAGCTTGGCAGAAATTTGGTGTAGGTCAAACACCAGTTGACCGCGCCGATTTGCCGTTTGATGCAGCCCCACGTCTGGCGCGCGCCCGGTAATTGCGGCGCAAATATCAATAAAATCACCATAGCGATTGGAGCGAGCGCCCAACACCGAATTGGCAAACACAATCGCGTTGCTTTCTGCCCAGACGATTTGCTCACCCAGCGCGGGGCGTTGCGTGGTTTGGTACGGCGCACAGGTCCAGATCGGCTCACAGCCCATTTCCTGATACAAATCCATTTGCTTGCGGGCTTGCGCGGCTTGTTCTGGCGTGCCCTGAAAATGTTCTGGGTGCACTAAGTCGATTGCGCCAACGTTTAGCGTGGTTTTGACGACGACTTTTGCGCCGCCATCGACAAGCTTTTGGGCAAAATCCAGCCCGCCGGGGCCGTGATATAAGCAGCTATCGATATGCGCCGAGGTGATATCAATCAGCTGTTCTGCGCCGTAAACGTTGGCCATTGTAGACAAAATCCGCATTGCCATTTGGACGGCTGGCCCGTGCGCACCAGCGAGCATGGCCTGATCTTTAGAGGTAAGTGTCAGCATAAATTGGAGTGTATCTGGTCAGGTGAAAAGCTGCAAGTGATGGCGCATGCAGATCTATGTAAAAGCCAAAAAGTTTTCAGAAATAAAATTGAGCCTAAATTGGGCTTTTACTGAAGGGTTTGCCACACAAGCTTGCATTTATTTTTTGAAGACTTTCTGCAAAACACTTAAGCCGGACACGTTGCAGTACTTTTCAGAAGCGTTGCGACGCAACTTTTCTTATCAGATTTGGTCTGCTATTCTTTGCGCAGACACAACAAGGAAAGGACAATGACACACATTACTTGGGACGATTTCACAAAAATAGAACTACGCGTAGGCACAGTGCTTTCTGCTGCGCCACTGGCAAAGGCGCGGCGGCCAGCGTATGTGCTGCAAGTGGATTTTGGCGCTGAATTTGGGGTAAAAAAATCGAGTGCGCAAATTACAGACTTATATACGCCAGAAGACCTGATCGGCAAGCAAGTGTTGGCCGTGGTGAACTTTCCGCCCAAGCAAATTGGCAAGGTGATGTCTGAATGTTTGGTGACTGGCGTTTACAGTGCAGACGGTGTGGTGCTGGCCGTGCCAGATAAGCCCGTTGCCAATGGGCTGAAGCTTGCCTAAACCGTCTTTGCGCCCTTAACGCACAACACCCGCGATGAGCCGTCGCGAGTGCTGTAAGGAGAGAAAGAGAAAATCAGTGCATACGATGTATGTGCTAATTTTCAACAGTAAAGTTTTTTATCCTGTGTGGTTATCACCGGTCCCTTTGCTGTTGGTCTTATTGTATACATGTTAGCGGGGTTGCCTATCCTGAAAAGTAGGATACTTACCGTTGCCGCTAAATGCGCATTAGCCCTGCATGGCATAGCCTTTGTGCGTATCGCCAAACATAAAGATTTCTATCAGATGATCACCTTTATCTAGCGTACTTCGGGCAGAAAGCGTCCAGTCGTAGTCAAAGCCAGAATCGGTTGGAATGCGAATCACGAAGCTTTGCAGCGAGTCGTACACTTCAGAGGGCGTTAGGCCAGACTCTGTCGGATCTGTTTCTGCAAAGAGCGTGTGCCGTAAATTCGCCACAATGGTCGGCCAGTTTTCTACGATCGATTCACGGTAGCGAATCTGATAACCGGTTGGGTCATGCGGGGCACCTTCCAAGATTATGCGTATAGTGCGCCCGTCTAATTTGAGGCGTCCGTGCCAATCTCCGTATTTATCAGAATTTAGCGTGCCAAAGATGGGATCTTTGCGGGTTTCTGGTTCAATTTCTGGTTCTTGAAAAAATTTCTCAAAAAAGCTCATGGGTCCGTGTTATAAAGGGCTAAGGTCTTATCAGTTGCCATAATAGTAGCAGACCTAAATAATACTTGTGTTAGATGGCCTTACCGCTAATACGTCTTGTTTCATTCTTATACCCGCAGGCTAATTTTATGCTCTCTATTGCTCGTTTCCAATCTGAAGTTGATCACATGGTTGCCCACACAAAAGCGTTGGCGCAACTCGAATCGCCCTCTAATAATAAAGCCGCTGTTGATGCTTGCGGGCAACGTCTGATTGCAGATTTACAAGCGCTCAAGCCAACCCGCGTTGAAATCGACCCGCAACCTGACCGTGGGGATAATATTGTGGCACACTGGGCCGATAGTGCTGGCAATGAAACCGGCGGCATTGTGATTATGTGCCACTATGACACGGTGCACCCAGTTGGCATGCTCGCCACCAATCCGCTGCGCGTAGAAGATGGGCGACTGTATGGCCCCGGCGTGTGGGATATGAAAGCCAGCATTGTGCAAACGCTGACCGCACTGCGCGTGTTAAAAGCGGAGAATAAATGGCCAGACGTGCCAATTTCTGTGCTGATCACAAGCGATGAAGAGATCAATTCGCATGGTTCGCTGCACCTCATTGAAGGCTTGGGCAAAACGGCTGGGCTAGTACTATGCATGGAACCGGCCTTAGATGATGGCGCTGTAAAAGTTTGGCGCAAGGGCGTGGGACAGTTCCGCGTGACCACGCACGGCAAGGCCACCCACTCTGGATCGCACCATCAGTTAGGGGTCAATGCGATTGCAGAAATGGCACACCAAATTGCGTATATTGAGAGCCTAACCGATTATGAAAAAGGCACCACGCTTAGCGTCAACATGATTTCTGCGGGGACTGCGGTCAATACCATGCCAGACACTTGTACCGTTGATGTGGATTTGCGCGTGATGGATGCCGTTGAAGGCCAGCGGATTGTGGCGCTTTTACACGGGCTAACGCCGCAGTTAGCGGGAGCTAGCGTTACTGTTGAGGGCGATTTAGACCGTCCGCCAATGCCCTATAGTGACCCGATTGCGCAGGCCTATGCCCATGTGCGCGCAATGAGCGAAGCGCTAGGCGACCCCGTTGGCAAAGGTGGCACCGGCGGTGGCTCTGATGCGAACTTTGTGGCTCCGTTGGGCACGCCTGTCATTTGCGGGTTGGGCCCGTTAGGTGCTGGCGCACATACGCCAACTGAATATGTGGATATCACCTCATTAGCGGGCAAGACCGCACTGTTGGCGGCAACCATAAGTGAATGGCGCGGGTTTTAGCAGGGTACGTTACTGATTTTTCAACGTGAATTTTTCTGCGCCAGACGCAAGGCGACGTTTCCCAGCAAGGGTTGATTTGAGGATTACGCCGCCACCCAGCGGACTTCTCTTGAATCCAAAACGGCTTCTCTTTCAAGACGCCGTTTTTTAGTTAATAGGGGCAGCACGCAGCCTTTATAGCGAAAGCGGTCCGGTTTCTAACGTGACTTTGCGCGTTTGTGGGGCTTTGTACGTATCGCGAATGGCAAGCGTGCCAGTTTCTGGCGTTTTATATTTTGCAAGCGGTAGCGTGAATTTGAACGCTGTGCCGCGATTCAGCTCACTTTCTACCCAGATTTTGCCACCGTGGGCTTCTACCGCGAGTTTACAGAAGGCTAATCCCAGCCCTAACCCACGACGGCGCAGGCCTTGATCTTCGCTGACTTGCGTAAATTTTTCAAAAATTGAGGACGCTTTATTAGCTGGAATACCCACCCCCGTATCACTCACTTCTAGGCACATCATGTCATCTAATTGATAGGCACGCAGCGTAATGATGCCCCCTCTTGGGGTATAGCGGATTGCATTTGTGATTAGGTTATCTAGCACGCGCTTGATGAGCCGTTCATCGGCGTTGACGCGTAAGCGTCGGTTTTGCAAATCACTCACTTGGTGGATCACATTGCCGTCTTGATTGGCAGTCGTTTCAAATGCTAGTAGGCGTTCTTCTAATAAGTTATGCACCCGCATAGAGGTGATTTCCAACGAGAGCTGGCCGCGTTCCATCTTAGAGATATTGAGCATATCGGCGATCATGTCACGCATGTTTTCTGCGGCAACGTTGGCGCGGACGACTAAGCGTTTTTCTTGTTCCGTAGGGTGTGCATGTTTGGCTTGCACGCGTTTCAGCAAAGATAGGCTGCTCATAATGCCAGACAGCGGATTGCGCAAATCATGCACGACCATGTCGGTTAGGTCTTCGCGCACTTTTTCGGCGCGTTTTACTTCTTCATAGGCTACTTTTAGCTGTTTCTCTTGGCTGGTAATACGGGCATCGGCAATGAGAATAATGCGGGTTAGTAATAAGAAGACGCTCAGTGCGGCCAGTAAGATCACCACCATTGTGATAATCCGGATATTTGCAATTTGGTGCGCCATATCTGGAAAGGACTGCACCACAACCGTCACGGGGCCGGTGTTGCTTGCTTCCATTGGCACAACGCTAATCAACTTATACACCGGTATCTCGCCGTGCTCAGTATCCACACAGACATCTACGATTGGGAAGTCAAACGTTGCTGTTGAGGCCAACCCGGCATCAACATGCGATGTTTGAAACTCTTCAGAAACGATTGCCTCTGCTAACGTATTGAATGTGGTGGTGCTGTAGTTGCTTCTTAGCGGGAGCATGGTCATCGAACCACTGTGGTCCATTTCTGTCGCCATTTCCATGGCATGCCCTTCATGCGCATCTACCGAAGCTGGGTCAACTGCATACATATCTTGCATATGAGCGCCAAAGGCAACGGCGTGGTCACTTAATAAGTTTTTCCCAAAACTGAGCGCAGCATAACCGGCTAGGTAAGAGCAGATCATGACAGCAGGCACCATCGCGGTAAACATGGCCATCATAAAGAAGCGCTTAATTTGAAATGCTGGTTCGCGCCGGATAAGTGTCGTGAGCACAACGCTAGAGGATAGGTATGCCATCGAGCCAAATACATGAAAAATAAACCAGAGCGGGTGCCAGACTTCAAAATAGCGAAAGCCTGTCATTGCGGCGCTCATTAATAGCGTTTGCCCAATGATCAGGTCCATTTTCTTATTTTCGGTTTTACCAATGCGCAGAAATAATAGGCCAGCAATCGCCCAAGTGATAACAGTGAAGCTATACACAAACACAGAAAGCGTCTTAGAAAAGAGTGGTAACACCGGCATGGACGGCGGGGAAAACACAACATATGTCATCATCACCAAGACCAGCACACCATTTAGGCGCACAATTTTGCGCGCGATATTGATGCGTTTATTCAACCCCGCTAACAACACCATGACGCCCGCCAGCGCATAAATTAGGCGGCCTTCTTGTTCAATTACAGCTTGTGGTTTGTTTACAAACCCTACATATTCTGTGCCGAGGCCATAAATGAGGTAGCCGGCCGTGAGCAAAATGACGGTATCCCAGGCTAGTTTGTGGCGCCCTTCAAAACTGTCTTTGAAGAACATCCAGATCATAATATAGGTACCAAGCCCCAAGACACTGCCACTAATAATTAGATAAAACAGTGAGACCGGCTGATACCATGTCGTCTCAATCGGGCGAATCACGCTAAACCAGACCTGTATCAGTATGATCACACCAATCGTGAGCCACATACTGCGATCTTCTTTCTGAAAGTACCTCTTAAACCCTGATGAAAAGAATGCCATCATAATTACCTATAGTGCAGTGAAAATGTTAGCCGACTGTGTCTTATAAAAGATGCCGTATTTGGTGGCAAAGTCGGAATTGAATTTTGCAATCTTTAAAAATAAAAATAATTGCGATTGCTATAGAGGTATTATGCGGGGAAGAACTGACAAAAGTTCTGACGCTGCCCAAATTAAGTTGAGGCTATTTAGAGGATGCGGGTAAACGATTCTTTTTCGGCGAGTTGTAGTTCAGCAGTATCTACTTTCTCAATATGCAGCGGCGTTTTCAACGCTAATGGCAGCGTGAACTTGAAGGTAGACCCAACGCCCGCTTCACTTTCTACCCAAATGCTGCCGCCGTGCGCTTCCACTGCTAATTTACAGAAGGCCAGCCCTAGCCCCACGCCCTTGCGGCGCTGACCAGAATCTTCGCTGGCTTGGGTAAATTTTTCAAAAATTTGCGGCAATTTTTCTTTAGAAATGCCAACGCCCGTATCCTGCACTTCGATGCACATGTAGTTGTCTAGCGCTTCAGCTTTCAGCGTGATTGTGCCGCCAGATGTTGTGTAGCGCAACGCATTAGAGATGAGATTATCTAACACGCGCTGGATAATTTCTGGGTCTGCTAAGACATACGTTTTATCTGTTGAAAGGTCTAATGCCTGTTCGATCGTTTTATTTTCTTTATGGATGATGTCTTCAACGCTTAGCACCTGTTGCTCGAACAAGGTGGGCACGTAAATACTAGTGTGTGCAAGCTGTAGCTGACCTTGCTCCATTTTAGAGATATTCAGCATGTCTGAAATCATCTTGCGCATGCTGTCTGAGGCTGTTGCGGCACGCCCTAACAAGCGCTTTGATTGCGGCACTTTTTCAGAAAGTTGCATGCGTTCCAACAACTGCAAACTAGACACAATCGCAGACAGCGGTGAACGCAAATCATGCACAATCATATTGGTAAGGTCTTCGCGGCCTTGCTCTGCTGCGCGTAGTTCTGCAACGGCAGTTTTTAGTCTTTTTTCTTGTGAAACAATGCGATTGTCGGCCACGGTAATGATGCGCCAAAGCACGTAGAAAATAATGCTAGAGGCCAGCATTACTAAAACCATTGTGAGTAACCGCACGCGCGCAACATCAACAGCCATCGTTGATAAATCTTGCGTAACAACGGTTACCGGCTGAATGATTGTCATCTTTGGCGTTAGTGGCACAACGCCTATCAATTGGAATCTGGGTTCTACGCCGGGTTCTAATGTGCGGAACAATTGGGTTGCGGGGATTGCGAATGTTGCGTTGTCTACAAAATCTACGCTAAACGGATACGCCTCTGCTTCGACCATGTCCCGCAATTCTTCAACAGATGCGTACGTGCTGGTGTTATAGATGCTGTCATTGTCATGCGCTTTATGATCCAGCGTGATGTAGAACTCGGTATATAACGTCTGTACGTGATAACCAAACGCATCAGCTTGGGCTTGCAGTGATCGCGCCCCAAAGCGCCAAGTGGCGTATCCCGCTAAGGCAGACGCAATAGTAATCACCGGCACAATCAGCGTAAACAGTGAGAACACAAAATACGGCTTGACCTGAAACTTGCGTTCGCGGCGAATTAAATTCGTTAGCACTAGGCTTGTTGCAAAGTAGGCCAATGCTGTTGACAGGTGCCAAATCATCCACAGGGGATGCCACACTTCAAAAAAGCGCATGCCGGTCATCACAGCACTTGCAATCAATGCTAAGCCAATCGTCCAGTCAAATAGAGAATCTTCTTTACGGCCCAGTTTCCAAAATCGCAGCCCAGCAACTAGCCAACCGATGATGGTAATACTGAAAACAACGGCGTTTGTTGTGGGTGAAAAAATTTGTAGATGCGGCCAACTTGCAGGCACAAATACGGTGTAAATAACACTGCTCAGTGAAACTGTTGCTACAACTTTGAGTAAGTCTGTCAGCCATTTCAGGTGTTTGTTAGAGGCGGCAATCGCGGCATAGATCGACCCAACCAGCAAAAAGATGCGGTCGGCTTGTTCTATATAAATTTGAGGCTTATCAATAAGTGCGACGTATTCTGTGCCAAATCCGTTGATGGTGTAACTAATTGTCGCCATCATCAATGCCGCCCAGGCCAGGTAGTGCCGTGGCAAAAAGTAGCGGTGCGTAAACGCGGCCAGAATAACAAATGTACCGAGACCCAACAAGCCAGCGCCTACTTTTGCGTAGAACAAAACTGCTGGCCAATACCAAATTTGGGTAGTGGGATAGAGGTAAAAGTAGAGTTGAATCAAAAATAGTACAGCGCAGCCTATCCCAACGCTACGCTCAATTAGAGAGGGTCTAATTTTGATACTGCCTAAAGAGACACTTGACATACTTACCTGCAATGAATGCGCTGAACGTTTTTATAAGGCTCCCCACTGCCTTATACGTTTAGCTTATTCAATAATTACTACATAACCTGCTATCTTTTTAACCATACCTAATAAAGTATTGGGATTGTGATTAGAAATAGTATACATTTTGCGGCGTCCATTAATATTTCGGCCTTCGCTAAAGCCCATAACGCCCTCAGATGTAAATAAACGCTATTTATTTACAAAAAAACAGCCAGTCTCTGCAAACCTCTTAATAATCCGATTTTCAAACCGTTAGATATTTCATCAGAATTTCAACCGATACTTATTACATAACAAGTAATGAGCAGTTGGAGTAACTGATATGGACCAAAAGTAGATCACAGTAGGTATTGGTAGTTTGTGTAGGTAGTTGTATTGGTAATTTATAGTAGAGCGTATTGGTATGAAACACTTTGAAAAATGGGATTTACTTCCAATTTCTATTGGCCTTATTATTTGGTTGCTGGTAGCACTTGGCGTAATTGCCTAATGTGGCAATAGAATTCCCTAATAAAACAGATAGCGATCAGTAAAGGTTTTCAGTGTTACCTTGCTGGTCGTTTTCTTTTTAACCTTACTCAGATTTTGCCGTTTGCTACAACATGCAGCCGCAATGCTCAAATAACAGCTGATTCCTACTAACACCATCTCCTGCCATTGCTAGGCCGCCCGGTTTGTGACTAGGTCGCGCCACGTTTGCGTGCAGCACCCCGCCGTTAAATCCCGCTATCCTATAAATACGCTACATAACTGTTAAGGGAAATTTTACATTTCCTTGACATCTAGATTGCATCTATTGCGTATCATCAATTGCATACCGACCCGCCGTAATGGTCAGCCAACTGCTAGGCTGGCGCATTTCTACGAGATGTCCATAAGTAACCCGCATGACTAAACAAACCCGCACCGCCATCTTGGTGATGATTATTTCTATCGTAAGCACCGTTTTTGTAATTGGCGCAGTTTTTTTCAATGTCCTGTTTGTACAGGTCGATCCAGACATCGCGCTTTACAACGCTGCCATCGAAACGCTTGAGCTCCAAAATGCTGAACTCGCAACGCTGGTTGAAACCATGCAACTGCGTGAAACAGACTATCAACGCCTGATTGACGCGGCCAACCAACGGATTGAAAGCCTGCAAAGTACCGCCGAAGCCTCACGGTTACAGTCTGAAAATGAAGCGCTTTGGGCAGAAGTCACGCGCTTGCAAGAAGCGCTCGCTGAGAATTCATCGTAATCGCTATGGCTAAAAACTCGACTCAACGTGACAAAACATTACTGCAAACGTCGCTGATTTTCCTGACGATTGGTGCCACCGTTGTCACCACGGGCATTATTGCCCGCGCAGAACAACGTGCCAACGCGGCACCCACCATTGAAGACCTAAGCTTAGACCCAAACAGCGTGCTGTTAGAAGCGCTACCAACCCTAGTGCCAACGCCAACTTACACGCTAGCACCTACCGCAACACCTATGCCAGCAGTGCCAACCAGCACGCTGGCACTACCAACCGCAACATTCATCCCAACTGACCCTGTCGTCACAAACACCGTGGCAACAGCCGTCCCAATTGTTCAACCGACTGCAACAGCAGTCCCCAGACAGCAGTCTGATGCACGCGGCCAAAGCTCACGCTAGCGCCGCCTGCCAAAGGAGATGCACATGCAGACCTGCATAGAAACAGACCCCGCGATCCAAACAAACACCACGCCGCCTAATTGGAACATCACACGCTTCCGCGCCATGGGCAGTGAAATCGCAATTTGGCTTGAGTTGCCAGACACCACCCGCGCCACGCAACTCCTCACAGAAGCAGAGACCTTCTTTAAAGAAACCGAACGTTGCCTAACGCGCTTCAATCCGCTTAGCGAACTAATGCTGCTCAACGCCCGCCCAGAAAGCTGGGTGCCAGTTTCGGCAACGCTTTGGGCAGTGCTGACCAGCGCCATCACCCTTGCAAAAGCCACAAACGGATTATTTGATCCCACCGTGCTACCCGCATTACGCGCCGCTGGCTACGATCGCACGTTTGAGGCGCTTGATCCAGAAAACGCATTGGTTCCAATTACCAGCCTGCACGGGCGCTGGGAAGATATTGGTCTCAATCCACATCAACACACCGTCTGGATTCCGCGTGGCGTTGCGCTAGATTTAGGCGGCCTTGGCAAAGGGTTTACTGCCCAGCGCGTTGTAGACTGGCTTTCACACTACGGCCCCTGCATGGTAGATGCGGGCGGCGATCTCACTACGGGCGATCCACCTTCAACGGATCCCGGCTGGTCTGTGGGCATTGCAAAGCCAAGCGCGCAAGCGTTTGTGTCTGACCTAATGTTCCTGTGGTTGCGCAACGCGTCGCTGGCAACATCGGGCATCGACTATCGGCAATGGGTGCGGGCAGGCCAATTACAACACCACATCATCGATCCGCGCACTGGTGCGCCAGCCAAAACAGACCTTGTAAGCGTGAGCGTGTTGGCAAAATCGGCCAGCATTGCAGAGGGCTTCGCCACTGCCGCCCTCATCGCCGGCAGCAGCCGGGCATATGATTTTTTGATTGAAAAAGGGCTGGCCGCAACGCTGGTCTTACAAAGCGGTGATGTTTGGCTAACGCCAACTATGAGCCAAATCGCGGTTATTGCGCGCTAATCTGCATGGCAACCCACAGCGTTTCACCAATCGTGCGCCAAAGCCTGACGCTTTTGGGCGTGCTGACTGCGCTTGGTGCGGCGGTGTGCTTGAGTATTGGCGGCCTGTTGGCGGCAATGCAGTTGGGCTGGCTGCCAGTCAACTGGCTGGAGGCACTACTAGCTGATAACCTCAATTGGTACCTGATCCGTGGTACGGGCATTGTTGGCTATTTACTACTGACAATGTCTACCGTGTGGGGGCTGCTGCTGAGTAGCAAACTGATACGCGACTCGGTTGCGCCGGTGCTAGCACTTGGAATGCACAACTATCTTTCTTGGAACGCACTGCTAGTGTGTGGGCTGCACGCGTTTTTGTTGCTATTCAACACTTGGTTCGATTACACCGTACTGAATCTCATCGTGCCTTTCACCGGCCCTTACCGCCCATTCTGGGTCGGCTTGGGTGTCATCGGGTTTTGGCTGATGCTGGTGGTCACGCTTTCTTTCTATATAAAACGCTGGATTGGTCAATCCACTTGGCGCTGGCTGCACTACACGTCGTTTTTAGTATTTATCTTTGGGGCACTGCACGGGGCTTTTGCCGGAACAGACTGGGCCTTGATGGGCGCGGTTTATATTGCCAGCAGCACCCTTGTTGCCGGGCTAACCCTCTACCGCATTGGCACTGCGCTCTGGCAGCGCACGCGTAAAAAGCCGCGCCGCAAGGCTGTTGCACCAGCCCGCTAAAACAAAAAAGCCCTGATGTTGATCAGGGCTGCTGCTGTTATAAGGTCACGTTACGTGGATTCACGCGCATGTGTTCAGAATCGATAATCGCCTGAATCGCAGCGACCGTTTGCCCTAAAGCGCCATCCGCATTGACCACGCAATAGTCAAATTCTGGCAGGCGCTGCAGCTCTTTACGTGCGGTGGCAATGCGCAGCTTTAAGCCTTTACCGGTATCGGTCTTGCGTTCAATTAGCCGTTGCGTTAATTCTTCTTCGGTTTCGGTTGTCAAAAAGATCAGCAGCGCCTCTGGATACATCGACTTGATTGTGGCCGCGCCTTGCACATCAATGCGCATCACCACGTCTTTGCCGCTGGCCATTGCCTGCCGCACCTGCTGCTTTGGAATTCCTTTATAGTCGCCGTACACGTTGGCGTATTCCAACAGCTCATCTTGCTCGATCATTTCTGCAAACTCATCGCTGGTAATAAAGAAATAATCTTTCCCATCCACTTCGCCGGGGCGCATTGGTCGATCGGTAGCCGTCACCACGAAGTGAATGTTTGCGCCGCGCGCTTGCATTTCGTTTAGAACCGAGTCTTTGCCAACGCCAGAAGGGCCAGAAATTACAATTAACAAAGGATGCCGAGATGGAAGTTGAAACGGATGTGTCATAGGCGGATAGGACAGTTTATAATTCAGATAGGTTGATGTTGGGGCAGCGCATGCTGCCAAATCGTTTGCGACGCAAAACAAAGTTTTCTGTATTGATTATGATACCCCAGAAACCCCGCATCTCCGTTTAAACAGCTTGTAATTCCATGTATTGTGGCGGCTCAGTTCAGCCAAAACACCGTGTAAACGCCAGCGAAGTCTTACGTATTATGTACCGCTTGTGGGGCAAACGCGCCCTCGATCTTTGCTTAACGCTACCGATTGTGATGTTGCTTTCGCCAATTTTGGCGTTGGTTGCTTTGGCGATTAAGCTCACCTCCGCTGGGCCGGTATTCTTTCGGCAAACGCGATCTGGGTATCAGGGCGTGCCGTTTTCTATTCTAAAGTTCCGCACCATGACAGACCGCAAGCGCACCACCCACGTGGAACTCAAAGGGAACAATGCTGAAATTACCGCCGTTGGCAAGGTGTTGCGCCGCTTAAAGATCGACGAAATGCCGCAATTGCTTAACGTTTTAGCGGGGCAAATGTCCTTAGTCGGCCCGCGGCCAGACTTGCCAACCAGCGCCGCCGACTACACCGCTGCCGGAAAACAACGCCAGCTTGTCCGTCCTGGGCTCACTGGCATGGCGCAAACGCATGGCAATATTTATCTCTCTTGGCCCGAGCGTTGGGAATACGATGCCCAATATGTGCAGCAGCTTTCGCTTTGGTTAGATCTCAAACTTATGCTGCGCACGGTGCTTATTGTCATCTTTGGCGAGAAGCGTTTTCTGCAACAGCCCTCTTCTACAGAGTAGGCCTTCCTTATGAATAGTTCTCCTCGGATTGTTGTGCTTGGTGCCGTGGGTAGCACGCGCCGCACGCTGGCAGCCCTGTTACGCAACAATGCAAACGTGGTGGGGGCATTGGGGCTATCCCAACAGAAGTCTAAAAACGTTAGCGGTTATTCACGCTTAGACGACCTATGCCAAACCGCCAACATTCCTTATCACGATTTTGATCACGTCAATGATCCACCAACCGTAGCCGCCTTGCAGCAACTCGCGCCAGACCTGCTCTTTTTGGTGGGGCTTTCTCAGTTAGCAAATGCAGCCGTGTTAGCCGTGCCCACACAGGGGACAGTTGGGTTTCATCCTACGGCCTTGCCTAAAATGCGCGGGCGCGCGCCAGTCGCATGGCTAATTATGGAAAACGCAGCGGGTGCCGCAACCTTCTTTTTGATGAACGAAGGGGTGGATGCTGGGCCAATTCTGGCACAGGCCAAGTTTACCGTTGGGCCAGATGACTACGCCTCAGATGTGATGGATAAGCTAGAAGATGCCATCGACACTGCACTTGATGCTTGGGTGCCGCCATTGTTAACCGGCGCGGCCTTTGCCCCAACGCCCCAGAACGAAACTGACGCCACCTATCGCGGCCGCCGCACCCAGCTAGAAGGCCTTATTAACTGGGCACAACCGGCAGTCGATATTTATCGCCTGATTCGGGCGGCTGGCCGACCGCACCCCGGCGCATACACGCACGTGCAAGATAGTAAGCTGATTATTTGGCGCGCCCATCCCGTTGAGACTGTAATCACAGGCGTTGTTGGCCGCGTGTTAGATGCCGATGCCGACTCGTTCTTAGTACAAACCGCAGCAGGCGCACTGCGTGTGACCGAATATGAAATGGTGGGTTCTGCCCAAAATCCACGCATTGGGCAAAAACTAGGGTACACTGCTGAAGAAGAACTTTATAAATTGCGCCAAAGAGTGGCACAATTAGAACAGAAATTAGAAACATTGTTGCACAGCCCAGACGCATAGCCTGTCTGCTGGCAACGGTGCATTATCTTACGCTTGGCGTATTTGTTAGTCTAGAACGTTATGGAAACAGTATTAGTAATTGCCCCGCACCCAGACGATGAAGTGTTGGGCTGTGGCGCAACGATCGCGCGGCACATTGCCAATGGCGACCGGGTTTATGTCCAAGTGATTACGCGTGGCATTCCGGAATTATTCCCAGCGGCTGAAATTGAAGGCACGCGGGTTGAACTGAAAGCCGCGCATGAACTGCTTGGCATTACTGAAACCACGTTTCTAGATTTCCCAGCGCCAAAGCTAGATGTCACGCCCGGCCATCTCGTTGCAGATGGCATCCGCAAATACATCCACCAGATCAACGCGACGATTATGTATGTGCCGCATAGTGGCGATATTCATCTTGACCATCGCGCGGTGCACTTAGCGGCGCTTGTTGCGGCCCGCCCGCACATCGGCTGCCCGGTGCACACCATCCTAAGTTATGAAACGCTGTCTGAAACAGACTGGGCACCACCAACGCCAGAGTCGGCATTTATTCCAAATGTGTATATTGATGTCAGCCATACCATTGGGCAAAAGATTGCAGCCATGCGCTGTTACGCAAGCCAGCTCAAGGCCTTCCCAAATACCAGATCGATTGAATCGCTAGAAGCGCTCGCCCGCATGCGCGGCGGCACCATTGGTGTTGCAGCAGCAGAGGCCTTTATGTTGATCCGGCAAACGCAAAGAAACTAAATGACTATTATTATCATCGGCGCTGGCGGACACGGCCAAGTTGTTGCCGATACGCTACTCAAACTAGAGCATGACATCAAAGGCTTTTTTGATAGCCGCTTTCATGCCGAAAATGCTACGCTTCTAGGATTTCCTATTTTAGGCAGTGAGGATCAGTGGGATGATCACGCCGATAGCGAATTTATTATCGCAATTGGTAGCAACAAAACCAGACAACGCATTTTCAATCGGCTCAATGCGGGCGGTGCGTCTTTCTCAACCGCCATTCATCCAACGGCAGTAATCGGCATGGATGTCACGATTGGCAAAGGCTCTCAAGTTATTGGCGGCGCGGTTATCAACATTGGGTCAACCATCGGCCAGAATTGCATCATCAACACCGGCTGTACAGTCGACCATCACAATATCATTGGCGATCACTGTCACGTGGCACCTGGTGTAAACTTGGCGGGTAATGTCACCATTGGCACCGGCTCTTTCATTGGGATTGGCGCAACCGTTTTACCGGGCGTTACCATTGGGGATGGCGTGACCGTTGGCGCGGGCGCAGTTGTAAATCGTAACATTCCAGATGGCGCGACTGCGGTTGGGGTGCCAGCCCGCTGGGTGTCTTGATCCTATTGCGTGCGGTTGCATTCCAACGCACACATCTAATTTTATGAAACATCGTCTTGCATTCGCATTCGCCACTCCTGAGTGGCGATTTTTGATTTTAGTCCTCGGCTTAGCGGCAGTGGTCGGCATTGCCCGCACCACAACGCGGCCCGGCTTTCCGCTGAGTGAACCCATTGAATGGGGCGAACCGAATCAACCCATTGGCGACTGGCACATCGATGAAGACGTACACATCAAAGCCGCAATGATTCCGATTGCTGAGGTCATTGACGCTTGTGAACGTTATGAAAACTGTGATTACAACGGGCGGCTGTTTAATGAAGGGCTGACCTACCGCTTATACCAAAAGGCGGTGCTTAACAGTTTGCCCAGCGGCTTGCCAGATCAGGCCGTGATTGTGGCGGCACGGTTGGCAAACGTGGGGCTGCATTTAGTAACCATTTGGCTAACGTGGCTAACTGCGCACTATATCTGGCCAGACAACAAACGCCTGTGGGCACTCAGCGCTGTGGTGATGGCCTTCACGCCCAGCATCAGTGACTTGTTTAGCGGAATCAATGTAGAAAGTGGCGTGTTGCTCGCCGGGGCATTGATGTTATACACCGGCATCCGGCTAGCGTATCGCAAGCTAGATTGGATTACGTTACTATGCGTGCTGTTGTTATATCCAGCGTATTGGGTGCGCTTTGAAACAACGCGGTTCTTTTTGGTGCCAGTGTTGCTGGGCATTTGGTTAGCCTTTTCTGTGCGCTGGCGCGTGGTGCTGGCAGTTGCGGGCGTCCTCTTCGTTGGCTATTTTGTTAACCGCATTCAGCCGCTCAGCGAACAAGGCGCGGCGTATTGGTTTTATCAAGATCTATACACCACCCAAAGCCCTGGCAATCCGCTGTTCCCATATCAGGCAGACGACGCCAAATTTGGCACCAGTGCGATTAGGTTTCCGCATGAAGATTCCTACAATCCAATTGTGCAGTATTTGCCGGATGGCGAAGCAGCCCAGCTCAGCGGCCAAGTGGTGACCTATGGCGGCTGGTACAAAACCGCCACACCGTGGGACCAAGCCCAACCGGCGCTACTTGTGAACAAAGAAACGCTCAGCGGCGAAATGTCAGACTTTGTGACAGATGGCACGTGGCAGCATTTTTCAACAACCGTTACGTTGCCAGAGTCTGTTACTACGTTGGCTTACTTAGTACCGATTCCAGAAAACGAACTGGAACAAATTGATGAATTCCTAATTGACGGTATGTACTTGCTTGCGGGAGATTATCCGGCAGCGCCTAGCGACATGAGTGCCGATGGCAACACGCTTACCATTGGCAACACAGATCACACTAACTTTTTACGCAATGGGTCACACGAAGCGATCTGGTATCAAAATGCAGACAATCTTCGCAACTATGGGCTCAACGCAGATTTAGGCAGTATTTATTATTGGGAGCGCACTTGGCAAGCGTGGGCGCGCACGCCGCTAACGTTGCACAATAATTTCTGGGGCAGCTTTAACAGTATTCATCCGGGGCTCAATAGTTGGCAACTGTTGCCTTACTTGCTGCTGTCTTTACTAAGCTTGGCGGGCAATGTGTGGGTGTTCAAACACTATCGGCCAACCAAAGCGTATTGGCTCGCATTGAGCGCAGCTGGCACAACCTTAGCAATTGTGTTTTATCGCATTTTGATTGTGCCGCATGATGCGGTCATCTTGCAGTGGATTGGCATGCGGCACGGCGCGGGGGGCTTTGCCGGTCTCGTGATCATGATCGCCTTAGGGCTAGCCGCATGGAAGCCGGTTTCGTGGAAATTTATTTATGGCCTATTGGCAGTCATGGTCCTCACCAATTTTTACATTTTGTTTGCCGTGCAAATTCCGTTGGCAACCTGCACCACAGATTTACTAGACTGCTTACGCTCAGTGCCATAGCCAACGCACCTTGCATGGAGCGTGAACGGTTGCCTTTCCAGCGCCTTTATCGCAGCGCTAACAACAATAGGCTCAGCGCGCAGAACAGCGTAAGAAAGTAAAAGCCCCATAACACGCGTTTGGCTATGCGTACAAATTCATTTGGCGGCGATGTTACGTAGACATCGATATCTTCATCGTTGGATGTTTGTTTTTCCATAAAAAATTGCGCTTAACAAAAAAACGCCACTGTTATGTTAACAGCAGCGTTTTATAGCTCAGCCAGTTATTCGGCTGCGAATGCTATCCGCCAAACTTCTCTGCGGGGGCATTGATATCAATCCGGTGCAGATACCATTGCTCACCGTCTTTTTCTAACACTGCGTCAAAGGTGCCATCAATCCCATCGGCATATTTAACAATTCCATTTACTGTTGCAACCTGACCTTGGGGCAAGTCGTCGTCGGTGTTGAAGTTTGCAGAGATGTTGAGATTTGTCACTTCGCTACTTTGGTAGCCTTCAAACAATAATGCGGTATTGCCTTCTAACATTGCGTCCAGCGCCGACTGTGGCGTTTGGCGTTTTGAGCGCTCAGAAAATAATGTGTAGGCTTGATCGGTATTACCGTTATCCATGTGGCGCATAAATTCATCGACGACTGCGGCAACCTTGGGCTGCTCTTGTACAACGTTGTACATCGCAAAGCCACCACCTGCCAAACAGATCACGCTACATAAACACAGCACAGCGCCAACCACGCCCAAAATAATAAAAAGCTTTTTGTTATCACGCTTCGGCGGTGCAGCTTCGGCAACGTGAATGTCTTGTGGATCAGGGGTATAGGTTGTCATGGGTCCTCCTCGAAAAATTGATACCGATTGCAGCATTAGCCAGCAGCACCAATATTTATGTTGCGCCGCCGGAAATCTATGCAAGCTCCGGCAGCACATTTTGTTTTGTTGTTAGCTAGTCTATAGCGTAGTCTGTTTTGCTAAATACGCTATCTCACTTTTTAGGATAGTTGCAATTAGTTGCCTAACACCTTGCGATAGTTCTTGGCCACCGTTTTGGTATGCGGATGATCTTTGCCATAGGCCGCTTCAAAAATTTCTAAGGCGCGTTTATACAACGGGCGCGCTTTTGCCGCCGCACCCATGGATTGATGCAAGTACGCCAAGTTGTTAAGCGAAAACCCAATGTGTGGGTGCTGCTGGGGCAGGGTCGCTTCATGGATTGCCAACGCACGTTCATATAAGCGCTGCGCCTGATGCGTGTCGCCGCGCTGGCGCAATACGGTGGCGAGGTTATTCAAGGCATATGCCGTGTGTGGATGCGTGTCGCCCAACGTTTGTTCGCAATTTTCCAACACGCGGACGTATAGCTGATGTGCCGCCGCCAAGTCACCAGTTTGTTTGTAATAGCCCGCTAAATTGTTAACGACCGTTATCGTGTATGGATGCGTTGCCCCTAAAGCGGTCTCGCACGTTTCAAGCGCGGCGGTGTACAACGCATAGGCTGTTTCTAAATCGCCGCTACGTTGCGCCAGTTCTGCGAGGTTGTTTTGACTCTGCGCCGAATCTGGATGAGTCTTACCAAGTTTACGTACACGACTCGCCAAGGCTTGTTCATGTAACGGTTTTGCAGCGGTATATGCGCCGCTGTCTTTAATCAATGCGCCCAGTAACGACAGGCTATCGGCAGTTTGCGGATGGTCTTGCGGCAGAACGCGCTCGCGGATTGCTAGCGCCTGCGTGCAATGTTGCTGCGCGATGGTGTAGTTACCCAGCGCGATTTCAATTTCGGCTAGGGCGTGTAAGGCTTGGGCCGTCTCTGCATGTTCAGCGCCAAATTCACGAGTCCGGAACGAGAGCACCGCGTCTGCGTACGGTTTTGCAGCGGCAGGCTTGCCAGTTAAGGCCAAGGTACGTGCGAGCAAGTATTCAGATCGATTCAGGGTGAGTCGATCTTGAAAAGGGCGCGCCACAATATCTTGCGCATAGGCGTGTGCGGATAAATATTCGCCCCTGTGGATAAGTTGTAAGATTAGTGGATAACTTAATGCACAGGCTAAGGGGCTTTCACGGCGTAGCGCTTGGTCTACAATGTGTATAAGTTGCGCCTGCCACGGCAGTAACGGGCGCGGATCGCTGGTTTCAGTCAATAACAGCGCTTGGGCTAACACGCTCTCCTCTACAGCAAGAAACTCAGCTTCAGTCGGAATTGTCGCTTCAAACACGGTAGAAACTTTTGTAATCAGCCTGTTTTCCACAGAAATTAGCCCCGCAGTGCGCAAATGTTCTAATGCTGTTGATAACTCTGCAGCAGACGCTGTCGTAACGCCATGCAGTAATACAGACTGTGGCAGCGGCTTATCCACAGCGAAACAGGCCATGTGGTTAACTAATTTTTGAGAAAGTTTAGTTGTGGACATCTTGCTAAAGTTGGGGATAAGTCCCGCGCCCGGTACAGCCGGATTTACAGCGTATTTTTGAAAAATCCCTCACTAATTTTTTGTTCCTTCATTATAAAGGGGTATTTTCTGCACCTAGGCTAAGGCTACCGCTTAAATAAAAACGACGGCCAATACAGCCGCCATTCTATTGCTTCCCTAAAATTCTGTTGCCTTAATTGCGGGCTGACCATTCGGCTTGTGCTGCCGCAAAGCTGGCATTCGCTTGTTGAATAAGCGCGTGACAACTATGTGGCGTATCACTGGTGGCAACGGTTTCTAGCTGCTGGCAAAGCTCACTGAACTTTGTTAGGCCAACGCTAGCGCTGGCACTCTTGAGCGTGTGTGCACTAATCCGAATACCATCCCAATTCTGGTTGGCTGCATTGAGCTGCATCTTAGTCAGTTCAGTGACAGCTTCCTCTAAAAACATCGGCATAAGGTCGCTGAGCATCAGTTCCGCATCTTCACCGAAGATTTCTTGCAAATACGTCATGTTTATTTGCGTATAGGCGTCTATTTTGGGTGTTTTATTTGCGATTTCAGAATCAATTAGCGGCACGTTTCGCTGCGCACCCGCTCTTTCTAACGCAGCGCGCAGTTCTTTAACAACGATTGGCTTGCTAATATAGTCTTGCATACCAGCCGCGAGGTATTGCTCACGGTACCCTTGCAGCGCATGCGCGGTCAAAGCAATAATGTATGGCCGCTCGCCTTCTGGATAGTTTTGCATAATCCGTTTGGTTGCTTCAACCCCATCCATTTCTGGCATTTGAATATCCATCAGGATTACATCGTATTTACGTAACCGCAACGCGTCCAGAACTTCAAGACCATTGCCAACCACATCAGACTGATAGCCAAGCCGGCGCAAGATGCCAACGGCCACATGCTGGTTGACCGTGTTATCTTCGGCAATCAGAATCGAAAGTTTTACGCGTTCGCCCATTTCATGATCAAATAGCGCACTTGCTTCAACTGTAGTTTTTGGCAGATCTGATGGCGAGAAGTTTTCGAGCAATAAGCGATGCAGTTCCCGTGGCCGAAGCGGCTTATTCAAATATCCCGTGACATTCATCGCTTCAAATTGCCGATCCCGGTAACCAACAGAGCTAAACACAATCATCGGTAAATTTGGCCGCAGCGTGGTAACTTCACGCGCCAAAGCAATGCCGTCCATTTCTGGCATTTGCACATCTAAGATGGCAAGCTCAATCGCGTTATCTTGCTTCAAGTGATACAGCGCTTCAATGCCATTCGAAGCAGACCGCACGTTAACGCCCCAATTTTCTAAGAACTGCATCAGGATAATGCGATTGGTGGTGTTGTCATCGACGATGAGCACACTGTGCCCACGTAGCGAGTCGCGATCATTCTCCCAAGATTCAGCGGGTGCATCGGCGTCAATCCCTAAGCGCACAGAAAAGTGGAACATTGTTCCAACGCCCTTCTCGCTTTCTACGCTAATGTCGCCGTGCATCAATTCACACAGCCGTTTACAAATCGCGAGCCCCAATCCGGTGCCACCATATTTACGCGTCATAGACGCATCAACTTGGCTGAAGGCTTTGAACAAACGTTCTTGTTCTTCGGCATCCATCCCGATCCCAGTGTCTTTGATTGAAAACATGGCGTTGAACTGCTGATCATCAGCTTCAAAGACAGCGCCGTTGACTTCAACAACCACTTCGCCCTTTTGCGTAAATTTGACAGCGTTACTCACCAAGTTCACAAGCACCTGGCGCAATCGCGTTTCATCACCAATCAGGCGCGATGGCACGTTGGGTGCAATCAGGTACGCCAGATCAATCCCTTTTTTACTGGCAGCACTGGAGAATAGATCCAGCGCATCTTCGATACATTTACGCAGATCAAATGGCTGAACTTCTAATTCGAGCTTATTGGCTTCAATTTTTGAGAAGTCCAAAATATCGTTGATGATGGTCAACAATGAGTCGCCGCTGCGCCGAATAATGTCGAGGTATTCTTGCTGCTGCGTATTCATCTGCATATCAGACAAAATGCTGGCAACACCTAAAATCCCATTTAAAGGCGTGCGGATTTCATGGCTCATATTCGCTAAGAAATCTGACTTCGCGCGGTTGGCTGCTTCGGCCTCATCACGGGCACGCCGTAACGCGTCGGCAAATTCGCGACGTTCGGTGACATCCGTTTCAACCGCCATGAAATTCAGCAAATTGCCGTCATCAGAGAGCACCGGCTGCACTTCAATTTGCACCCAATACTCTTCACCGCTCTTGCTGTAGTTGATAATCTCAACGTTGAAGCCTTCGCCCCGCTCCAAACAGTCATGCATATGCGCAATAACTTGAGGGTCGCTATTAGGGCCTTGCAGCAAATCCCCTGGTCTTTTACCGATAGATTCGGCTGAAGTGTAGCCAGTTAGCGTTTCGAAGGCGGCATTGACCCATTCGATCTCGCCATAAGGAGATGTCACCACAACCATGTTCTTGGTACGGGCGGCCACCTGTGAAAGCTTGAGCGCTTCGTTGCGGCTATCGCGCAAACGTTCTAACAACACGCGTGAATCTGCTAGGGACGCTTCGCGCGCTTGCAGCATAAAGAGCATGTCACTAATGGCGTTGTGCGGTGGAAAGTCGCGCAAGGAGAGGTTGTACTCTTTTAGCGCGTTTAGATTGTTGATTGTCGGTGAGCCAAGGAAGAACACCTTATCTTCAACAGCGCCCGCTTTGGTAAATTGTCCGCTCAAAGACATGCCAGAAGACAGCAGATCAATAGAGATCATTTTGTCGCTAATTTGTTTTTGGCGGGCTTCATCAAACGGGAATAAATCAGCCAGTGGTTTAGAAGACTTGAACTGCGTTTCGAACAAATCGCCAGCGCGCATATCCGGCTGGGCCCGCGCAATAGCAGAGCCAAACTCAAGAATCCGAAGATCTTCTGATATCAGGATAAAAAACGGAAATAGCTGAGCAATTTGAGCAGAATCTAGCATAGAAAGAATGACACGCCTGTGCGAGACAAACGCATCGTAAAAAACCGGTTAGCGATTTGCCAACCGGTCTATTATGCATTAAAGGAGTACGCGGGCTGCGTTATCCAATCACTTCAATGTAGAACGTATCGTGATCAGCGCCTTCGGCGGCTTTGTCACGATGTTCAACCGTAATTTTTTGGTTGAGGCGTTCGGCCAAGCCATGCAAAATCCCAATCGCCATTGGCGCAAGCCCCGGCCGGAACGTACGGTAATGTAAAAGCAAGGTGGTATCTGTTACGTCGGTACATTCAAAGTCTGGCGGTTTGAGCCCTTCAAAGGTTGTCCGAATGCGACTGTGCATACCGTTTAGATTTTCCAGAAATTCGTGGATGTTGCTGCCCGTCATATCTAGCAACGCACCATAGCCTTCTTCGGCAGTGTATAGCATCCAATAGCGACCAAAGCCTTCGAGGATTGTATTGGCCTCTAGCCCAGTAAGTTCACTTGCAGCGCCAACCAGATCATAAGTCACTTGGTCGTCGTAAGAATCCATACTGATAAAGCCCAGATCCTGAATCCCCGCTTTGGCACACACTGCGCTCCAAGCGTCATCGCCAAGCTCTTGCTTTACGAACCCTTCAACTGCTTTATTTACTAAACCGTACATTGTTTACTCTCCAGCATAAATCGATATTAGATAACCGAAGTGGCTAGCCACACGTAGCAGCAGCGCTGAACTGCGCAATTCACAACTTAGGTTAGAGCGGCATCTGCATTTATTGATTAACGTATATGCCTGCCTAATATATTACAGCAAAACATGATCGTTTCATTGATTTTACTGTAAGGAATTTGTATTAATTGCCTTAAGCATTATCTTAGGTGTAGCGTGGGGGCTATTCTATTTCAATCTCAGGTGCAGTAGGTTGCTTGATCCACTGGCCTACGCTGGGCAACAGAAATAAAAAGGCGCTGACCAAGCCCAACCCTAGGCGGGCAATGCGCCATATTTCACTTGAACTCAGCTGCTGCTGCTCAAACAACAGTAAAAACGCCCCGCCATCTGCTTGGCGTGACCAAATGACAACCAGCGCAAAGATAAACCGCGCCCAATTCTTACCCTGCATCAGGTAGGTCACGCAGACCATTGGAATAAGTAGCGTTAAGAGGCCGTACTCAAGCAGCGTAGAAGACAAGAGCACATTGATGATGTACCCAAAATAAACATCACCAACAATAGACGCCAGCCATAACAAAATGCCAATGCCAACAACTGGCGGCAATTCTAATGCAGTTTTTGTACTGTGCCCCGCTGCGGTTGGAACAGCCAGTTGATCTTGCCAGTTGGGCGTGGCAACGGTGGCCGCATCTTTTTGGTGCAGGCGTTGCAGCCACGCTGGATCTTCAGTTGCCGGATCGGGCTGTGCGGCTTCGGTAGGCGTAGCCGTTGACGCGTCTGGTTGCAACGTAGAGTTGACGCGCTGCAACCAAGGCGGAGTTTGTGGTGCGGGGTCGGTCGTTTCGGTGTCCGCTGAATTGAGGGGCCTTTCAATGAAGGGCTCTTGCGTTACAAGAGGGATATCTTCATTTTCTGCTGGCGGTTGGGCATCAAACTGATCTTGAGAATCCATGACGCAGTTATACCAGTTGTGTCAGTTTTAGAACATGCTCTTGCGTGTATATGCGCAAATGTTATGAACTGCCCGTATTGCTTTAGCCGCAGACTGAAGCCTATGGCGTTATTACAGCACAAATGTTCAGTCTTAGCCGTTCTGCACCATATCTAAAAACAACTGATGAAAACGCGAATCGTCGGTCAATTCTGGATGGAAGGACGTGACTAAGTAGTTACCTTCCCGCGCTGCCACAATGCGACCATCCGCTAACGCGCACAGCACATCGACCTGCTCGCCAACGCTATCAATCACCGGAGCGCGGATGAACACAGCCGGAAACGGTGCGTCTAAACCTTTGATATCAAGGTCGGCTTCGAAGCTGTCCAACTGACGTCCGAAGGCATTTCGCTCGACGGTAATGTTCATCAATTTGAGCAAATGTTGCTCTTGTTTTGCATCTTGTGAAAGGAAAATTGCACCCGCGCAAGTGCCCCAAATTGGGAAGCCCGCTTGGCCTTTTTCGCGCAAGGGATCCATCAGATTCCAGCGTACAGCCAGCTTGCCGATGGTGGTACTTTCACCACCTGGAATCACTAATCCGTGCAGGCCATCTAGATGCTTTGGCAAGCGAACTTCGACCACTTCAGCGCCTAATTCGCGCAGAATATTGGCATGTTCGCGGAAAGCGCCCTGCAACGCAAGCACGCCTATGCGCAAATTATTCGGTGATTTTGACGTATTTTGCATAATTTACTACAATTTTTAGAACATTTGTTTTTATTTTGTGTAAAAACAGTGAATTTCTCAAATCAACAGCTAGCCCAGCCTAAGTCGCCATTTTTAGCGCAATTTCGGCCTGAAATTGATGCTGATTTGTAAATAAAAAAGGCGCGTTACCGTAGCAACGCGCCCTTCTATTTTACTGCATCAGGCGCCCAATTGGACACCCATCCGCCGGCCGTTTTACCAACCGCGTTTTGCTAACAATTCGCTTTCTGGCAGCTCATGTACACCACGCCCAACCATTGCTTCACCAAGGTTGCGACTAACGTCTGCAATGATCTTTGGATCGTTGTAATGGGTTACCGCCTGCACAATCGCTTTCCCTCGTTTCACAGGATCGCCAGACTTGAAAATGCCTGAACCAACAAACACGCCGTCAACGCCAAGTTGCATCATTAGCGCTGCATCTGCTGGTGTAGCAATCCCACCTGCGGCAAAGTTCACAACAGGCAAGCGCCCTAGTTCACGCGTTTCAACAAGCAGCTCATATGGCGCGCCTGTGTCACGAGAATAGCTCATCAGCTCTTCAAGGTTCATTTTTTGCAACATGCGAATAGAACCGAGCACAGAACGGGCATGGCGCACTGCTTCAACAACATCGCCAGTCCCAGCTTCGCCTTTGGTCCGCATCATAGCTGCACCTTCACCAACGCGGCGCAGGGCTTCACCAATATTACGGCAGCCACACACAAACGGCACGCTAAATGCGTGTTTATTGATGTGGTGTTCTTCGTCAGCTGGAGTCAATACTTCGCTTTCGTCGATGTAATCAACACCAAGTGATTCTAAGACTTGTGCTTCCACAAAATGACCAATGCGGGCTTTTGCCATCACTGGAATAGAAACTGCTTCTTGAATGCCAATGATCATTTCCGGATCAGACATCCGAGCCACGCCACCGTCTGCGCGGATATCCGCAGGGACGCGCTCCAAGGCCATAACTGCAACTGCACCTGCTTCTTCAGCAATACGTGCTTCGTCTGGGGTGACGACGTCCATGATAACGCCGCCCTTGAGCATTTCAGCCAGACCGCGTTTGACTTTTACTGTGCCAACTTGCTTTTCCACAGCATACTCCTATGGGTGAAATTAGCCGCCATTTGACGGCTAGTTTTGGGTTCATTTAGGACTAGAATTCTACCATGCACCCCAGTCATTGACATGTGTACAAATGGTCGACATCCCGGTCTGAAATAGCACACCGTACAGCACCCGACACGCCCACAAGATAGTGGCAAAAACAGCAGATTCAGCCGTATTCCTGAGAGAAAACACGATGCAGACTGTTTCACGTGAAACAATCTGCATCGCCCCATCCACACAGCAGCAGTGATCGCACTTCTTGCGACTAAGACTGCATGCAGTCGCTACAGATCTAGGGCCATATCAGGCGCGCTCAAACGGCAAGCGTGAACAAGCGTACCTGCCCCACCCCCAGACGCCATACGCAATCACAGAGAAAGCGCTCCGTTTTGTTTCACGTGAAACATAGTCTAGACAATGGTTATTCAAATCGCTTTGCGCATTATGGTCATTTGCCACACTAGACGCGACACTGGTTAGCATACATTCAATCCGCCATCGCAAGCAGCAGCATCACGACGAATGTTTCATTGCAGCAGTCCAGAAAACCAGTCAAATTCTAGTAAAACAGCCTGATTTCAGTCTAAAACATGGCAATTTCAGTCAAAAAGCCTCTAAACAGTGTGTTTCACGTGAAACATATTATTAGGTAGCGCCGATCAACACGCCCAGCATAACGTGGCTGATCTCACAGATAGTGATGCACCCAACGCTTGCAAGAACAATGTGTAGCACCACGGCTAGCCGTGGTGCTACACATTGTTTATCAATTTTCTAGACGCTCCACCTGTGCATTTGAGTTTTTATTAATGTTATCTGTCATAAGTGAC
>JAHDBW010000263.1 GCA_020630175.1 Anaerolineales bacterium
ACGCCAGCACCAACGGATACGCCAGAACCAACCGCCACAGACACGCCAACCTTGGCACCAACCGCCACAAATACAGCCATTGCATTAGCTGGCGGCGACACGCGCATACTGACAGACACCGACGGTGCTGAGCAAGTGTATATCCCAGCGGCAACCTTCTTTATTGGCTCTACTGATGATGAAGTGGCCTTCTCTGAAAACGAACGTCCCAAAATCCCAATTGAAGTTGAAGCCTTTTGGATTGATAAGTACGAAGTCACCAATGCGCAGTATCTAGCCTGTGTTGGCGATGGTGGCTGCACCATTCCAGCGCGCCCAGAAAGCGCCTTTGTAAGCAATTACTTTGGCAGTACAGAGTATGCCAACTTCCCGGTTGTGCATGTACGCTGGGAACAAGCCAACGCGTATTGCGAATGGGCTGGCCGTCGCTTACCGATTGAAACCGAATGGGAACACGCCGCACGCGGTACGGACAACCGAACATTCCCATGGGGCAATGAATTCCCAAATGAAACCTTCGCGAATTATGGTATTCTCGTTGGCGATACTGCTGAAGTTGGGAGCTTCCCAGACGGTGCTAGCCCTTACGGGGTTATGGACATGTCTGGCAACGTCACCGAATGGACAGCAAACTACTATCGGAGTAATTACTTCAACCTCGTCGCAGAAATTACCGCCACACCTTTACCAGAAGGCCTCTACCGAGGCGGTGTGCGCACGCTGCGGGGCGGGGCTTGGAACAGTGATTGGGATGAAATTAGAGCCGCCGTACGCTTTGGGCCGCCAGAGCCAAATTACTATGCCTCGACCGTGGGCTTCCGCTGCGCGTCGACTATTGATTCCTCTAACTAACAGTTACACCACAACGCTTGACCGTTTAGCGGCTGGCCGCCTGTTTGACGTTGCGTCTTTTGTAGAGCAGCAGCAAGCAAGCTCCCAGCCGTTTTTTGTCGCCACTACCGCATGAAAGTTGAATTGTTCAATCCAGATCCACCGCCGCAAGGGGAATGGATTCTACGCCTGTTACCGTGGCTACTGGGCGGCTTGGTGTTTTGCGGCATTGCATTTGGGATTTATCGCTTTTGGGAGCCGATTGTGAACGTGTTCAATCAAGGCCGTACCCAGTTAGCAGCCATCACAGAATTCGTGCCTGACGTGCCCGATCCGTTAGAACCTGAAGTAGTTGCCACCTTCACAGCAACTGCCACCGCCACGCCAGACATTGTTAGCACGCCAACGTTTACCCCAACACCAACGGCAACCTTCACGCCGAGCGTTACGCCAACGCCCACAGCCACGCCAACCGTCACCCCGGTGCCAGAACCAGAAGCCGGCACGCGCCTTGTCTGGGGCATTGATGATGCGCCGCTGCGCTATATTGCTGGCGGTTTCTTTTTGTTTGGCTCCACGCCAGATGATCCCGGCGCGTTAGACAATGAATTTCCACGCTATGAATTGGAACTGCCCGCCTTTTGGATTGATGAAACCGAAGTGACCAATGCCCGCTATGCCGCCTGCGTTGCGCTTGGGCAATGTACAGAGCCAAAAGACCTAACAGGCCCGCTCAACATTGACTATTACACCGTCGAAGACTTTGCAGACCACCCGGTGCTCAACGTCACGTGGGAACAGGCCAATGCCTACTGCACGTGGGCCGGCCGCCGCCTGCCAACCGAGCAAGAATGGGAAAAAGCCGCCCGTGGTGAAATTGGGTTGTACTACCCGTGGGGCAATGGCGCTGCGATTAGCGACGTGGCAAATTTCCGCCTCTTCAAAGAAAACACCATGCCCGTCAACAGCTATCCAGACGGGGTCTCGGTGTATGGCGTTGCCGATTTAGCAGGCAATGTTGCCGAGTGGACTGACTCTTACTATCGGACGCACTACAACTCCTTATTAGCAGACCTAACCGCCACGCCAGAGCCAAGCACGCTCTATCGAGGTGGGGTGCACGTTATCCGCAATGGCGCATGGAACGATACGGATGAAACCCGCATGCGGGCGGCCTACCGTTACGCAGCCCCTAGCCAGACGTATTTCTCGTCTACGGTCGGCTTTCGCTGCGCCAGAACACCCTAAGATTCTTAGACCCATTCTATGCTGCGCTCTCTCCGCCTTCTTTGCTGTTTTGGCTGCGCGCTGTTTCTAGCAGGCTGTAGTTCACGCAACGTTGCGCCGGTCATCATTAGTGAATTTATGGCCAGCAATGCCAGCGTGCTGTTAGATGATCAAGGCGAAAGCACAGACTGGATCGAGCTGTATAACCCTAGTACAAGCCCCGTTTCACTTGCCGGTTGGGCGCTCACAGATGATGAGACGCTGCCCCAAAAGTGGTTGTTCCCAACCATTGAAATCGCCCCGCAAAGTTACTTACTCGTCTACGCCAGCGGATTAGATCAAACCACACCCAGCCTGCACACCAACTTCAAGCTGGCCGCAGGTGGCGAATACTTAGCCCTTACCCGGCCAGATGCCAGTTTGGCTTCGGTCTACACAGCGCAGTCACAGTACACAGATATTTCATTTGGCACAAACGGCGCTGAACAAGGCTACTTCAAAACGGCAACGCCCGGCGCGGAAAATCAGGCGCTGATCCCTGTGCAAACGGCAGATATTACATTCAGCGCCCAAGCAGGGGTCTATGCCGAGCCGTTTCGCCTGACGCTCTCCACCGCGTTGCCAGGTGCACAAATCCGTTACACAACCGATAACTCTTGGCCCAGCGCCCGGCACGGCACGCTTTACACAGAGCCTATTCCGGTAGAAACCACAACCGTGATTCGCGCCGTCGCCTTCCGAGACGAAGCCCTTGCCCAAGCAGTGCATACGCACACCTATCTCTTCCCAGCTGACGTGCTGCTTCAGCCCGACCAACCAGCGGGCCTGCCCGAAACCTGGCCGGGTGAAAATCGTCCCGCAGATTACGGCATGGACCCTGAAGTGGTGCAGGGTAACGAAGCCACGCTGTTAGCGGGATTGCAATCCTTACCAATCGTGTCGTTGACAGTAGAACAAGCAGATTTGTTTGAAAACGGGCTCTACGCAGACCCAGAAGCACGCGGTGCAGCCACTACGCGCCGCGCCGCATTTGAATACCTCGATCCAGCCAATGCCATCCAGCTCAGCCAAAACGTGGGTGTGCGGATGAATGGCGGTATTTCGCGCAGTCCAGAAAACACGCCAAAGCATGCCTTCCGCATCTACGCCACAGCCGACTATGGCCCCAGCGGCGTGCCGAACCTGATGCTGGATGACAGCAGCGCCACCCAGTTGGACGTCTTTGTCTTGAAAGCAGAGTACGCCTTCTCTTATGCGGGAAAAAATCAGCAGCGCGCGCCACGGGCCCAGTACCTGCGTGACCCGTTCTCACGCGTTTCGCATCGTGACATGGGCAACACCACGCCAGACAGTCAGTCGGTACACGTCTTTTTGAACGGGCTGTATTGGGGCATTTACGAACTCGCCGAACGGCCAGACGCCAGCTTTGCAACGCACAACTACAGCAACAATCGCGCCCCGTGGGTTACCGTCACCGACGCCGACGAAGCGCCACTTTCCCCACTGCCGTGGGCCTATATTGACACGCTCGTTAACGAGATCAATACCAATCCCGCTGCCTATGCCGAATTGCAAACCCTCATCGATTTAGACTCGCTGATCGATATGGCTATTCTCAATAACTGGACGGGCAACACAGACTGGGACTACAGCAACTGGGTCGCATCGGCACCGTTGGGGCAAACGACGCCAATCCAATTTACCGTGTGGGATGCCGACCTCAGCCTGCAAGAGCCGGGCGCAAAACAAGTCGCCTTTGGTCGTGATGGAACGCCCTCGGGCTGGAACCTTGCGCTGTTGCAACACCCTGACTACCAAATGCGCTTTGCAGACCGTGTCGATCAGCACCTGAATGACGGCGGTGCGTTAGATCCTATTCGCGCCACCGCGCGTTACCGCAGCATGGCACGCGCCATCGACACCGCCATCTGGCTAGACATTGCCCGCTGGGGTGACTATCGCCGGGATGTGGCCGTGACAGACACCGCCGCCGACCGCTACACCCCAGAACATTGGGCGCAAGAACGCGAATATATTCTGGGCGAAATCATGCCGCTGCAACGCCAAGCCCTGATCGACGCTTATCGTGATTTAGGCGCGTACCCAGCCTTAGACGCACCGCTACTCGTCCGCCACGCACACGCGGTTGAAGTGCTCAATCCCAATCTGCAAGGCCAGCTTTACGTCACCACCGATGGCAGCGACCCGCGCTTACCCGGCGGCGCAATTGCGCCAAGTGCATTTACCAGCAGTGCGCTTGAGCTGGGCGGCACGCTGCACGTCAATGCGCGCGTCTTAGACGGTGAAACGTGGAGTGCGCTTAAACAAGCCAGCTTTTACAGCAGCCAGCAAGGGCAACTGCGCTTTGCAGCGCTGCACTACCATCCCACCCAGCCCGACGAACTGACCGAATACCTCACCCTACAAAACGTGGGCGATCAGGTTGCCGACCTCAGTAATTTACAGCTGACAGGCGAAATCAACTACACCTTTGCGCCAGACACCACGCTGGCACCGGGCGCAAGATTTGTGCTGGCCCGCAATGCGCTTGCGCTCACGCTGTATTGCCCCGCTTTACAAGCCGACGCTTCTTTTACCGACCGCTTAGG
>JAHDBW010000264.1 GCA_020630175.1 Anaerolineales bacterium
TTGGTTGGTTGGTTGGTTGGTTGGTTGGTTGGTTGGTTGGTTGGTTGGTGAGCTTATCTTATTAGTGATGACCGGACATATAAACCATCCCACCAACTCACTATCTCTTTATCCCACTAACTTCTCTGCCTGTTCCTTCATCAAAGCTACCGTTGCTTCAATTGTGGTTTTATCAAACCTAAACTCTGGGCCGTAAATACATAACGCAGCAATGACGATGTTGCGTTTGTTATAAACCGGCACGGCAATCCCCACGATACCTTCTGCATGCTCTTGGCTGACATAGGAATATCCCTGCTGGCGAATGCTTGCTAATTGCGCATTGAGCATGGCTGAATCGGTCACTGTGTGTTTGGTATAGGCCGTGATTGGATTACTCAAATAATCATCCAAATGCGTTTTACTGGCGTAAGCCAGTAGCACTTTCCCTGCCGATGTGACATGCAGCGGCAGTTGCGCACCGGTCCAATCGCGCACTTGAATGTCTTGCTGGCTTTGCATTTGTTGCAGATAGAGCACATTGTTGCCATCTAAAACGCATAGCGTGCACGCTTCGCCGGTCTCGGCTGCGATGTGCTGTAGCACCGGCAACGCGCGCACTGAGAGCACGTCACTATAAGACCGTTGGCTCACCCATTGGATTGGGGCGTTGCCAATGGCGTACTTTCCCAACTCTGTACGTTGCACCACATCGTGCTGCTCTAGCGTTGCCACTAAACGTGAGACCGTGCTCTTGGCAAGGGCTAGTTCAGCGGCTAAGGCATTGATCCCAATTCCACTCGGATGCTGTGAAATAACTTGAATAATTTGAATGGCGCGTTCTACGGTTCTGATCGTTGACATTGTGTTTTTCAAATGCTATATTTTGCTTAGCTGTTCCATTATACAGAAGTGTTCCATTATATGGAACGCAAATGTAGCTTGGCGAAAGGACATTGCCAAGCCGAACAGCACTTTGCAACACGCAAAACACATTTAAAACGAAATCAAATAGTACTCACTTTTGGAGGCGCCACCATGGCAAAGAACTGCGTTATTACTGCTGCCGTTACCGGAGCAAGTTTTACCCCCACAATGTCACCGCACATTCCTTACAAGCCGGATCATCTGATTGCGGACTCAATTGCAGCGGCAAAAGCTGGAGCGGCGATTATTCACATTCACGGGCGTGACTATGAAGATGGGCGTCCTAGCTCTGATCCGGCGATTTTTGGCGAATATGCTGCTGGGATTCGGGATGAAACGGACGCCATCATCAATATGACCACTGGCGGTGCAACGGGCCAAACAATTGAAGAACGGCTCAATGTCGTGCGCGTTTTGCAGCCGGAAATGTGCTCCTGTAATCTAGGCACGATGAACTATGGTGGCTTCCCAATGATTCCAAAATACCAAGGGAAATGGAAGCATGACTGGGAAGAACCATTCCTCGAATCCACCCGCAACGAACCGTTCTCAAGCAGCTTTGCAGATATCGAATATATGCTCAAGTTCTTGCAAAACGAGACGGGTACTCGCATGGAATTCGAAGCGTATGACATCGGCCATATTTACACCTTGGCCTACTATGCCAACATGGGGCTGGTAACTGGCCCAATCATGGTGCAAATGGTAATCAACACGCTAGGTGGCATTGGGCCAGACCTCGATAACGTCGTCTTTATGATCCGCACTGCGCAACGCTTGTTGGGCAGCGATGTTGAAATTTCAGTGCTAGGTGGTGGGCGCCATCAATTCAACCTGATTACAACTGGCGCGATTATGGGCACGAATGTGCGCGTCGGGATTGAAGATAACCTCTACATTGGTAAAGGTGAATTGGCACAAAGCAATGCGCAATACGTTGAAAAAGCAAAACGCATCTTCAGCGAACTCTCAATTGGCGTTGCGACCCCAGCCGAAACTCGCGAGCGCTTTGGCCTCAAAGGCGGCGATCAGGTCAAGTTCTAATCATGGCACGTACACATCCTTCAGGCGTGACCCGCGTCGGTATTATTGGCACGGGTGTGATTGGCGGCGGTTGGGCTTTGCATTTTCTGCGGCACGGCATGACCGTAAAATGCTGGGATCCTAGCCCAGACGCTGAACAAAAACTACGCGAACGCGGTGAAGCCGTTTGGCCAATTCTTGAACGACTAGGCCTCGCTGAAACCGCGTCTTTAGACAATCTCATCTTTACAGAAACGCTAGCCGAAGCCGTTGCTGATGCTGAGTTTGTTCAAGAAAATGTGCCGGAGCGCTTACCGATCAAGATTAGCTCACTGGCTGCAATCGATGCCGCTGCACCAGCAGATACAGTCATCGCCAGCAGTACGTCAGGCTATTTGATGAGCGAGATGGATATTGAATGCCAACATCCAGACCGGCTGATGGTAGCGCATCCGTTCAACCCACCATATTTGATGCCCTTGGTTGAAGTGGTCAGTAGTCCAAAAACTGAACCAGCAGCGCATGATTGGGCAATGGATTTTTATCGCGTTACCGGCAAACAACCGCTCAAGCTGACAAAAGAAGTGCCGGGCTTTGTGGCCGACCGCCTGATGGAAGCCGTCTGGCGTGAATCGTTGCACATGATCGATAACGACATGGCCACGGTTGAAGAAATTGACCTGGCCATTCGCTATGGGCCGGGCTTACGCTGGGCGTTGATGGGGCCACTGACCGTGCTGCACCTTGGTGGTGGTGAAGGGGGCATGGCACATCTCATTCATCAGTTTGGACCTTCATTAGAAGCCGACTGGACCTTCCTCAAAGCACCAGAATTGACAGATGAGCTTGCCAACAAGGTGATTGATGGTTGTGACCGTCTTACGGACGGCGCACCGATCAAGAAGCTTGAAGCCGAACGCGATGACTTGCTCATCAAGCTAATTGATATGCTCGACGCGAGTGATCTGTGGCACGTCGGTAATCCGGCGGCGAAGAAATAGAGTTACATAGCAGGCCGTAACGCCACATCATGATGTGGCATTACGGCCTGTGTTTTCATATGAACTTAAACAAACTTTTCAATGCCCAATCGATTGCGATTGCGGGGGCGAGCAACAAACCGACGAGCTTTGGTGGGGTGGTGCTCAAGAACATGGTCGACATGGGCTATCCCGGTGACTTGTGTGCCGTGCATCCTAAAGAAACCGAGGTGCATGGCAAGCCTGCTTATGCCAGTTTAGCGGCCATTCCAAACGTGCCAGACTGCTTAGCGCTGGCGGTGGCAAATCATCATTTGCTGCGGATGCTGACCGAAGCGGGTGAGCTTGGGGTTGGCGCGGCAGTGGTGTTTGGGGATCCAACCGTTGGGGCGGGTCGCGCGCCAGAGCTTGAAGGGCAAATTGCTGACCTCGCTGCGCAATACGATATGGCAATCATCGGCGCAAATGCGATGGGCTACTATGCGCTGCACCGCAAATTAGTGGTTTCCGGTTATCCGGTTGATCCGCAAAAGCCGGTGGGCAATGTGGCGCTCATTACGCATAGCGGCACCGTGTTTGATTCGTTCTCGCAGAATAATCGGGCGGTCAATTTCAATTACGTCATTAGCGCTGGCAATGAAACGGTGCTGAATGCGGCTGACTATCTCAGCTATGTATTAGATGACCCGGCGACGAAAGTTGTGGCGCTCTATTTAGAAACCGTGCGTGATCCGGACGGCTTTTTAGCTGCGCTAAAGACTGCTGCCGAACGCCGAATTCCGATTGTGGCGCTCAAAACCGGCCTTAGCGAACGCGGTCAAGCGATGGCCCAAGCGCACACTGGTGCACTTGCGGGCGGGGCGGAAGCGTACGCTGCTATCTTCAAACACTATGGCGTGCATCAGGTCTTCACTTTAGATGAAATGATGGACACCACCGAACTCTTCAGCCAAATCCAACGCGTGGAAACAGCGGGCATTGCGGCGCTGATGGAATCGGGTGGGGAACGCAGTATGTTTGTGGATCATGCCACAGCAATTGATGTGGCGTTAGCAACGTTCAGCGCCGACACAAATGCCACGCTCACAACCGTCCTTGAAGAGGGTGTTGCGCCGGATAATCCGCTCGATGCCTTTGGCTCTGGGCACAACGTTGTCGACACGTATCGCGATTGCATGCTGGCTATGGCAAATGACGCCGACACTGGCCTGATGTTGCTGGCCGTAGACCTAGCCCGTGATTCGTATCTGTCTTTTGATTACGTTGAAGCGACATTAGCGGCGCAGCCCACGCTGACAAAACCGCTGGCGGCGCTGGTCAATCTGACATCTGGGGCTAACGATGAACTGATGGCGAAATTACGCGCTAACCAGATCCCCGTGTTGATGGGCACGGACACCGGGCTCAAAGCAATTCGGCACTTGGTCAATCACAGTCAATATCAAACGCCTGCTGATTTTGTAGCCGTTGGCCGTCCGGATGCGGCTGTTATTGATGCTGTCCGCACGCAACTAGCGACGGCAACTTCTGCTTTAGATGAAGCAGCAAGTAAAGCAGTGTTGAAGCATTGGGGCTTACCGGTTGTTGAAGAACACATTCTAACGACCGAAACCGCGCTAATTGCTGCGGCAGATGCGCTAGGCTATCCGGTTGTTTTGAAAACAGCTGCGGCAGATATCCTGCACAAGTCAGATGCCGGTGGCATTGTTCTGAACATTCAATCGGCTG
>JAHDBW010000265.1 GCA_020630175.1 Anaerolineales bacterium
AGTTGGCAGTTGGCAGTTGGCAGTTGGCAGTTGGCAGTTGGCAGTTGGCAGTTGACTACCCAAATGGGTAGGCCACAACTGCCCATTTGCACGGCGACCAATGCGGCGTAATTTCATAAACTACTAGTATGACAACATTTCAAGACTTATCTAACAGTACCGCAGCCGCCGTAGACGCCGCTGCACCAAGCGTTGTTGGCGTGGCCGCGCGCCGCAAATTTCCAGCAACCGGCATCGTGTGGGATGCAGACGGGCACATTGTGACCGCCAACCACGTGGTGCGCCATGACGAAAATATCACGATCATTTTGCCAAATGGTGAAACCGCCGAGGCCACCCTAGTGGGTCGCGCACCACTGGCTGATTTGGCCGTGCTCAAAACAGATGCACCTGGCCTTACCCCCGCCAACTGGATTGCAGACGATGCGGTCAAGGTCGGTCAGTTGGTATTGGCCGTTGGCCGTCCCGGCACCAGCATTCAAGCAACGTTGGGCGTGCTCAGCGGCAGCGGCCAAGTGGCGATGGGGCATCCACGCCATCACGGCCGCCGCAAAGGGCGCGGCAAGCACGGCGGACGCCATAACATGCGCGGCGGGCCACGCAGTGCGCAAAACGTGCTGATTACCGATGTCACGATGTATCCCGGCTTTTCCGGTGGTCCATTAGTGGGCGGGGAGGGTCAGTTTTATGGCCTCAACACCTCTGGCATGGGGGGCGGCATGAGCACCACCGTACCGGTGGCAACGCTCAAGAAAACGGTTGCCAGCCTAATTGAACACGGCAAGATCGAAGCGGGGTGGTTAGGCGTTGGCCTCCAGCACGTGCGCTTGCCAGAGGCGCTGCAAACGGAGCTGGATCAAGAAACCGGCATTCTGATTGTGGGCGTCGAAGAAGGCAGCCCCGCGCAAGCCGCTGGCCTGCACATGGGCGACACGCTCGTCGCTGCGGCTGGGCACGCCCTCACCAGCCCAGACGACCTGTACATGGTGCTCTCTGATGACGTTATTGGCCAAACGATTGAACTTTCGATTGTGCGGGGCGGGGCGGTTATGCAGGTAGATGCCACCATAGGGGTGAAACCAGAATAAGACGTAATTGGTAGTGCGTAAGGAGAAGGCGGCTTGTCGAAAGACAGGCCGCCTTTTTTGATTCTAAAGACGCTGTCAAAAGCTATAACGGACACTCGTAAATAAAAGCTGCCGTCTGTGCCAGAAACTATCGGGCGTAAGTGGTAAAAAAAGGGCGTTAAATGCCCGAAGAGTTCGGGTGTGAATCGACCTAATACTTCTATTGCAGCCCGAAATATTTCTTTTCTATCTAATATGATTTAGCTATCAACAAGTTGAGACGAACAGTATCAATTTGTTGCTTAGAACGTTCTTAACCACACAACACAAAGTAGTAATTAACCAATAAAGGATAAATAAATCTGATGAGTAGATTCGATATAGCCTATGGCACCACAGAAAACGATAACGGGCACATTCGCCTTGATACAAGCAAAGAGCATGCCAATGTTTACCAAGTTTTTGACGAAGCAGAAGGCCGCACCATTGTTAGCTTTGACCGCGGCTTCAAAGGCAGCCCGTCACTTGTTGCAACTGCAATCGCTTCAAGTGAAAAACAAGTGCGGATTAATCAGCGCCACACACGTGACAAAGAGGTTCGAGAAAAGATCCACATTGAAACGTATGATCAAGATGGCTCAGAAAACGTAGGACGCCAGCGCGTGCCTTATGGCTTTTTAGCAGTTAGCGGCGGGACCCGCGTGGATGCCGATGTCAACAATTTAGAAATCGTTGCGTGTATGGTGTCAGATACGCATGAAGGGCTAACGCTACCAATCAATTATGACAACGCCACTGTATCTTCTGACATTCCAGGCCGTTACAAGGTCGATTTTGGCAAGGACTTTGTGACACCGCCAACTGTGATTGTGACCCTGGCACAACATAGCGAAAAAGAATCAACGGCCGAGTTCCGATCAGTCGTGGTCAGCAAGACAACCAAGCGCCATGTGGTCTTAGAGGCGTTCAACGCTGAAGGTAATCATCGCAGCGCCAGCTTTACCTTAGTTGCCATTGGGCAAGCAGAACTGCACGGTAACGCAAATAAGTTTGATATTGCTTGTGGGCACATTGGCGACCGTGGCCGACGTGAATATGACAATGGCATTAGTGACATCAAACGTGATTTCAACGCCACGTACACCATTACGTGGGATGTGGGGTACTTCAACGATGAAAACCCACCAATTGTCTTAGCTTGTGCAGAACACAACCCTCGGAAGAATTTACGCCAAGCACAGGTTTGGACCAAGCTCAATAGCAAAGAGAGCAAGGTGCAAATTGCCCAGCCAGACGACGATGATTTTGAACGCTGTCACTTCCAAGTGATTGCACTTGCCCCTAAACACTAATCTATACATAACAAGGCTGCGGCATAAGATGAGTTCGTATTGTGCCGCAGCTAACAAGGAGATTGAAAATGAATACTCTACTAACAACTACCTATTCAATTGCACCAAAACACCAAGCAGGCAAGCCAATCACGCTGAATTTCGTTATAAAAAATGTTTCCGAAGGAACAGCTCATGTTCTGAAATGGAACACTTTATTAGAAGGTGTGCGTAATAAGTGTTTTCAAATTGAGCATGATGGCACAGAAACTGCTTACAAAGGCGTTTTTGTAAATAGAAGTAATCCAGATCTAGCGGACTATCTTACTTTAGCTGCTGGCGCATCTGTAGAAGCGTCTGTTGAGCTTGATGACTATTACATGTTGAAAGACAGTGGCGTATATAAATTGACGCCGATGTTTGATATCTGTGACTACATTGTGGGTTGTGAACGTGAAGCTTTAGCACCACGCTCAATTGCGCAACAAAAGCCATACCAGCTTGAAAAATCCCCTTTGGTATTTGAAATAGTCGGCAATAAAACCACTAGCTCTACTGATGTTACTGTAGTAAATAAATGTATTGAAAATGTCAGCTCTTTTGATGGTGATTATGGGCCAAGACCAGCCGGAGAGCCTCAATTTCTTAACGTCGAATGGTCATTGTTAAAAAAGAAAAAAATTGTAGAAGCTCATTATGGCGCGTGTGTGTACGTTTGGGGGTGCTTGCAATCGATACGAACAATGGATACGAACGAATATGCACGCCAAAACTTCACAAGATGGTTTGGCGCAGCAGGTGATGTTGATCAAGTAAAAACTATTCTTGAACAGGTTTATACAGCTCTTGTTCAAGGCAATGTTGTGTATGACTTAACAAAGCCCGATTGTAAAGCGTGCGAGAACGCCTATGCACTTTGTGTGAAGGGTGAAGGGCCGATAGTTATTTGTACTAGCTTTTTGGATCTTCCATTTTGTGGCATCGACTCAATGGTTGGGATTATCATCCATGAATTAACGCATCGATTCGGGTGTACTGAGGATTACAGGTATGGCACGGTAAAATGCCTGAAATTTGCAAAAGAAGACCCTGTATTAGCAGTCTGGAACGCTTCTTCGTATCAATATTTTGCTGAACAAACGTTACCAATGAGTTATAAATTTGATACCGCTGCGACGGATGGAGAAGGAAAAACTTATATAACGCTAGGGAGCCTGCTGATAAGCTGTGAATTCAATTTAGATAACACCACTTTTACAGTGGACGATGGCTATCCGGTGTCAATTGCCGAAGACTGGGGCGAGCTACCTGTAAGCTTTCAAGCGAATCTGGATTCAATGGGGTATTTTGAAATAGCAGAAAGAGCCCCTGTCTTTAAGTTAACAAAGAGCAATGAGTTTGTGGAATTTGAAGGTAACGTTGTCACTGAGCCTGAACTCATAACAGATGAGTGGGTAGATTTACCAGCTAATTTTCAGGAAGGATTCGATTCATTATGTAAATTGAAATCTTTACCAGAATGCTACATTACAAAAGGGAATGCGTTTGCATTGTGTGATAACAACACGTTTCGGAATGAAGAGGTGATTGAAAATAAATGGCAAAAGGCACCAGAAGTATTTAGGACTGGGTTTGACTCAATGACGTGTTTAGTGGAGTTTCAATTGTTAGTAACGAAAGAAGATCAATATGCTTTGTTTCCTTTTGCATTAGCCCTTGATGATGCTGATACTGGTTCACTCTTCTCTATCATGGGGCCACCGCCAGCTAATCGTGAAGAAGACGGAAGTTAACATTGAATGCTAACTTCCGTTACGTAGTAGGCACATATCCCTAATACTAAAGCTCAGCCAATCTCAACAATATGTTGCAAAGCGCTAGTCATCAGTTTGATAATTAGCGCTTTGCATTATTCAACAAGATATTGAGCGACTAAATCAGAGTTTTTTAGTTGAGAAATCGAGATGCTGGCAGAAGTTAAGTGGCGTGAAACCACTACGTATTTTTCATCCTGATTTGAAGATGGTTTACTTAGCGCTCACTTCAACAAACTCCCCAAACGCCAATTCCACCCAACCTGCATACATCTTGCCAGAAGGGTGCAGGCCATCATGCGCAATCAACGTCAAATCTTCCGCTGCCTCGCGTGAGTAAGGTGTGATATCGACATAGCGTACGCCAGCGGCGCTGGATTCTTCTTGATTGATGCGGTTGAACAGGTCGATTTCCCCAGC
>JAHDBW010000266.1 GCA_020630175.1 Anaerolineales bacterium
CACCATACAAAATGGGGTGGCCGTACGCTTCAGCTGCCATTTATGTCTTTATAATCTAACCGCTCTACTGCCCTCACTTAATTGGTAATACTTACCTGTCCGAATTTACGGCTACACCCTATATGCTTTTTAGAAACAACTTAATTCATCAAGCGCGGCTGATTGGCTTGCTGGCTGCGTTGGTCGGCGTAACCGCGTGCGCACAAACGCCGCCAGAAATTGCAGACGCGCCACCGCTACCAACGCCAATTGTTGTTGTGGCAACGTATACGCCTGAGGACACCGCCGTCCCCACCGCAACAGCAGTGCCCACAAACACGCCGCTGCCAACGGCCACGTTCACGCCACTGCCATCTCCAACGCCTGAGCCGTATCAGTTTCCTGTCATTTCTGCCGCAAATGCTAGCGATATTGCCGCTGTCAATGTTGTGGGGAGCGGCGTAATTAGCGAGATTGCGTTTAATCCAGCGGGTGATCTGCTGGCGGTTGGCGGGGGCGCGGGGATTACTATTTATGCCTACCCAAGCTTTGCGAAGCGCTTCACAATTCCTGCACCGCATCGATCAATTCAGGCACTAGATTGGTCTGCTGATGGTAACTACATTGTGGCTGGCGCAGATTGGGCTGATGCTTATATATGGGAGGTTGAAACGCAAACGTTATTGGTGGAAACCTCTTTTGATTTTTATTCAGTAAACACAGTGGACTGGTCTGCGGATCAATCGATGGTTGCGATGACAGGTTGGCGCGGGCAAACTATTATTTGGGATGCTGCCACCGGCCAGACTCTGCAAGAATTACCCATTTATCAGAACACAGACATTGCTTGGGCGCATACTGGCACACGCGTAGCCATTGGCGGATTGGGAGGCGAAGTGTTCATCTGGGATGCTGATACGCAAGCATTTGTGGCCAGCTTAACGGTCTCCACAGAGCGCATCACTAGCATACATTGGTCGGCGGATGATTCGAAACTGATTGTTGGGAATGCGGATGGCGTTGTGTATATTTGGGATATTGCCTCCGATACGGTGCAGCTTACCTTCACTGGGCATCGTGATATTCAAACCGCCAATGAACAAGGGCCTGTAGCTTGGATCACGGCTGCTGATTGGTCCCCGAATGAAGCAGTTGTGGCGAGTGTGCCACGCTGGTCTGATCCCATGCTGTGGAACGCTGAAACTGGTGAAATTATTTCTGAATTCAAAGGGACCGCACCACCGTTGCAGTCGCTAACTTGGCACCCCAATGGAGAACATGTTGTGATGGCTACAACCGGCGGCCAGCTGTATGTGTGGAATGCTTTAACAAAGCAGCTAGACCTCACAATTGGCAGCCCAAGCCCAGAGCTTGTATCGGTTGACTGGGCACCAGATTCAAAACGCATTGTTACGGCCGGTGAAGAAGGCCATCTACAAAGTATTGATACGGAAAGTGGTGCACTAGAGCGCGTTTTCAGAGGCCATGCCGAAACGCGTGTCACCGCAAGCCGTTGGGCACCAGATGGGTCTAAAATTGCGTCGGTTGGGTTTGATGCCAGCGTTCGCGTTTGGGATGCTGCCACCGGGTCCACAATCTTTATCAATGCCGAGACGCACGCGCGCCTTGTTTTTGCCGTGGCTTGGGCGCCAGACAGCCAACATATTGCAACAGGCGGGCTGCATGATGATGTGTACATTTGGGATGCAACCACCGGCGAACTCGTGAATACATTGTATGCCGTGTTTGGGGCAGTACGCGGCCTAGAATGGTCGCCAGATGGGCAGTTTGTTGCGGTTGCCAGCGACGACGGCCGCGTCCGCGTGTTCAACGCAGACACAGCAGAACTAGTGAATTATTTGTACGGACACGGCGGTGATGCAACCGATGTTATCTGGCAACCCACCGCGGCTAACCAGCTTGTTAGCGTTGGGGACTTTGGCCGCATAAATTTTTGGGATCGTGACAACGACGCCGTCGAACGCCACGTGATTGGTGGCCCATTCGGCATTAATGCGGCCGATTGGTCACCCGATGGGACGCTAATTGTCGCGTCAAATTCTATCTACAACACAATTGATATTTGGGATGCCGCAACGGGCACAATCCTCGTGACGCTGACAGGCCATACCGCCGAAGTTAATGATGTTGCTTGGGCACCTGATGGCACAAAAATCATCTCGATTAGTGAAGACGGCACGGCCTATGTTTGGGCTTTACCAGACCGTTCGGAGTAAAGAAACCTGATGAAAATACGCCGCATCTGCAAGCCGGGTTTGCTAATGTTCATGGCCCTACTGATTGTTGGCTGTGCGACCAATACTGCACCAACGCACCCCGTGCCCAAAAGGGCCACAACAGTGGCCGTTGTAGCTACGCAAACGACAGTCCCTGCCACTGCGACTGCTATTGCCACTGTCGTGCCGCCGACCGCCACTCAGACGCTGGTTCCCACAGCCACATACACGCCAACACCAGCGCCAACACAATCGTTAGCAGATAGCCTAGGTGCAACCCGCGGGCTGCAAGTGGGCGTGTTTGCTATGCCAGACTCAATTGTGCCCAACCTAAACACTGCGGCTGCGTTTGAGAACATCCTCACCATGAATCGCGGCATCTTAAATGACTTGGCGCTCAATGCGGATCAGACAAATTTAGCCGTTGCCGCAGCCACTGGGCTTTGGATCTATGACTATCCCAGCTTAACGCCCATCTCACATCAGGCCTTGCCGTCTGCGGCGCTATCAATTGCTTGGGCGCCAGATGGGTTGCGGCTGGCCGTAGGTGGGCAAGATGGCCGTGTGCGCGTGTATCAGGCGGTTACTTGGGTTGAAGAAGCGGTGTTGCATGGACATGTCGCTGGGATTGAAACGCTGGACTGGTCTGCTGATGGCGCGCTGTTAGCGACCGGTGGCAATGACAGCACTGTGCTGATTTGGGACATCGCAACCGGCGCGATTGCGCAACGTTTAGACGCCCATACTGAGCACCTGCTCAACGTGGCATGGGCACCAGATAGCACGCAATTGCTTACAGCAGGCGCAGATAAACAGGCCATTTTATGGGACGCCACAACTTGGACGTACACCGCGCCTAAATGGCATCAAGGCCAAGTGTTGGCGTCGGCTTGGTCACCTAACGGCAAGTATTTTGCGACAACAGACTATCAAGGCGATATTTTCGTGTGGGATGCTGAAACAGAAGACCTGCACAAGAAGCTCTTTTATCAACACCCAGACCGGACGGTTACGGTCGATATGGTCTGGTCTGCGGATGGTGCCGCGATTGCGGTTTCTGAAGTGTATGAGCTGATCCGCATTGTTGATGTGGCAACGAATAATATTGTGGATGAGTTATGGTCACCGGGTGGGTATGCAGCCACCTTGGTGTGGCCAGAAAATTCACAGATGATTGTGGCGGGCAGCTTTTCGCATGACCTTAGCGTGTGGAATTACGCAACTGGGCAGCGCGAAAACCGCCTAACCTCCAACATTCGGCGCTGGTCTGAAAGCATCAGTTGGACGCTAGATGAAACGCAGCTTGTCAGTACGGATGGTGATAGCCGCATTTTGGTATACGATGCCACCACCGGTGAGACGGTAGAAACATGGAGCGCAGACACCAGAGATGACTTTCTTGAAGCTGTTGTGCGGCGACCGCATCACACGGAATTCAAAGCGTTAGACATCGATAATTTTGTGTTTTCCTACGTGCCAACACAGGGTGAAACGCGCCCCGTTTATGAACTGCCAGACTTAGGGTTGTCCTTTTTTACATGGGCACCCGATGGATCGCGTTATGCAATCAACGATGTGATTGACGCTGACACTTATATCTTCGATGCCGATACTGATGAAGTTTTGCAAGTGCTCAATAGCGCTGGCAGCACAATCTATCACGTCGCTTGGTCTGCGGATAGCCGCTATGTTGCTGCGCCGGTTTTTGATGTTGCCGTTAATATCTGGGACACAACCACGGGTGAGCTGCTCATGAGCTTAGGGGCAGAACTCAAAGACAACACCGCTGTGGAATGGATTCCAAATACAACTTGGCTAGCCGTTGGCACGCGCGCTGGACACATCTATATTGTGGACGTGATTACGCAAACCATTGTGTATCACCTGCAAGGGCACACCGACAGAATTTACACATTATCGGCTTCGCCAGATGGACGTTGGTTAGCGTCATCTGCCTTTGATTACAGCAGCCGCATTTGGGATACCCAGAGCGGGTTTGCCACCAGCTTTTTGCTAGGCGAACGGAACGGCTACGCAATTGATTTTGACTGGACGCAAGACAGCACTAAACTGGCGCTTGGCAGTCTAGATGGCACGCTCCAAGTTTGGCAGGTGCTGCAGAATTAGCTACCTTGAAGACTCGCCGCTGCTGCAAGCTCTCCGGAGGAAGAGGCCTGGACAGCCCCTGCAAAATAAAAAAGCCCGTGCTGTTGTGCAGCACGGGCTTTTATTATGCGCTTAAGTGCGCAAGGCAATGGGTGGCACTTCTGAAAGACATCGGACTAATTTAGGCATCAAACAAGCCGCTACGATCATGTAATTCAAGGCTTGTAAGTGCCAGCCATTTATGCATGATGACGATCAGACGTGAACGGCACTTACAGCAGCAGTTGTCGCAAGACGTAATTATCT
>JAHDBW010000267.1 GCA_020630175.1 Anaerolineales bacterium
CGGGCCATCAGTTGGGCGTAGGCGCGTTCTGCTTTGGACGTGGCGCTATCTTGGCTACCGTCTAGGCGTTGGCCGTCGTACTTTTTGGCATAATCCATACCAACCAAAATCTGACGGTACAAGTCTTCATTGTCTTTGCGGAGCGCTTCTGCGTCGCGGACCCACTCGTTATATTGGACTTGGGTATACGGCAACGGCGGCTTAATATCTTTTATCTCTTTTTCGACACTAATATTATGATTTACAGTAGGTCCAGTGATTAGGACCTTGCCCGTATGTTGCCCAATAACAGGCTCTGGTGTGATGGGTGCCGGGGTTGGATTATTTAATGCGCTGGCTGGGATCAAAATCATCCGGCCAGGCATCAGTTCATGCGGGTCGGTAATGTCATTAGCAGCCATTAAGGTGGGCAAGTGCATGTTGTTTTCGCGTGCCAGCACAGCTAAAGACTCACCACCGTAACGCAGCGTCCAATGCTCATCATTCCAATTTTGGAACGGTGGCGCATACCCCCAACGCTCTGGATCATGTGCTGTCTGCGGATAGCCTGCACCAATGCCTTTGCGGTCTTTTTTCTTTCGAAAATAGGCTAGGCCTTGGGCAACGGTCATGCCCATGCCAGCAAACAACGGTAATGTGCTTGCAGGAACCAATGGGTCTGGCTCTACTTTGGTCACCATGCCAGCGTTGCCATTGTCTGCCCAAGATTTTTCGAAGACTTCTTTTTCTACGTAAGTTTCTCCAAACTGCGGGTCATTGACAATATAGTATTCGTTGTTATCTGTAACACCGGTCACGGTAACGAAGTGCCCTGCTTCTTGCGGGTAGCCTTCTAACTTAACAGCAACGGTTACGGGGCTGCCTTCGCGCACTAATTTCTGGAGGTCGGCTGGCTCACTGTTATGAAAGAAATAACTACCTTCATATCCATGTTCACGGGCAGCGTATGCGAGTTCTTCTACGCCGGTGCCATAGCTATGCATGAGGTTGTTTTTTTCCATCCAGTCGATCATGTCATCGTTTTCTGGGGCGTCTGGCTTTTCACCTTGTTTTTCTAGGTATTGCATGGCCATGTTCAGGCTGGCAGGCCCACAATTTAAGGAGCCTGGTTCTTGCATTACTAAGGGCACGTTTAACTGTGGCGTTTGGTCCACAGGACGTGCCACGCGGTCAATTAATGGAGAGAACATCAGCAATGAGGCCAGTGTGAGAACAGATAAACTCGCGCCAGCAGGCCAGACCTTACCGGTTTCTCGGTAATATCGGATGGCTTCAATGGCTTGGCTCAGATTTTTCCTAATCCAATTCCATATTTCCGTAGTGCGGGGATTTAGGTACGTCTTTGGCTTGATGGTTGTGGTGCCAGTTGTGGCGCTGACGTGTTTGTTGGCACGTGCCGCCTCTTTTTCTGTCATGTAGTTGCCCATAACAGTATTTGCTTCTGGTGACCGTTTCGCCAGCACTGCTGCCCCAGCAACACCTGCCGTTGCCGCCATTGCCGCCGCCAAAATGCCTGCACCTACATTGGTATTTGGCCCTTGAGAAATAGGCGGCTTGGGTGCTCTAATAGAAATTGTTGTTGGCGGTTCTATTGGCGCACTAATTGGCGGCGCTGGTAATGGCAGAAATTCTGTAATTGGTGTGAGCGTCGTGACTTTATATGTGTTTATATATGCTAAAGCTGTGGCGTTAGGCGTAATTTGTTGCGCTGTAATTAAGCCGACATTGCTTTTCCACAATCCTGGCAATAACGTGCCACTACCGATTGGCCCCGGCGTATTCAGTGGGATTACGGGTAAAACTTCCGGCTCTACCGGCAACCCTGCTTGTACAAGCGGCGTAAAGGTAGGCGTAGGAGATAAAAATGATGTTGTCGTTGGAACTGGGGTGGGCGTTAACGTTGGGGTAATTGTGGGTGTTGCGGTTGGCAGCTCTTCTACAGTTGTTCGGCCAAAAAAGCCGTTATTCCAGCCCACCCGGACGGCACTTTCACCACGATGGCAGGCTTCGTCATGGCCCCAAACGCGCACGGTATAGTCACCCGAGTCGGCTCCGTTAGCGGCCCAACGTTGCGTTTCACGTGATGTCCAAGACTGCACCACTTGGCCAGCTTCATTGATAAGTTCGGTCGTCCATCCCCGCACGCCGCTCAGGTTGTCTCTTGCCTGCACATCAATTGTGATGCCATCATCATCTGGCGTCGCATTGATGGTAAATTGCGGGGGAGTTAAATCGACTTTGAGCGTTTCAGACGGTCGGGTTTTCGTGTAACCAGCAATATCTACCGCCTTAAACTCTGGGATACGATGGCTACCTTCGCTACTAATTGTCATCGACCAGCGCCCATTACTCCGTTGTAATTGGCCGTCTACAAACAACCCGTTTAGACCTGCACCACCATCTGAAGCAGTAGCAAGAACGCTTAATGGGCTAGTGTACCAGCCCATGCCCCATGTACATTTTTGCCCATCAATAGACACGCCGAGTTTAGGATCGCCATCATCAATCTTGATCTCAAACTCTTGTTGCACTTCAACATTGCCTGCTAAATCTTCGCTAGCAACGGTCACATAGTGAATACCGTATGAATACGTATTTGTTATTTGTGATGTGCTATCGATATAAGTTGTGAAATAGCCAGACATCGAATCGGTAGCTGTCGTGCTAACCGTGACGGGGCCAACATACCAACCATTTGGCAACTGATTACCTGTTATCGTGACTGTAGTAACTGGCGGGATTGTGTCAATCTTAAAATCTTTGGTAATTGTTGTTTCAATGTTACCGGCAAGATCAACTGAATTATAAGAATATGTTGTAGTGCCTTCAGCCGTATACAGTACAGGAACTGTATAGGCGGCCCCATCTAAAACTGCACCAGCAACGCCAGACACATCAGCAGTAATTGAGGTATCTTCGTTAGCAAATAATGCAACCGCAACCGGTGATATATACCAGCCATTATTGCCGGGCGTACCAAAGCGTTGATCAGTTGTAATAGGCGGGAGCGTATCAATTTTCAATTCAGCAGTTTGCTCACGTTCAGTATTGCCGGCATTGTCTTCTGAAAGATATTTCAGCGTATAAATTCCATCCGTTGGGTAATTAACTGGCGCTGTATAAACTGCATTATTAAATGTGGTGCTAAAAACGCCAGAAGATGCGTCAGCGGGTGCTAAAGCCACGTCAACAGGGCTAACATACCAATTATTTAAGCCAAGCGTTCCAGTTAGGGTCGCCGCTGTAGCAGGTTCAACTGAATCGATTTTCAGGTTAAGTGTTTGGGCAACCTCAGTGTTACCAACTTTATCTTTAGAGAAATAGCTGATGTTGTTATTGCCTTCAACATTGTAAATAGTGGAATCAGTAACCTTATCAGTGCTGGTAGCGGCATCTACGTCATTGGCAACAAAGAGCATGCCATCAAATGAAGTCTCGCGCACACCAGTAATAGGAGAGTTTACGTCAATGGCATCTAGGCCAATTGCGACTGGGCCTTTATACCAGCCATTGTTACCAGTAGGTGCAGCAGGGACGACAGAAACACTGGTAACCGGCGCATATTTGTCACGCACTTCAAGCGAGAACCCGTCAAGATGCGCATGTGTCTTACCATTTGCCCCCCTTACAGTCACTTTACGCGTACTAAGGTCTGGCAAACAGATGCCATACCAAAACTGCCGCGGACTTACTTCACAGCCCAGACCTTCAACACAAACCTCAAAATCACCAAAGCGAACGCCAGGTGTAATGATTAGATAGTTCCCGCCGGTGATATAAAACTCAAGTTCTTCAAACCGCACAATTGGTTCGCCAGACCCTGGGTGATATGTGGCGATTGAGTAGTCCGTATAGTCATAACGCCCGTCAGTGGCTAAAGGACTGTATGACCCTGGCGTAAATGGATCTGGATAGCTTTGCAGCGCTGGTGCTGAGCGCACGTTTTGAATTGGCAAAGTTGCCATCAAAACAATAAATAAAATAACACCAAGCAGAACAAACGCTTTTCTAACAATAAACATCTAAATTTCTCTTATTCTCAAAAAATACAGTTAGTAAAAACCGCAAGAACAAACAATACAATACCTAAGACCCTTTGAGTCAATTTACTAAATTGAAGATATGATAAATATATCAATTCCTAAACAGGCTGTTCAAAAACAGACAGCGCTCCATTTAAATTCAGTCATGCATTGTCATGTCGATAACTTCTTAATGAAGTATTGAATTCATTAGCAATACCAGCTAACGTCTCGCCGCCTTTAGCTTCGTAGCCTATCCAGTTAAGGCTGTTGCCAAATTCAATGTGTTTGACGGGATAGATTTTTTAGCCGCTGACGAGCGCAGGTAAGCGCGGATAGAGAAGCGTGCAATATTCGGTAAAAGCACTGGCACATAAAACAAAAACGGCGTTTCACTAGTGTTGCTGTGAAACGCCGTTTTAGGTTAGGGTAGATCAGACTCTGCTTCTGGTGTCAATTTTTATTGGATCGGAGAAGCTTGGCAAAATGGTGTCGCTGAACGATTTGTCAGAACATTGCGGGAAGAAGAGCTTCATCTCAATCCTCCCCCAGAATCAAAAAACGCCACCTCTCAGCAGCGTCTCTGTCTATC
>JAHDBW010000268.1 GCA_020630175.1 Anaerolineales bacterium
CCGATTCACCACATACACCCCACCCAAAATAAACACCAACGCTACCGGCATGGTCCATGTGACCACTTCGCCCAAGACCAGTGCGCCCAGAATGACGCCCGTGATTGGAATAACATACATCGTCATTGAGGAACCTGTCGCGCCAAAGGCTTCGATCAGGTAGTAATACGTGAGCGTGGCAAAGGTGGTGACGCCAATGCCTAGAAAGACTAAGTTCAGCCAAATATGCGGCGGAATTGTCAGTGAAAATGGATTTTCAACGAAGAGAGCCAGCGGCGTAATCATACAAAAGGACATTGTAAACTGCATGGCTAATACGCGAATGCGGCGCACCCAAGTGCTATCGGCTTGTGGTTGGCGCGCCAGTACAGGGCGGGCAAACACGCCCCCTAATCCGTAAAACAGCGCCGCGACTAACACCAGCAGTTGCCCAAGAACAGATTGGCCAATTTCGGTCAGCGCGCCCACGCCAACTAGAATAATCACACCCACTAGACCTAGCAAAATGCCGCTCACTTTGGCTTGGGTAAGTTTGTCATCATCGGTATAGATGTGTGCGGCAATTACGGTAAAGAGCGAAATCGTGCCGGACAAAATTGTTGCCAAGCCGCTTGAGATTGATTGTTGTGCCCACGCGGTGATCACAAAAGCGCTCAGATTCAAGACGCTGAGCCGCCAAATCAGTGCCCATTCAACCCAATCGCGATGCCACTTGCCGCCTAAGGCACGCAGTAAGACTGTTAGAAATAACGCCGAAATCCCCGTCCGAAACATCGCAATTGACATCGGCGACATATACGGCAAAATAATACTAACGACAATAAACGCCGCGCCCCATACCGCGCCCGGCACCATAATAATTAGATATTGAGCAATGTTTTTCATTGACTGTCCTTGGCAGCTGTCTTATACCTTGTTCCAGACTATAACCGCGAACAGATGCATAAGGTTTGCAATTTGGCGAAATTCAATAACTTCAGCGCGTCAAGTCACCGCATAAGCGCGTAAAATCAACGTACTATGACCTATACCCGCAATCTTCCTGATTCTTATAAAACTAATCTGCCCGTATTTGGCAACTTTGATGTCATCGTTGTTGGCGGTGGACCTGCCGGGATTTCTGCCGCCGTCAATGCGGCTGAGCTTGGCCGCAGCGTATTGCTGATTGAGCGCCGTGCCTTTTGTGGGGGCGCGGCTGTGTCTGGCATGTCTGGCACCATTTGTGGGCTCTATCTGACCGTGGACGATCCCCACAAGGGCACGCCTGAGCAAATTGTGTTTGGCTTCGCCGAACGCTTTCGTAGCACGTTATATACCCAAGGCGGGCTGACAGCGCCACAAATTTACGGCAAGACGTGGGTTGCCACGCATGACTGCGCCACGTATAAACGCGTCTCCACCGGCATGCTGCGTGAGGCCAACGTGACCGTGCTACTGCACACGCAAATGATCGATGTGATCACGCAAGACAATACGCTGAGCGGGGTTGTGCTGCACACTAAGTCTGGCTTTACAACGGCCTATGGCAAGCGCATTATCGACTGTAGTGGCGATGCAGATGTGGTTTATCGGATGGGCTTAGCCACAACCAAGGGGAACAATGGCGTCATCCAAAATCCGACAATGATCTTCAAAGTTGGCAATGTGGATATGCCAAAATATCTCAAGTATTGGGGTGCGGACACCATTTCACCACCAAAAGTTGTGAATATGCTAATGGCGCACGACGCCCTACTACGTAAAAAGGTCTGGCTATTCCCAACGGTCAATCAGGGGGAGTTGCTGGTCAATGCCACTAAGATTACTGGCTTTGATGGGCGCGCTTTGGATGTTACTGATCATGTAGACCATACTGAGGCCGAGCAATTCTCAATGTACCAAGCCTTGGAATTCTTCAACTTTATGCGCAACAACGTGCCCGGTTGTGAAGACAGTTACTTCATTGATTATGCGAACGAAGTTGGGGTGCGCCAAACACGCTCCATTGTGGGGCGCGCGCGGCTAACCAATGACGATGTTGCAAATACGCGAAAGTTTGCCAACGGCATTGTCAACTCATCATGGCCAATTGAGCTGCACTATGGCGCAAAGCCTAAAACCGAATGGCTGTATAACGATTACTATCAGGTGCCATTTGAGACGCTAATACCCGAAGTTGGCGATAACATTATTGTCGCGGGACGCTGCCTAAGCAGTGAGCATCAAGCCTTAGCCAGCTGCCGCGTAACAGCCCAATGTTTCGAATACGGCAAAGCCGCCGCCCTTGCAGCCGATCTTTCTATCTCTGAAAACAAAGCCTTCCGCGACATCGACGGCGTACAAATCGCCGAATTGATGCGACAGTAAAAAGACAAAACTGCATTGTGCAAATGCTCGATTTTTCTAGCGCGAAGCGCGCTCTCCTACTATGCCCAGACTCCAACATATAAAACTCTCTGCCATCGGCCCAGACAGCCCGCGCCAAAGCTGGTCAGCGCACTTAGGTGAAATGTATGAAGCGCTCATTGTTGCTGAGCTAACGTTTACCGATGGTACCCAAGGGCACGCTGGGATTACGATGTGGGTTGAACATGAATTTGACCAAACTGCATTTCACAGTGCCTGCCTAACCGCGCCGTTCTTGATGGGACGTGGCATGTACAACTGGCCGCAGACCGTCGCCGAAATGCAGCGCAAATATATCCCGCTCAAACACTATGCGCTGTCGCTATTTGATATCGCTTGGCATGATGCAAAAGCGCGCAAGATTGGCATCCCGCTTTACAAAATGCTGGGCGCGAGCAAGCACCGTATGCGGGCCTATGCTTCTAGTCCACTTTTTAACAACATCGATGGCTACCTTGGCTATATCGAACAGATGCAAGCTAACAATTTCAGCGCGGTCAAAATTCACGCCAAAGGATATTTTGAAGAGGATATGGCGTTAGTCGCCGCGATTGATGCAGCTTATGGCAACAGCGGTTTAGGATTCAATTTGGATGTCGATGCCAACTACACCTATCAGCAGGCGTTGCGTATGGGGCGGCTCTTAGACAAATGTCAGTGGGATTTTTTCGAAGAACCCATGCCAGACACTGACCTGAGCGCTTATCAAAAGCTGACCGCTGCGATTGACACAGATATTGTGCCCGGTGGCAATGAAATGCCCAATGTAGACCTCATCCGGCACGGGATTACGCACGACTGCTTTGACCGCGTTCGCTTTGATATTACGAGCCTGGGTGGCTACGCTGCTGCTGCCCCAGTCATGGGCATGGCGCAAGCGCACCGGAAGAAAGTAGAGTTGCAGTGTTGGGGCTACACCTTGTCACAAGCGGCCAACCTACACCTGATGCTAGCGCATGATGCCTGTGAATTCTTTGAACTGGTCACACCCTATGATAAGTACGAATTCGGTGCCACCGCTGGCTTCCGGCCCGACCAAGACGGCTATGTTTATGCCACCGATGCCCCTGGCCTGGGCATTGACCTTGACTGGGACATCCTCCAACCCTTTGTTTATTTAGAACGTGAATTCACGCTGCCAGATTCAAAAACGCGCTAGAAATAAAGCGTTCCCACTCTATCTCTAGCGCGCAGCGCGTTCTCTATCTCTCTTCTTCTCTAACGTGTTGGGACGTCAGTAGGTACACATACCGCGCAAGCGATTGCTTCCCCGTAGCGTTCAACGGCTAGCTTCTCATCCGCAGCAGATTGATACTGGGGCGTGTCGTAGCGGGTCGAACGATGGTCAATCGGTGCGCGGGCTTCTGGTTTCCAATCGCCAGGCCATGTGTAGTTTAGCGGCGTAATCGTGCCCGACTCGGTGACGGTTTCGTACAGACCTAGCACATCACGCATAATCGCAATTTGTTCGTCTGGTAAGTTAGGCCGCCCGGCAGTATGCCCGAGTGGAAAATCTAACAACGCTCCGCGTGGCGCGTTGGCCGATGCGGTAATCGATGCCGCACTTGTCATAGAAATAGTTGGAATGCCTAGCGCTTCTAATTCACGTGCAATCAGCCCCACGGACTGATGACACACTGGTCAGACGGGCACCAGCAAGGCAATGTCGGCGTTCATGTCACGCACGTTCTGCACGAGGTTGGGAATGAGTTCGCTATGCAAGCGCCGTTGGGAATAAATGCCGCCCATGAAGGTCAGTGCGTTTGGCGTGAGGCCGCCTAATACGCCTTCCGCTACCAGCGCCCGCAACGGGTCAATGGGAAAGACGACGTTTGGATCTTGCCGCGCATTGGTCATGTCATAGGCAAAGTGAGAAACGCGCAGATCTTCAGTCGCCACATCCGTTGGGATTTCGCGAAAGGTGACGTCATCTTTATGCGTAAACGCCACTTGCCCCGCCTGATACACCCCACCAGAGGCAATCAAGGCCAGCTTGCAATCGGCCAGTGGCTTAGGCAGCTGTGCTAGCGGAACAGCTGCTTCTTCTTTTGCCCAGCCATAGGCGCGGTAGCCTAATTTGTCATAAGTTTCAAACGTGACGTTGATGTAATCCACCACGTCTAGATCAGTGTAGCTATTCATGTCCATAGCGCGAAGCATAGCATAAGTTACTGCGCACAGCGTGGAGCTAACAAGCCTAATGTGCACGTAATTATTTTTGCC